>CAYRLB010000017.1:0-44201 GCA_964424945.1 uncultured Gemmatimonas sp.
GGCCGGGGAGATGTGGTCGGTCGTGATGCTGTCACCCAGCAGGGCGATGACCCGTGCGCCCGTGATATCCTCCACCCCCTCGGGTGCGCGCCGCGGCATGTTGTCGAAATATGGGGCCTGACGCACATAGGTGGAGTCGTCCTTCCAGTCGAACAGATCTCCCTCCGGCGCAGCGAGCGCCTGCCAGCGTTCGTCGCCGGCGAACGCGGCGCCATAGCTCCGCTCATACATCTCCGAGGCGATCGCTGCCTGAACGGCCTCCTGGATCTCCGCCTGCGTCGGCCAGATATCCTTCAGGAAGACCGACCGACCCTCCCTGTCCGTCCCGATCGGCTCGTTGTACGGATCCCAATCCATACGACCGATCAGTGAGTAGGCGACCACCAGGGGCGGAGACATCAGGTAGTTCGCGCGGACCTCCGAATTGATTCGACCCTCGAAGTTCCGGTTGCCCGAAAGCACCGATGCGACGACCAGATCACCCTCCGAAATCGCCTCCGACACCTGCGCCGGCAGCGGCCCCGAGTTACCGATGCACGTCGTGCATCCGTAGCCGACGACGTTGAAGCCGAGCTGCTCGAGGTAGGGGAGAAGCCCCGACTTCTCGTAGTACTCGGTCACCACCTTGGAGCCGGGAGCCAGCGATGTCTTCACCCATGGCTGGCGGATGAGCCCCTTCTCGACCGCCTTCCGCGCCAGCAGCCCGGCAGCCATCATGACGGACGGGTTCGAGGTGTTGGTGCAGCTCGTGATCGCGGCGATGACGACGGAGCCATGCGTCAGCTCGTGCGCGACATCATCGAAGATCACGGACTGCGCTGCGGGCGACTCCGGCGAGCCTTCTCCCCAGACGCCCACCGTCGAGCCATCCGCCTCGGCAGATCCCTTCGCTTCGACGGCCGTGCCCGCCGGCAGAAGCGCCGGCAGCGCCTGGCGGAAGCCGGCCTTCGCCTCGGAAAGCCGGATCCGGTCCTGCGGCCGGCGCGGCCCGGCGATACTCGGCTCAACCGTTCCCAGATCGAGCTCGAGGGTATCGTTGAAGAGCGGCTCCGGGGAGCTCGCGTCATGGAAGAGCCCCTGCTCCTTCATGTACGCCTCAACGAGCGCCACCCGCTCCTCGGAACGGCCGGTGAAGCGGAGATAGTCCAATGTGACCTTGTCGACCGGGAAGATCGCGCACGTCGCGCCATACTCGGGCGACATGTTTCCGATCGTCGCGCGGTCCGCCAGGGCCAGGCTGGCGATGCCGGGGCCGTAGAACTCCACGAACTTTCCGACGACGCCCTTCTGACGAAGCTTTTCGGTGACGGTAAGCACGAGGTCGGTAGCGGTCGTCCCCTCGGGAAGCTCGCCATGCAGCCTGAAGCCGATCACCTCGGGGATGAGCATCGAAACGGGCTGGCCCAGCATCGCAGCCTCGGCCTCGATCCCGCCGACGCCCCATCCGAGCACCCCCAGGCCATTCACCATCGGGGTGTGCGAGTCGGTCCCCACCACGGTGTCCGGATACGCCTGCGGCGGACCATCCGTCTTCCCGCTCTCATCCGTGCTGAAGACGACCCTCGCCAGATACTCCAGATTCACCTGGTGCACGATGCCGGTGTTCGGCGGCACCACCCGGAAGTTCGCGAACGCCTGCTGCCCCCACTTCAGGAAGGTGTACCGCTCGAGGTTCCGCTCGTAATCGAGCTCCTCATTGATGCGGAATGCATCGCTCGATCCGAAAGCGTCGACCTGCACGGAGTGGTCGATGACGAGCTCAACCGGCTGAAGGGGGTTGATCTTCTTCGGATCGCCGCCGAGCACACGCATCGCGTCGCGCATGGCCGCGAGGTCAACGATCGCAGGGATCCCGGTGAAATCCTGAAGCAGCACCCGGCCAGGGGTGAAGGCGATCTCCTTGTCGGACCCCTGCCCCGGCCGCCAGTTCGCCAGCGCGAGAATATCGTCCCGCGTCACGCTGACCCCGTCCTCCGTCCTCAGCAGATTCTCGAGAAGGATGCGCAGCGAGTACGGAAGCCGGGATGTATCGACGCCAGGAATCGCGTTGAGGCGGAAAATCTCGTATTCCCGATCGCCAACATTCAGAAGCGCTCGAGTCCCGAAGCTATCGGCCATTTCTCTCTCCATAATTGCGAGGCTGGAAGGGGGCACAGCCCATCAAACATATCGTCCGCGCGAAGGGCCCGAAAGCAGAAGTCCCCGCCCGATGGTGGCCGACGCTTCGGCGATCCCGCATATTGTCTCACGTTCCTCGCTCGGCGGTAATGACAGCAGAAATCATGGCAAATGACTCGACAGGTAATCGTCGTCGGAGATAAGGTCCTCATCAAGCCGGAGGAGGAGGCATCAAAGACGCCCTCCGGGCTCTATCTGCCCCAGGGGGTCGCGTCAAAGGAGACGGTCTCCGGAGGTTATATCGTCAACGTCGGGCCGGGATACCCCACGACGGATGTCGCAACGGAGGGCGAACCCTGGCTCAGCGGGCAGAAATCGGAGCTCCGCTACGTTCCGCTACAGGCGAAGAAGGGGGATTTCGCGCTCTTCATGCGACGGGATTCGGTGGAGGTGGAAATCGACGGGAGCAGCTACGTCATCGTCCCCCACGTCAGCATTCTTCTGCTCATCCGGGATCCCTGATCGACCGGGTCCGACCCAGCACCAGGACACCAGACAGAAGAAAAGGCGCCCTCCTCAGCCGGGGGCGCCTTTCTCTTTGTGCCGATGCGTGACAGAAGCGTCGACGATCCGCATGCGGGCTTGCCCTGCAACTTCCGAGCGGCTCCGCCACCCGGTCGGGCGTCGTCTGTCAGGTGGGCTGCCCCCGCCTCTTCCATTCCAGCAGCGCCGCCACGAAGAGATAGATGCCCGAGGCGATAACGACGAGGCTCAACGTCTGCCCCATCGTCAGCGGCCCGAGCACAGTCCCGAGCGGATCGTTCGGGTCACGGAACTGCGCGTCAGGCTGGCGGAAGAGTTCCACGATCGACCTGAAGATGCCGTACCCCGCCAGGAAGATTCCTGCGAGCAGCCCGGTGGGGAGCCGGACGCCGCGACGGCGCGCGATGAGGAAGATCGTCCAGAGGATCAGCCCGAGCAGCAGTCCTTCGGTGAGCGACTCATAGATCTGCGATGGATGCCGCAGAGGCACCTGGTCCCGGATCGATGCCCAGACCCCGGATTCATGCGCATTCAGAATCGCCTGCTCCCGCTCGCGGATGCCGTACACCCGATCGATGCCCATCAACTGCACTGCCACCGGATCTGTCGGAAAGCGAACCGCCCATGGGACATCCGACGTCGTCACCCGTCCGAACAGCTCCCCATTGATGAAGTTCGTGATCCTGATGGCAAAGATGCCGAAGGGAACCACGAGGGCGAGCGAGTCGAGAAGGTGTATGAGGTTGATCTTGAACTTCCGGACGTAGTACGCCGAGGCCAGGATCACCCCTGCCAGCCCCCCATGGAAGGACAGCCCCCCCTCCCAGATACGGAAGATCCGCGTAGGGTTCGCGCTGAACGAGGCGAAGTCGTAGAAGAGGATGTAACCGATCCGAGCCCCGAGTATCGTCCCGAGGATGAGGCCGAAGAGCAGGTCGCTGATCGCTTCGTAATCGAGCTTCAGAAAGCCGATTCTGCTGAAGTAGCGCAGCAGGTAGTAGCCGACCGTGAACGCGAAGACGTAGCCGAGACCATACCAGCGGACATCGACAGGGCCGGGCAGAGGAAGAGCCACGGGATCGATGAAGTGATATCCGATCTCTACGATGGCGGCGGCTATCGTCATGCTGGGCGGTTCATGAGGGAGTGCGGATCAGCAGATGGGTGGGGTCGGTGCCCCGCCGCCGACCCGGGGGCGATCCCGCGCGGCGCTACCCGGCCCGAAGACCGGGGAGCGCTGTGCGGCATGCGCATTACGGCGTCGAGTCCGCCGGCGCGGGGGCTTCATCGGCAGCGCTCGGAGCGGCGCCTGCCTCGGGTGAAACGGGTTGCGGCATCGCGATGCGAGCCTCCACCTCGGCGAGCCGCATCTCATACATCGACGAGAGCGTCGGGTTCTCGACCGCTTCGACGAGCCGCGCATAGACTTCGGCGGCCCCCGGCAGGTCGCCTGTCTGCTCCCGAAGTCGCGCAGCCGCGGCCAGCCCTTCCTCGCGCCGGAAGCTGTTCGGCGCCGAATCTCCGACTCTCAGATAGACGGCGACGGCTTCGGCGTTCTGACCCGCCGCCTCGTGCGCGGCCCCGACGAGCATCGCAGCCTGGGGCCCGAGCGGCGCCCGAAGGTCGTCCCCAAGATCAGCGAGTGCAGCCAGAGCCTCCGCCGAACGCCCCTCCCGCAGATGGACCTCCGCCAGCAGCAGGCGCGCCTCGGCCGCGTGCATCGTCCCGTCGTGCCGCTGGATGTACAGGTCCAACTCGCGCGCTGCGAGCGCGGCATCACCGCTCAGCACAGCCTGCTCGACCGGCAGATACGCGATTGCCGCGTCCTCCTCGCGACGCTCGCGGTCGGCCCGGTACCAGAAGAACGCACCGAGCAGCACCGCGACCACGGTCAGCACGGCGGCGATGGCGATCACGTTCTTCCGCATCCAGGCCGCTGCCTCGAGGGCACGCCCCATGAGCTCGTCGTCCGGCTCCACCTGCGGCCGTCTCGACCGGCTGGCGATCGATTGCGCGACCATTTGTGATTCGTTCGGAATGAAAAAATGCCTTCCATGCTGGAAGGCCGGCCCCATGCCCTCGACAGGACTTGAACCTGTGGCCTACGGATTAGGAATCCGTCGCTCTATCCACCTGAGCTACGAGGGCGCCAACCGGCGAATGCCGGAAGAAACGGGAAAAACTAACGGTCGCAAAAGCGAGGGTCAACCTGAGGGGACGTGACCGAACCGAACCGTCGCAACACACGTCGCACCGGCAGGAAGGCAGGGACAGCCTCACGAAGACGGACTCAGTGTCCGGACCCCGACGTTTCGACCGCCCTGCCGCTGTCGACGCTATCCCTCGGGCGACACGCTCGCGCTGACATACCCCGCAATGAAGGCGGTCAGCGTGTCGCGCGGATTGGCGGCAAGCAGCTCCTGCACCCGACCCATTCGGACCGCCGCAGCGATCGACTCGAGCGTCTCAGCGATGACGAGCTCCTCGGTGGACGCTACCCTTTCGGCCCCGATGTCCGCCGGCTCAACGGCATCAACGGCATCTACGGCATCCAGCGGCTGCGGCGATGTTTCGTCCGGGATCTCCCAGGCGGCCGAGTCACCGCTGACCTCCGCAAAGTCGACGAACTTGACGGAGTCGGCCAGCGCCTCGATGACCGCGCTGCTCGGCTCTTCCCCGCCGGCCACTGCCTCGGAAGAAACCGCTGCAGCATCGCCCACGGCCTCTGCCGCCGCATCCGGGGTCACATGCGGAGCGGAATCGATGTCCCCTTGGGGCTCGTCCCCGGAACCGATCGCTTCCTCGGCCGCGATCGGCTCCCACGCAAGCGCGTCCCGAGTGTCGTCAGTCCGCCCGGCAGCAATCGCATCCCCGACGGCAGCGGCGGAGCCTCCTCCCGCGCGGAAAGGCCGAAGCACGGGCTTCTCCGCCTCGCTTCGAGTTCTCTCCTCTGCCCCCTGCCGACCCGTCGGGACGAAAGGACGCACCAGCGACGGCTTCCGGGGCGGAGGGCCGTCATTCTCTGACATCTCACCTGGGGTGATCATCTCATATCTCCTGCTGCAGCAGCGTTCGGAAGCCGCCCCGACTCTGGACAGCACGTAGACCATCCGGCGTACTTGGGCGTACCGTTTTTCCCGGAGCGCGGCCGCGTGTCCTGCCATCGTATCGCATCAGCCGGGAAGGCCTCCACCCTCGTCCCACCCGAACCGTCCGAGCAGGGGGACGAAGGTGACGTCGGCGACCTCGTGCTCCTCGAATCCATCTTCCGTACGGGTCACGAGAACGAGCCGCTGCGTCTCCCTCGTGCCGACCGGAACCAGCATCCGACCACCGATGGCAAGCTGCCGCATCAGTGGCTCCGGAACCTCGGGCGCGGCGGCGGCCACGAGAATGGCGTCGTAGGGAGCGTACCGGCTCCACCCGATGGTACCATCGCCTACCAGCAGCGCCACATTCGAGATACGCATCCGATCGAGGACGTCTCGCGCCCGCACGGAAAGCTCCCGCAGCCGCTCGATCGAATAGACATTCCGGACGAGCTGCGCGAGGATGGCGGTCTGATGACCGGACCCGGTTCCGATTTCGAGGACCCTGTCCTCCGGCCGCAGCTCTAGAAGATCCATGTAGAGCGCCTGGAGCGACGGTTGGGATGCAGTCTGCCCGAATCCAATCGGGACCGGCGCGTCCTCGTAGGCCCTGTGCGCGACCGACTCCGGCACGAACATGTGCCGTGGTATGGTGTCGAACGCGCGGAGAATCTCCAGCTTCCGGATCCCCTTCTCCTGCATCCGCTCGATCAGCGCCCGCCGCTGCGCGACGTACCGGTCATTCACAGCGTGACGTCCCAGCTTTTCACGTCGGCGAGGAGCCGATAGTTGGTGAGGTCGAGATGGAGAGGTGTCACAGAGATGTAGCCATCGTTCACAGCGTCGAAGTCCGTACCCTCCTCCGCGGCCCACTCCACACCACCGCCGCCGATCCAGAAATACTCGCGACCGCTCGGGTCCGTCGCGCGCGTCAGCGAATCGGAGTAGACCCGCCGACCGAGATGGGTGACCTTCACACCCTGAACCTCGGACGGATCGATGGCCGGAAGATTCACGTTGAGAAGAGTCTCCTTCGGAAAGTCGTCCCGAAGGACGAGCTTCTCGATCAGCCGGCTCAGCAGGGGCTCGAACGCTGGAATCGCCTGGGGATCACGGCCGGTATAGGAGAAGGCGATCGCGGGGATCCCCAGAATGGTGGCTTCCATCGCACCTGCAACGGTACCCGAGTACAGCACATCCTCGCCCATGTTCGCGCCATGGTTGACCCCTGAAAGCACGACATCGGGCCGTTCGTTCAGCAGCGCCCCGACGGCAAGCGCGACGCAGTCAGTCGTGGTTCCATCCACATGCCGCATCCCGTTGGAACTGAGATGGACGCGCAGGGGGTGGTGCATCGTCAGCGAATGGCTGCACGCACTCTGCTCCCTGTCAGGCGCCACGATCTCCACCTTACCCAGTGCGGAGGCTGCGGAGGCCAGCGTGTTGAGCCCGGTGGCCAGGTATCCGTCATCGTTCGTGCAGAGTAGCAGCATATCTCGGAGGTAAATCAGTACTCGTTGTCGTTCAGGCAGGACGAGATGACAGCGCGCATCGGATAAGCCTTCCGCCGTTCGTTCTCCAGCCCCCGCGCAACCCGGGTCCTAGACCTCGGGGTCCAGCATCTCGTGGATCTCCTGCAGCTCATTCGTCAGCGACCTGAGGAAGACGACCTGCAGCGCCTCGGCCGATTCCTCCTGCGTCGAATCGGCTTCCTGGAGCTCGCCCAACCGCTTCTTCGCGCCCTCGACGGTGTAGCGCTCCTCATGGACGAGCTTGTGGATGAGCGCGATGAGCTCGATCTCGCCACTCTGGTAGACCCGGTTTCCCGACCGGTTCTTGTTCGGCTTCAGCTCGTCGAACTGGCTCTCCCAGTAGCGCAGGACGTGCGGCTTCACCCCGATCATCGAGCAGACCTCGCCGATCGAGTAGTAGGTCCGTTTCCGCGGGCGACGAAAGCGGGAGCGGCCCTCCTCCGCGGGTGCGGATTCCGGCCTTTTCTCCGGCTCCCTGCTTTCCACGGTGGACTCCGCCCCATCCCCCTCTGAACGGGGTCCGGCGCCGGGTGACCCTTCCTCCATGCTATTCAAGCTCGGCCCGCGGCTCACGCAACATAAGGTTGCCCACCGCGTCGGGGGCAGGGCGGCCTTCGAAAAGCATCGCGTACACCTCCTCCACGATAGGCATCTCGACACCCGTTCGATGCGCCAGGTCGCGGGTCGAACGGGTGGTTCGGACCCCCTCGGCGACCATATGGGAGCTGGCGAGGATCTCATCGAGGGTGCGTCCTTCTCCGAGACCGACGCCCACAGCACGGTTCCGGCTGAGGCCGCCGGTGCACGTCAGGATGAGATCACCCATTCCGGCGAGACCGGAGAAGGTCATCGGATTCGCACCGAGCGCGGTTCCGAGTCGGGTCATCTCGGCAAGTCCCCTCGTGATGAGCGCTGCCATCGTGTTGTGGCCATAGCCGAGTCCCGCCACGACCCCGGAAGCAATCGCGATGACGTTCTTCACAGCACCGCCAAGCTCCACGCCCGCCACATCGTCGCTGGTGTAGACCCGGAAATAGTCCGTCTGGAAGAGGTCACGTGCAGCGGCGGCTGCATCAGGGTTGTGCGACGCCATGGTGATGGCGGTGGGGAACTCCTTTGCGACCTCGCTCGCGAAGCTCGGTCCCGACAGGAACGCCATCCGCCGCGGGGCGCCCTCCGGCAGCTCGGCCTCGAGAACGGCGTCCATGGTGGCGAGAGTAGACTCCTCGATTCCCTTCGACGCGCTGACGATCAACGCATCTTCAGGAAGGCTCTCCGCGACTCGTGCCATCACGGTACGAACGGTGTGCGACGGGCTCACCGAAACGACGAGGCCTGCACCGCGGACCGCATCCTCCAGGGACGAGGTCGCTCTGAGCCGTTCATCGAGCGCTGCCTCGACAAGGTAGGTCGGGTTGCGATGGTCGCGCTGAATCGCTTCGGCGACCTCCGGCTCATACGACCACAGAACTGTCGGGATATCCTTCTTCGCCAGGAGATTGGCGAGGGCGGTTCCCCAGCTCCCCGCCCCGATCACAGCTGCATGTCCCTTCATTTCCCCACCGACGCGCCTTTCCCTGAAGTCGAGCTTCCCGACCGGCCGAACCGGTGTTCCTCGCCGCGTACGATCCGGCCGATGTTGGCACGGTGCGCAAAGATGACGAAGAGCGCCACGCTGATACCCAGGTAAAGTACCTCGCCCCGGCTCTCGGTCAGCAGAAGGGCCGGAACCAGCACGACGGCGCCGCAGATGGAAGCCAGCGAAACCATTCTCGATGCGAAAAGGACGGCCAGCCACGCACCGATGGCGAGCGTCATCGCGACCGGCGAGAGCGCCAGAAACACTCCCGTTGCAGTGGCGACGCCCTTACCGCCCCGGAACCTCATGTAGATCGAAAAGACATGCCCGAAGATGGCCGCAGCGCCATATGCGAGCGCCCATCCCCACGCATCGCTGCGATCCCACGTCGCGAAGAGCGCTGCCGGCACGAAGCCCTTGGCCATGTCCGCCACCATTACCGGCGCAGCGACTCGGGCGCCCAGCACACGGAAGGTGTTCGTGGTCCCGAGATTTCCGCTGCCATGCTGGCGCAGATCGATGTTCCGGACAAGCCGGCCGGCGATATAACTGCTGGGGATGGAGCCGATCAGATAGCTCACGACCACCCACAGCAGAGAAATCACGCGGCGTCCTCCTCATGCTTGCGCCGCAGGTTGATGCGGATCGGCGACCCGATGAAGCCCCATCGCTCCCGGAACCCGTTATGGAGATAGCGCCGATAGCTATCCGAAATCGCGTCGGGCAGGTTGGACCAGAGAACGAAGGTCGGGGGCCCGGCTGAGACCTGCGTCGCATACTGGACCTTCACGGCGCGGCCCTGTGAATGGGGCGGCCGGGACTTCGTCATCAGCTCGCGAAGAACCTCGTTCACCTCGTGCGTCGGGATCCGCTTCTGGCGCGCGGCCTCCACCTCCAGGATGAGCGGCAGAATCTTCTGCGCGCGCTGCCCCGTGGTTGCACTGATGAACAGCACGGGGACCCACTTCAGAAAGGGCGCCTTCTCATGCAGCGCCTTTTCGAAGTTCGGAGCCGTCATCGTCTCCTTCTCGACAAGGTCCCACTTGTTGACGAGCAGGATGAGGCCCGTGCCCGCATCCCACGCCTTCTGCGCGATCTTCAGGTCCTGGTTGTGGATCGGTTCGGTCCCATCGATCAGCAGAAGGCAGACATCGGCGCCTTCGACCGATCGTTCGGTCCGGATCGAGCTGTAATACTCGACATTCTCATGGATCCGCGCCTGTCGACGAAGGCCCGCCGTGTCCACGAAGACGAGCTTCCGGCCATGGAAGTTGAGAACGGTATCGATCGAGTCCCGTGTGGTGCCGGCCTCGTCAGAGACGACGACGCGCTCCTCGCCCAGCAGCTTGTTGACCAAACTCGACTTCCCGACGTTCGGCACACCGATGACCGCGACCCGAAGGCCCGGATCTTCCTCCCCCTGCCCGGACGGCGGAAGCAGATCCACGATCGCGTCCAGCACATCGCCACTTCCCTTCCCGCTCAGACTGCTGACCGGGTACGGTTCCCCGATGCCCAGGTCCCAGAAGTCATGGTGACTGAGGGACGTGGGGTTGCCGAGGTCGTCGACCTTGTTGACGAGAAGCACGACGGGTCGCTTCGCACGGCGCAGATACTCGGCGACGTGATAATCGAGCGGATGCGGCCCTGCCTTGCCATCAACCATCTGCACGACGACGTCGGCCTCCTCGATGGCGGTGATCACCTGCTGTCGGATCAGCCGGTCCATAGGCTCATCGAGCTTGTCGACCATTCCGCCGGTGTCCACGATATAGAAGTCCCTGCCATTCCACTCGGCGGGCGCGAAATTTCGATCGCGGGTCACCCCCGGCAGGTCCTCGACGATGGCGAGACGCCGGCCGAGTACCCGGTTGAAGAAGGTCGATTTTCCAACATTTGGCCGGCCTACGACGGCGACGACGGGTAGCTTCACGAGACTCCGGAAGAGGGAATGAGAACGGTGCCGCAGTTCTCGCAGGTGGTTGCGCCCGGCTCGTACGCTTCGCCGCAGCCGGGACACGCAAAGGATACTTCTCCACTTTGATCCATACGGGTACGTATGACCTCGCTCGCACGGTCATAGTCCCATGCCGGAACGAGCAGCCTCACGATGCTCAGCTCGCCCAGGTCCACAGAAAAGATACGGTCCTTCTGCGAATAGATTCGGACGTCGAACCCTTCGGCTGTCAGATTGTCCCGAAGGAGCTGGGCCTCGAACTCGCTCGTGGTGGTATAGATCTGCGCCCACCCCTGGATGACGGTGAGCTCCGCATGATCCTCGCAGAGAAGCGCCATGTTCTCCTCGTGGCGGCACTCCTCACAGACCGCCCGACCGCAGATCACACACCGTCCCTCAGCCTTGTTGGCGGGGTGCTTCTCGCACGCGATCTCCACCCGGGCCAGGCCGCACGCCGGACAGGCATCGGCATCCTCGAACTCTTCACCGCACCTCTCGCAGGTATGCGGGGTGGAGGTGTAGCCACAGTCCGGGCAGGCCCGTACATCCTCCGGATACTCTGCTCCGCAAGTCAGGCAACGCGCCATCGTCTGATTCCGATTGCTGGGAAGTGAGTGAACTCGCCTTCGCCGGAAAGTCGCAAGAAGTGTGCGGTGCGAGCCCAGCGAAAAAGGGGTGAGTCCAGCCGCGGACTCACCCCTCCATCCACCCGCAGGCGCCTCCGACTCAGGAAGCGACTTCGTACTTGTAAGCCGACGCAGGCTGATCGATCTGCACTTCGAAATTCGTGCTCTGCTCCCGCGCCGGGGCGTTGATCGTAACCGACTGCGACGCCACCTGCTGGCCACCATCGTTGTAGAAGGTGAAGCGCAGGGTGATCGGCGTTCCGGCGGCGGCGGCGTTCCCCTCAACGCGTCCGCTGACCATCGTCCCGGCACCGGTCCCGCTGATCTGCATATCCTCGATCCAGACAGGCATCGCCTCGACTTGGGTAAGAACCTCGAGGGCCTCGTCGTCCTGGCCAAGCTCACGATGCGCGCGAGCCTGAATCAGCCCCGCGGTCTGGCTGAGCGGCTCGACCTGTCGGTGCCGCGGACCGACGGCTACGAGTTCCGACCACGCCTCAGCGTCGTACAGCGCGTTCGCCTGGTTGTACCACGCGTCCCGATGATTCGGATTGAGCTCCGCGACCCGCCCGAACGCCTGACCCGCCTGGAGCGACTGGCCGGCATTGAACAGCGAGACGCCGATATTGAAGAGCTGTACCGGGCCCAGGTTCGGCATTGTGAGCAGGCGGCTGTACATCTGCGTCGCCTCATCCTCCCGGCCCTGGCCACTCAGCGCAGCGGCCAGATTCGCCTGCGCCTCGACATTCTCCGGATCGGCGGCAACGATATCGCGAAGGAGCGACTCCGCCTGCGCCCACGCCTCCGTGTGGAGGAGCAGCATCACGAGGTTGCTCTGCATGACCTCGCGGGCCTCCTCACGCTCGGCGACCTCCTCCGGCTCGATTGCACGCGTAGCGGGCTCGATGTCCAGATTCGCGATGCCCTCCTCGTACGCCTGAATCGCTTCTTCATACTGCTCGAGCTGCGTGAGCACCACGCCAAGATTCTGAACGGCGTTCGGACGAAGCTTGTACAGCTTGTGCGCAGACGTCCAGGCGTCCGCGGCCTCTGCCAGATCGCCGCTGTTGAAGCCGGCGATGCCGCGGTTGAACTCCGTTACCCAGGCATTTTCGCGGCTCGGCTCGATGTCCAGCTCGTACGCCGGGTACATCCGCTGAGCGATCGTCCACATCGAATCTGCAAGCTCGAACTGGCCCAGCCCGGCCGCCGCCTCACCCGTCAGATAGTAGAAGATGGGGTTGGCCGAATCCGCAGCCAGACCAGCCTGCGCGGCAGCGAGTGCCTCGTCATAGCGGCTGGTCGCCAGTGCCAGCGTCGCGGCACGCGACTGGGCATTCTCCCGAGGGGGTGTGCCCGGCTCGTACGTGCGCCCCGTCGGCGATACGCGAGCGGCGCCGCCACCCCCGCCGCTGCCTGCGGTTGCACTCGCACACCCACCAAGTGCAAGCGCAGCTATCATGGCGCACATTGCTCCACGACTGAATCTCATCTTACAACCTCCGGAGATAGTGTTGGACCATACGGTCTGTCGCCCCCACGGTCGTGATTCCGCTCCGGGGGTCTTCCTGACTCGATAACCTTCGAACCGAACATTCTCTGAAAGTCCGCTTCACGACGCCCTGCGGGAGCACTCCACCCGAATCGCGATTCGAGTGATCGTTTCCCGCACCTGCACCGCCGAAAAGGCGGCAATAACATAGGTTGCCGGCAACAGTGACGTCAATCGAAATCGCCGCCTCAAATCACCGATTCTCCTCTGACCGAAGCTCCCTCCTGCCCTTCCGCCAGCACACGGAACCGCCCGCAGAAGATCGAACAACGACAGGCACTGAGGCCCCGGCCGGCGCTATCTCAGTGTCGGAACAGCCGCTGCCCGGTAAAGATCATCGCAATCCCATGCTCGTTGGCGGCCGCGATGACTTCCTCGTCGCGAACGGAGCCGCCAGGCTGAATGATTGCCCGGACACCGGCCGCTGCAGCAGCATCCACGCCATCACGAAATGGGAAGAAGGCATCGGATGCGAGAGCCGAGCCGTCCAGCTGATGCCCGTTCTCCTTCGCCTTCATGACAGCGATCTGCGCGGAGTCCACGCGGCTCATCTGACCTGCGCCGATTCCGATCGTCATCCCATCCCGAGCAATGAGGATGGCATTCGACTTCACCGGCGCGATGGCGCGCCAGGCAAAGCGGAGATCGTTCATCTCGAGCTCGGTCGGCTTGCGCTCGGTGATGATCTGCCATCCGCTCTCATCGAGCTCGACCTGCAGCCGCTCCTGGACCAGGTATCCACCACGGACCCGACGTACATCGAGGTTATCGCTTGCGTCGGCGGGCGGGGTCAGCAACAGCCGCAGATTCTTCTTCGCTGCGAGAAGCTCGAGCGCCTCGGGGCTGAACTCCGGCGCGACGATCGCCTCCACGAAGTTCCCCTGCAGCTCACGCGCGGCTTCCACGGTGACAGGACCGCTGAACGCGACGACCGAACCGAACGCACTCTTCGCGTCAGTCGAAAGCGCCTTGCGATACGCCTCCTCCGCTGTCGCTCCGACCGCGAGACCGCATGGGGTCGTGTGTTTGATGATGGCGCAGGCGACCTCGCGATCCCCGTCCCACGGACGCAGGGCGAGGAGTGCACCATCGACATCCAGAAGATTGTTGTACGAAAGCTCCTTCCCCTGGAGCTGCCGCAGCCCGTTCGTGCTGACGCTCCCCTCATCCTGGTAGAAACCCGCCGCCTGCCCCGGGTTCTCGCCGTAGCGCAGGCTCTGGCTCTTCTTCAGCTTCAGATCGAGCGTCTCAGGAATGGAGGTCGATTCCGAACCGGCTCCTTCGGAAGATGACGAAGCAGCCGCGGCCCCCTCGTGCTCCGGCCAGGCGTTATCCTTCAGGAAGGCGGAGATGGCAGCGTCATACCTCGATGAGCGTGCAAAGACTCGGGCAGCCAGCTCTCTCCTCAGATGCCGTCCGACCTTCTCATCCGAAGCATCGAGCGCGACGAGCACCCGGGTGTAGTCAGCGGGCTCCGAAACGACCCATACCCGGTCGTGGTTCTTCGCGGCCGATCGCAGCATCGAGGGACCGCCGATATCGATCTGTTCGATCGCCTCTTCGACGGTGACGCCCGGGCGCGCGATCGTCTCCTGGAAGGGATACAGATTCACGGCGATCAGGTCGATCGTCTCGTAGCCGAGTTCACTCATCTCGGCCTCGTCACCCGGATGGCCCGCTCTGCCGAGAAGTCCGGCATGCACAGCCGGGTGCAACGTCTTGACCCGCCCATCCATGATCTCCGGATGGCCGGTCAGCTCCGACACCTCACGGACGGCGATCCCCGCTTCCCGAAGGGCGTGGGCCGTGCCGCCGGTGGACAAAAGGGTCCAGCCCCGACGCTCCAGGCCTCGACCGAACTCGATCAGACCGGTCTTGTCGGAAACGCTGAGCAGCGCTCGTGGCATCTACGAATCCTTCTTCCTGTTCAATTGCAGAAGTGAAGCTTCGGAGGGTAAGTCCCCCTCGCGGAGCTCGAATACATAATCAGTGGCCCCGGACGGACCATTGGCCTCGCGCGAGTCCGGAACGCCGCCGAAAAGCGACTGTGCGAGTTGCTCGACGGCGGCGGGCAGAAGCTTGTGCTCCGCCCTCAGAACCCGCTTCGCGAGAGTGTCGGGCGTGTCACCCGGCAGCACTGGAACGGGCCATTGCGCCACGATCGGACCCTCGTCATAGCGGGCGCCAACCAGATGGACGGTCGCGCCGGAGACCCGCGAGCCCGCCTCGATAACGGCACGATGAACCCGCTCCCCATACATGCCGCTCCCGCCGAACGCCGGAAGCAGCGCCGGATGGATGTTGAGCATCCGCCCTTCGAATCGCTCCACCACGCGAAGGGGGACGAGCCGGATGTACCCGGCGAGCACGACGATGTCGATGCCGTGCGCCTCGAGCTCGGACAGCATCTCGGCGGCTACCTCATCCTCCGGACGGCCGCGCGGATCGACGACGACCGAAGGAACGCCGGCGACAGCCGCTCGATCCAGCGCGCCGATTCCAGACCGTCCACCGACAACGAGCTCGACCCTCGCCGCGCGAAGCGCCGTCCCGTTGAAGCTATCCAGGAGCGACTGGAGATTCGTCCCGCCTCCCGAAGCGAAAACGGCCAGCCTGGCTGTTCGGATCACGATTTCCTGACTTGAGCGACCGTAAGTTCGTCCAGCGGACAGGGCGGGCAGAAGGTAGGCAGGGGGGTGGCGAGCGTCAACGAAGCGCATCCCCGGCCGCCGATCTTCACGGCCTCCAGCGGCCGGCGACGATCCCGTCCCGACCCCCACGCCCCCCGGGGCGAAGACTCAGGCGAAGCGACTCCCCCCGAGCTGAGAGACGAGGAAGGGATTCGCGACCCGCTCATGGCCGACAGTCGTCGCGGGCCCATGCCCCGGATGGAGGATGGTCTCGTCCGGCAGCGTGAGGATACGGCCCCGGATCGACCTCATGAGCACCTGAAGATTGCCGCCCGGAAGGTCCGTCCGCCCGATCGACCCGAAGAAGACACAATCCCCCACCATGCAGATTCCGGGCGTGACGAAGATCACATGTCCGGGGGCGTGTCCGGGGGTATGAAAGATGTCGAAGGAGCAGCGTCCGAACTGCAGGGTCTCCCCCTCCTCGAGGTACCCGTCGAGGGGTGGGAGTGGCGCGAGATCGAGCCCAAACCATTGGGCCTGCGTCGGTGCCTGCTGATAGAGCGACTCGTCGTCCCTGTGCAGGAAGACAGGCGCCGAAGTCGCGGCTTTCGCCTCGGTGAGCCCATCCACATGGTCGATGTGGGCGTGGGTCAGCGCGATTCCCACGAAATCGAGGTCGGCCTCCTGGCAATGGGCAAGCATCTCCGCCACACCGCCGCCTGGATCGATCAGGAGCGCCTTCCGAGTTTCGGGGCAACTCGTCACGTAGCCGGTCTGCGCGAATGGGCCGCCTGTGAAGCCCGATACCTCAGGGCGCAGTCGATCCGTCATCCTCTCCTCCGGAAAAGGTCGAGGCGGCCCGAAGGCCGCCTCGATTCGTCATGCACAACCACATCCGCCAGGTCGAAGCCCGGCCGCTTCCAGCGCATCCTCCTCCGGATTCGGAGGCCGCCACCCGCCCGAGAGATCGAGCATCCGGCGCAATGAACGCTCAGCCTTCGTGCGGATCTCCTCGTCGAGCGTCACTTCGTACTGAAGATGGTCGAGTGACCATGCGAGCTTCGCGAGGGTGTTCATCTTCATGTTCCCGCAGATGGCCGCACCCGACAGCGGGATGAGCGTCTTCTCCGGGAAGCGCCGCTTCAGTTGGTCTACCAGCCCGCGCTCCGTTCCGATGATGAGCTGATCATGGCTCTCGGCGATCTGCACCATCCGGGAGGTGGACGTCACGAAATCCGCCTTGCTGAGAAGATCCTGACGCGCCTCCGGATGGATGACGACCTTCGCGTCCGGGTACTTCTTCTGTGCAGCGGCAAGCTCGTCCAGCACCAGATCGTCGTGAACGTAGCAGTAGCCGTCCCACGCGACGATGCTCCCCGGCTCGATCGCCTCGGGATCCGTCACCTGGCTCGTCGTGATGAAAGGTCGCCCCGTCTTCTCGGCCGCATAGCGGGCCAGATTACGATCGGGCACGAAGAGCAGCGTCTGATCGCGGGGATACGATTCGACCACCTCGACCGCATTCGACGAGGTGCAGCAGATATCCGACTCCGACTTCACATCCGCCGTCGAATTCACATAGGCGATCACGGGTGCACCGTCGAACTGAGCCTTCAGAAGGCGCAGCGAGTCGCCGGTCACGAAATCGGCCATCGGGCAACCGGCCCGCAGGTCGGGCATCAGCACCATCTTGTCGGGCGAAAGGATCTTCGCCGTCTCGGCCATGAAGTGGACACCACAGAATACGATGACGTCCGCATCAGTGGCTGCGGCCTCCTGTGACAGGCCCAGCGAATCGCCGAGATAGTCACTGACCGCCTGAATCTCAGCGCGCTGATAGTTGTGGCCGAGAATTACGGCCCGGAGGTCGCGCTTGCGCGCCTGGATCCGCTCGACGAGTTCGTCGTCCGAAAAGCGGCTGTACTCGAGCGCGCTTGCAGGCGCATCAACGATTTTTATCAATCATGCCTCCCGATTCGGGAAGAAGAAACTTGCCCCCTTCCAGCCGAAAAGCCCGCGAGGACGCCCCCGCGGGCCCATGCCGCTACTGATGCAACTCGACGGCGCCGGCCGGTCAGACAGTGAAGGAACTGCCGCACCCGCAACCGCCACTGGCGTTCGGGTTGTTGAAGGTGAAGCCCGAGCCCTGGAAGGTCGTTACGTAATCGATCTCGATGCCGGTCAGGTACTGCATGCTGAACGGGTCGACGAAGAGACGAAGACCATTGACGTCGAGAACCAGATCGTCCTCGGCAGCCTCGTCCTCGATGTTGAGACCGTACTGGAACCCGGAGCAGCCACCCGGCAGCACGCCGACCCGCAGCCCCGCTTCCGACAGCGCGCCATTCTCTTCCATGTATTTACGCACTTCCGCGACGGCGGTAGGCGTCACCGAAATAGCTGTAACTGTATCCTGAATTTCCATTATTTCGTCCTTGTGGCTGCGTTCGTTGGGCATGTCGCGCCCTGAGGGACGGCGCCGGTGATTCCTCATACCCGGACCGGTAATGAGGTTCCCGGATGTAGCATCGAATCGCGCTTGGGATCGCTGAAATGTAGTGAAAAAACAGCGCCAGGTCAATCGAAAGTCTTCGATTCCAGCACGCTTTCCACTGCTTCAGCCAGGCTCGACACAAACTCGATTCCCGAGGTTCCGTCCGGGAGATCGAATCGTTCGGGCTGTCCGATCAGGAATCCCCGCCCTCCGGCCGCCACCCCCGCCAGAACGTCGCGTGTCCGGTCGCCGATGAAGACTGACCCGGCAAGTGAGACCCTCTGCTCCCTCGCCCCCCGCTCGAACATTCCCGCCGCGGGCTTCCGGCAGTCGCAAGGGGGATGCGTATCGGGCCCATGTGGGCAGTAGTAGGTCGCGGTTATCACCGCCCCCTCACCCGACAGGAGTTCCTCCATCCGGGCTCGGACCGCATGGTACTGCTCCTCGGTGATCAATCCGCGCGCGATCCCCGACTGGTTCGTCACAACGATGACCGGAACCCCGGCACTGTTCAGGCGCCTGATCGCCGCCGCGGCGCCCGGCAGCAGGCGTACCTGCGCCGGATCACCCGGATAGTCCCGGTCTTCGATGATCGTGCCGTCCCGATCGAGAAAGGCAGCGCCTCGCTCCTTCGCCGCCATCTACCCCGCCGTCACATGGAACCCGGCGTCCACGAAGATGCTTTCGCCGGTGACGCCCCCTGCCAGCTCGGAGGCGAGGAAGAGGGTCGCGTTGGCGACTTCCTCGGGCTCGACCGTCCGACCCAGCGGAGCGCGGGCACCGGTGATCCGGAGCAGCTCCCGGAAGTTCGCCACGCCACGCGCGGCGAGGGTGTTGATCGCGCCCGCCGAAATCGCGTTGATGCGGATGCCCTTCGGCCCGAGATCGACCGCGAGGTAGCGGACCGCCGCCTCGAGCGCTGCCTTGGCGACGCCCATCACATTGTAGCCGGGGACGGCCTTCTCGGATCCGTAGTAGGTCATCGTGACGATGCTCCCCCCATCCGGCATGATCCTGGAAGCTTCACGCGAGAGCCCGACGAGCGAGTAGGTGCTTACATCGAGCGCCACCGAAAAGTCGTCACGCTGCGTCTCGAGGAAGGGGTTCGCCATCGCCGCCTTCGGTGCATACCCAACGGCGTGGAGCAGGAAGTCGAGCTTCCCCCAGCGCTCCTCGAGCTTGGCGAAGACCTCCTTGATCTGCTCGTCATCCCTCACATCGAGTTCCAGGCGGAGGACGTCGCCGAGCTCGGCCGTCGTCTTCTCGACCCGCTCCTTCATCGTCTCGCCCTGGTAGGTGAAGGCGCACTCCATCCCGGCCGCGGCCAACGCCCGGGCACAGGCCCACGCAATCGAGTTCTGATTCGCGACGCCGATGATCAGGCCCTTTTTGCCGGCGAGCAGACCGGGAAAGGCGCTTCCTTGTGCCATTGTTCAGCTATCTCCTTGAAGTATCCGCACCTCTGGTTGCTTCTTCCGGGGGAATCTATCGCCGACGGTTGCCAGCGGAAACGTCGGTACCGCTGAAATGTCCCCTCCAGGGGAGCCGGCGACCGCCGGTGCAACCGCTCCGGAACGGCTTTGTCCAGCTCTCTTTCACGTCATCCGACGCTCAATCGCCCGCCGAACGCCTCACTCCTCGTCGCAGCCGGAGCCGCAGGCGCTGCAGCGGCCGGGTCCGGCGGCCCGACCGGTTCAGGGCTCTCGGCCGGCTCAGGTGCTTCCGGCAATTCGGGCGGCTCGAACGTCGATTCGGCATCGCCGCTCAACCCGTTGACATTCCGGATCCCCGTTACCCGAAGCTCGTATTCGGCCGAAGGCTCCAGCACCTCGTCCGGACCGAAGAGAACCTCCAGAACAGGCGACGGCAACGCTTCGTCCTGGCTGGCCGCGCTGGGACCTGATGCCACACGCGCCGAATCGATCGCGACTGCGCTGCCATCCGGACGAACCACGACGATCTGCTCCGGTTCGATCACCTGCTCGGGGTCCAGGTGGTCGTCGAAGGTCACCTCGAGCGTGAGCGAGTCAACCGCGACCGACGTGATTGCTGGAGCAGTCGAATCGGTGGCGAGCAGCCTCAGCCGAACCGTGGCAGGCGCTCCCGCCTCGATGATGACGTCGGTCGAGTCGCTCGGCTCGAAGAGTTCGAGGCTTCGATTTCGGTTGGCGTCCTGAAAGGCACGAACCCGGTAGCTGCCCAAAGGGAAGCGATCCAGGGCGAAGCTCCCTGCACTGTCGCTCTGGACGGCATAGACGAGGGAATCGGGCGACCGTATCGCTTCGACCCGTGCTTCGCGAATGATGGCGCCCGTGAGGCCATCCACGACGGTACCCGAAAGATGGCTGTCGGGGATCTCGGGCCCGGTGGAGAAGACGACCGTCTCATTCCCGGGAAGCGAGTTCCCGAACAGGTCGCGGAGCGATCGGTTCACGGTGACATGGTAAATCTGCCCCGCTTCCCACCCATTCCGAAGGCTTACTCTGATGCTGCTGCGGCCATGGCGCACCTCGACCGGGCTGGTCCGCGGGGAGACGGAAACGGCATCCTCGATCCGCTCCTGGCTGATTCTTTCGTCGAACTGAAGAAGGACGGGTCCGCTGAAAGGCGCTACCGTCGTGTCGCTCGGCGGTGTACTGGCCGCCAGCCCCGGAGGGATCCGATCCTCCGGGCCGCCCCGGGGTGGTTCTACGTGGGCACAGCCCGCCAGGAGCGAACCGAGAAGCAGCGTAAGCACGCCCCGAAGATGCACGATGATCAGCCCTCCAGCGAGGCGAGGCTGCGCGCCAGCTTGTCCTTCTGCTCGGCATAATTCGACAGCTTCTCCCGCTCCTTCCCGACCACCTCGGCCGGCGCTCTCGAAACGAAGGATTCGTTGGCGAGCCGCTTCTCGGTCGCGACGATCAGCCCGCCGATGCGGTCGATCTCCACCTTCAGCCTGGACCGCTCCTTGTCGAGATCGATGACGCCTTCGAGCGGAACGAAAAGCTCCATGCCGGATGGAAGCACCGCACTCGCGCCCACTTCGCCGGGAACCCGCTCGAATTCCAGTCGATCGATGCGCGCCATGTCGGCGAGCGTCCTGTGCGACGACTCGAGGAACGCGTTCAACTCGCCGCTCCCCGCCGTCACCCGCAACGTTACCCGCACACCCGGCTGGACGCCGTACTCCGCACGGATATTACGAACGGAGCCGATGACCTGCTGAAGGGTCGTGATCAGCGATTCCGTCACGGCGTCTTCCCAGGCAGGCTCTGGCGAGGGCCACTCGGCTACCATGATCGAAGGTGCGGCACTCTCCCTCCGCGGGAGCTTCTGCCAGACCGTCTCGGTGATGAAAGGCATGACGGGGTGGAGGAGTCGCATCGTCCGGTCGAGCACGAGGACGAGCGTAGCCCGCGCAGCGTCGCGGCTTTCGACGCCCTGGTCGCCGCGGAGCCGAGGCTTGATCATCTCGAGGTACCAGTCCGCGACGTCGCCCCAGAAGAAGGCATGTGCGGTGGTGGCCGCTTCGTTGAGGCGGAATCGCTCCAGATAGCTGGTGATCTGACCCGTCGCCCGGGATAGCCGGGACAGGATCCAGCGGTCCGCCGGTTCGAGAGCGGCGTCGACATCGGCGAGCGCGGGTACCGGCTGATCCCCGAGATTGATGAGCGCGAACCGGCCCGCGTTCCATAGCTTGTTCGCGAAGTTCCTCCCCGGCCCGAAGGACTCCTCGAGGTTCTCATAGTTGAGGAACTGATCGGTTCCCGCACTCGCCCCTGCGATGACGGTATACCGCAGTGCATCCGCCCCATACAGGCGAACGACTTCCAGCGGATCGATTCCGTTTCCGAGCGACTTCGACTGCTTCCTTCCCAGATGGTCGCGGACGATCCCGTTCAGATAGACGTCCCGGAAGGGGACCTCGCCCATGAACTCGAGCCCGGCCATGATCATCCGGGCGACCCAGAAGAAGATGATGTCCGGCCCGGTGACGAGGGTGTTGCCCGGGTAGAAGGTCCGTACCGACGGGGTGTCTTCCGGCCAGCCGAGTGTGGAGAAGGGCCAGAGCCAGGAGGAGAACCAGGTATCCAGAACGTCCGGATCCTGGCGCAGATCGGTTCCGCCGCAGCGCGTGCACGCTGAAGGATCCTCCCTCGCGACGACGATGTTCTGACATTCGGAATTGCCGCAGTACCAGGCGGGAATCCGGTGTCCCCACCAGAGCTGCCGCGAGATGCACCAATCCCGGATGTTCTCGAGCCAGTTCTCGTAGACCTTCGTGTATCGGTCAGGCGTGAAGCGAACGCGGCCATCCCGCGAGGCGGCGAGGGCGGGCTCGGCGAGCGGCTTCATGCTTACGAACCACTGATCGGAAAGCCGCGGCTCAACGACGGTACCGCACCGATAGCAGTGAGGAATCGCCGTCGTATAGTCCTCAACCTTTTCGATGAGGCCGGCTTCATCCAGTGCCCGTATGATCGCCGCGCGGGCTTCGAAGCGGTCGAGACCACGGAACGCTTCCGGTACGTCCGGCGCCATCGCGGCCTCGGCGGTCATCACATCGATCGCGGGGAGGTCGTGCCGCTTCGCCAGTTCGAAGTCGTTGGGATCGTGCGCGGGAGTGATCTTGACCGCCCCTGACCCGAACTCCGGATCGACGTACTCATCCCGCACCAGGGGGATGTCCCGGCCGGTCAACGGGAGCTCGATCCGGAACTCCGACCCGCCGGCGTATCGCTCGTCGTCCGGGTGGACAGCCACGGCGACGTCCCCGAGCATCGTCTCAGGTCTCGTCGTCGCCACAACGACGTAAGCCCGACCGTCCGGAAGACGGGGCATTCCCGCGGGAGCATCCCCGACGATGGGATAGCGAAGATGATAGAGCTTGACCTGCTTCTCCTCCGGCTCCGCCTCCTCATCGGAAAGGGCGGTGAGACAGCGGGGACACCAGTTGATGATGTAGTTCCCCCGATAGATCAGCCCTTTCTCGTACAGGCGAACGAATACCTCGCGGACGGCTTTGGACAGCCCCTCATCGAGGGTGAATCGGGTACGATCCCAGTCGCAGGAGGCGCCGATGGCGCGCAGCTGCTCCAGGATCTCCGGGCCGACCTCGCCGACGTAGTCCCAAACTTCATCGACGAATGCTTCGCGACCGAGGTCGAAGCGGGTCTTGCCATCCTTCGCCAGCCGCCGCTCGACCACATTCTGCGTGGCGATCCCGGCATGGTCGGTCCCCGGCTGCCATAGTGTGTTTCGCCCCTGCATCCTGCGCCATCGGATGAGAACATCCTGAATGGTGTTGTTCAGGCCATGCCCCATGTGGAGAACGGCTGTAACGTTCGGCGGCGGGATGACGATGGCATAGGGCTCCTTCTCCGAGGCGGAATCCGCACGGAAAAAGCCCTGCTCCTCCCAACTCCTGTAGAGTGGAAGCTCGACGCTCTGCGGATCGTACTGAGAAGGAAGGCTCTCGCTCATTTATCTGGATCGCTTTGTACCGTCATGCGCGGGAAACACGTTCAAGTACCCCAAAATCGCCCTCCGGCTCATTCGAGCGCAACGGGAGGCGTTTCCCCGGCCTCGAAATACCGCGCGAAAGGGCCGAGTCGGGACACGCTGGAGCGCGTCAGAAAGAAAATGCCCGGACCAGGCCGAAGCCGGATCCGGGCAGGATACCCCATCTGCATTCCATCCACAGCCGATCCCGGTCTGAGGGCGGTACCGACCAGGACCGCCTGAATCAGAAGAGCTGCGTCAGACTCGTGAGAACGAGGAGAATCGCGGGGAGTACGGTCGTCACCATCTGACCGAGCCCCGCCCGTGTCGATCGCAGCTCCGGGATCACGATATTGTCTCCGGAGCGGAGACCGAGCTGATCGATCGTCCACCCCTGCGCGATCGCGGTCTGAAGCTCCGCGCCTTCCAGCACGACCTCACCCGCGCGCTCGATCCGCATGGAGCTCAGATCCGCCTGGGGGGCCGGTCCGCCGGCCTCCATGATGGTCGATGACAGAAGATCCTGGGTCGGGACGACATAGAAGCCCGGCCGCGTCACATTCCCCGACATCATGATCCGCACAGACGAATATGCGGTCACCTGGGGGTTCACCAGATACTTCGCAATCTCATCTGCAAGATGGTTATGCAGTTCGGACCGCAGAACCCCTTGGAGGGAAATCTCACCGATGACGGGCAGCGTGAGCGCCCGGTTGTTATTCACGGTAAAGGGGCCAGTCAGGCTTGGCTCACCCTGGACTGTCAGTACGACCTCATCCCCCGTTCTGAAGTCACCACTTTCGAGCCGCACCCGGATCGCCTCCGCCTCGGCGAGGGCCTCCGCCCGCATCTCGGAGGAAAATGCATTCGAGGCCGCCGTCTGCTCGTACCGGACCTGAAGCTCCAGGAGCGCCTCTCTGGAAAGATCCAGACGCCCTCCGTCCCAGGGTGTCGGCGCCTGGCCGGTCAGAAGGCCGGGGCTGGCCACCGCCAGACCTATGATGAACGCTGTAGCGCGCAGGAACCTGTTCATACGTTCTCTGAAAAATGACTCGCACGCGTTGCGCATCTTCTCCGCGCCCCCGACACGACGCATCATGAGCCGGCCGCCTTCCGACGACCGGAGGGTCGGGTCGCACCAGGACCGGCGCCGCTGCCAAGCCGATCCAGAACTGACTGGAACGGGTCGGGCGAGGTCTGTTCGACGTCGTCCTCTACATCGAGGGCGACAACGGTTTCCTCCTCCTGGGCGGCCGGAGGATCCGGCTCCGCAGAACCCGTCAGTGCCAAGGCCCAGTCCACACCCCGTTCCGTGGCGGCCGCGTATCCGGGTAGGTAGGAGTACGCCTGATAGAGGCGCCCGGTCCCCGGAACATCGTTGAGTACCGCGCCGAGCACCCGGATCGGGAGCCGGTCGATGAGGCCGAGCTTCGCCTGTGCGAAGGACCTGTTCGTATTCCCGGTCCGGAACACGAGCAGCATGTTCCCGCTCACCGTGCCGAGCACGTAGGGGTCGATACCGGCGCCAAGCGGAGGGCTGTCGAGAATGATGACGTCGAACTGAGACTTCGCGTACTTCGTCAGCTCCCCCATCGCCGCGGACCCGAGGAGTTCCGGTCCGAGATCGACCCGCGTGCCCGATCCGATCAGCGAGACATTCGGATGATCCGTCGACTGGATCACATCACGCTGCGACACCCGACCCGCAAGATAGTCGGTCAGGCCGGGGGCGCGCTGCCCACCCACCAGGGCATGAAGCCGCCCGCGCCGGATGTCGCCATCGACCACGAGGGTTCGATACCCCTGTTGCGAGAAGGCGAGCGCGAGATTCGCCACCATGAACGACTTCCCATCGCCGGGCTCGGCGCTGGACACGGTGAAGAACACCGGCCCCGCGGCCCCGTGCGCATGAAGAAGGCTGAGCCTGATTTCGCGGAATGCCTCGGACGCCTCCGCGAGATCCGCCCCCTTGAACAGACCCGTCTTCGACTTCAGGTGCGGCACCATACCGATGATGGGCAGCCCCATCTCATGCGTCAGCTGCTCGGGGTAGCGGACCTTCGGATCGAGCCGGTCGAGAAGGATGACGCCGACCAGCGCCAGGCCGAAGCTGCCGAGAAGCCCCATCGCCATCAGCGTCCGACGCGAGTCAGAGGTCGGATAGTTGGGAGCCACGGCCGGATCCAGGACCCAGATGTCCGGGACGCTACCCGCCGCCGCGAGCCGCGCGACTTCGTAGCGCTGCTTGATCGAGGAGTGAAGATCCTGCGCGATGGCAAGTTCACGCTGAAGCCCCGCCTCCGCCATCGTCCGCGGGGGAATCTCCCGTAGTTCGTTTCCGGCCGACTGAATACGCTGCGCGGCCTCCGTCTCCTCGCTCGAAAGCGAAGCCATCAGTTCGCGTGCAAGTGCCGGGATCGTAACCTGCTCGAGCGTCTGGATCTCGCCCATGAGCGCCTGCACGGTCGGATAGTTCGCCGTGTAACGCAGGGTGTCGGTCCGCAGCTGGCTCCTCTTCACCATGCGCTCCTCGAGCGCCTGATGCAGAGCCCCACCCTGTGGCACGGCAGGGTGCGTAATGAGTGCATCCAGCGCGGTCGGCAGACTCTGAGCTTCGCGCAGAATCCGCGCGATTCCATCTCTGTGATCCTGAAGCTGCTGGCCGCGCAGCCGCAGGTCGAAGTAGTTGTCGTAGACCGGATCGCGCGTCATTGCCAATCCTGCCGCGACCGGACTCGCCTGTTGCGACGGGAGCGTAATCGTGTTGACGCGGAAGCCCTCAAGCGCGACCTGCGCATCGTTCAGGGCACGCTCCGCATACTGAAGCTGCTCTTCGAGGATCCCTGTGAGCTCCACGTGGTTCGCCCGCTTCAGGTCGGCCGCGACCTCCACGAAGCGATCGGCGACGGAGTTCAGGATGGTCGCCACCTGTACCGGATCCCGCCCCTGCATGGAAAGCAGGAGGAAACTCTGCCCCGGCGAGAGCGAGGGGACGAGCCTTCTCGCCAGTGCCTCCCCTGAATCACGAAGTCCCGTGATGTAGAAGGCAATGCGCTGACCCGGCACGAGCTGATCGGTGGGCGGCACCCACTGCATCCCCAGCTCCCCGCCAATGGAGTCGCCGACAGCGGCACGATCCAGAACGGAGTCGTTCGGGCCGAGCAGCAGGACCTCCCGGCCATCTGAAGAAAGCTGAAGGGCAAGCGACCGGCTGCGGGCCGTGTCGTCTATGTCGAGGTTCGCAAAGAGTGGCTGGTTCACCCGCTCCGAGGCGGTGACGAACAGCTTGTGCTCCTTCACGACCGGCTCGAGAACCGTCGATGCGCGCAGGAGTTCGAGCCACCCCGCCGACTCCAGGAGCTGTGCGTCGCGGATCGGCCCCTGGTTGGGGCCCTGGTCCGCCTGGACCCAGAGGCGCGTCTCCGCCCGATAGGTGAGCTGGACGAAGCGGGTCGCGAATATGCCCGCCGCTGTTCCGATCAGCGTCACAGCCAGAATCACCCACTTGCGGCGCAGCACGGCGCTCAAATAGCGCTGCCACGCGGGCGGCGGGGGCGGCAGCGCTTCCCGACCGATGGCGTTCATCGACGCATACGCGCCGTCGAAGCCGTCGTCCGGTGACTGATACTGAGTAAGATCGTGCGACATTCTATAACGGTTCAGCGCAGTCTCGAGTCAACGAGACCGAATGGGTGTATCCGTCCGAGCGTGGTCGTAGCAATGTGCAGGCCCGGGCCGGACCTGGCGTTTCCCCCCTGTTCTCCCTTCTGAACACAGCAAAAACCCCGCTTTCCGCCCGCTTCCCCGTTGCACCTGACGCTGCGACAACACAGCATCTGTGGCGCCCCTGCGACACTCCACCCAGGCTTGCAACAGTGACCTCCATTCTCACTCAAAGCACTCCACCAGAAGCACTTACACCTACTGCTTCCATGCCCGGTGCACCCATTCCATCTCCCGGTCCCCCCTCGCATGCAAACTGCGACTGTTGCTGAGCCGCAACTAACCGGGTAGACGGTTCGAGCCGCCGCCCGTTATATTCAAATGTTTGAGGAACGTGACACTTTGCGGGAGTCTTGCACTCTTTTCGCTCCCTGCTCCGGAAGTCGAGCCCGGACACCGGCTCTCTGCCGGAGCGTCGGAAAGACTGCGAAGATGGAGGCCCCGGGCCTCCTGCGCCGCGAACCAGAAAAGTCTACAGAGGCCGCCGTGCACTTTGCCAGCATAAAAGTCGTAGAAGCCGGAAACAGTCAGGAAGCTTTGCAGGGGGCGCGGTCGCTGCTGGCGCGTCTCGCCCCTGATCTCGAGGAAACCTCCTCGATGTACCGTGCAGGGATGGTCATTCTCCTGTCGCAGGTCGTAGGACAGGGCGTTCACAAGCTGGCGCGGGTGCTCGGCTACCCGACGGAGTTCGTCGCGCGCTGTGCTCGCCGCCTGGTGGATAACGGCGTATGGCCCGATGACCTCGCCTGCCTCGAGGGTGAGGGCGAGGAAGCCATCGAAAGCTTCTGGTTCGATGTCGGCGTCGCGGAGGGAAAGCTCTGCCGGCGACGTGACGAAACGGGAAAGCTTCAATGGGCACCCGCCGGCCACTGGTGGAAGGACTTCGACTTCACTCTCGGGAGAACGGTCACCGAGGGAGTCGTTCGCTACAAGCCGGCGACGGTAGTACCGACGACAATGTTGCGCGATGACATGTGCGATCCGTCCGAGATCGAGGACGAGGAGGAGGAAGCGCCTCAGATCATCGCCCCGGTCGCGGTAAAGCCCCTTCCCCGTCCGGGCACCCCGACCACGGTTCGAGCGCACAATCCTGTCGCCATCGGCGAGGTGGTTGTGCTGGGCGCCGAGGTCTCGAGCGCTCGCTGGCTCAGTTGAGCCGAAATGTCTGCATTCTCGACTCTGTCATTTGCCTTCCGGATGGCCTTCAGGATGAGGGGTTCCGGGTGAAGCCGCGGGAAATATAAGAATGAGCCAAGCTGCGTCCGGAGTCGCGAACAGTCCGCCAGTATCACTCGCCGATGAGGTTCAGGAGCGTCCCCTCCGGATTCTGGTCGTCGATGACGAGCCGACCCTGCGGGAGAGCTGTACTTCGGTACTCGTCCACAGCGGCTATGACGTCGTCTCCGCCGGACGGGGCGATGAAGCGCGGGATCTTCTGCTTCGACAGAGCTTCGATGTTCTCCTGACCGATCTGCATATGTCGCAGGTATCGGGGATGGAACTTCTGCGCACCTGCCTGGAGGTCAAGCCGGACACCATCGTCATCATGATGACGGGTGATCCGAACGTCGAGTCGAGCATCGAAGCCCTGCGTGAAGGGGCGTGGGACTACCTCCCGAAGCCCTTCACCGCGACGCACCTCTCCATCCTGCTGGGCCGCGCCAAGCACGCGCTCGCGCTGCACGCAGACAGGAGCTCCGAGGAAGTCCCGTCGGACGGTCAGTTCGGTCACAGCACCAACCTCGTCCTGCTCGGGCGCTCTCCGGCCTTCCTCAAGGCGATCCGCCTCGCGGAGCGGGTGGCGAGAACCGATGCGTCCGTTTTCATCACGGGCGACAGCGGATCGGGCAAGGAGATGATCGCGCAGTACATCCATCAGCATGGCCGACGTGCTCACCGACCGATGGTGGCCGTCAACTGCGCGGCCCTTCCGGAAACACTCCTCGAATCCGAGATGTTCGGGCATGTGAAGGGCGCCTTCACCGGTGCAATCCGCGACAAGCCCGGCCTTCTGGAAACTGCCGACGGGGGAACCTTCTTCCTCGACGAACTGACGGAGATGCCGCTGCCGATCCAGGCAAAGCTGCTCCGGGTTCTCCAGGATGGCGTGGTCCGTCGGGTGGGCAGCGAGAATGTCGACGCGACGGTGAATGTCCGCTTCATCGCGGCGTCGAACCGCGATTCCCGCCAGGCTGTCGAACAGGGCCTCCTGCGGAAGGATCTGTACTTCCGTCTCAATGTGGTGCCCGTCCACGTGCCGCCCCTTCGGGAGCGGGTAGAGGACATCCAGCTTCTGGCTGAACACTTTCTCGCGCTCTACTGGCGGAAGCATGCCGAGCGGAACGCCCCGGCGCCGAAGTTCAGCGCGGCGGCGATCTCCGAGCTTCAGTCACGGCCCTGGTACGGGAATGTGCGCGAACTCCAGAACGCGATCGAACATCTGGTGGTTCTGCAGGAGCCCGGCTCCACCATTCAGCCGAACGACATCCCACATCCGGACCAGGGGCTCGTCGGTTCGCCGGGAGGCGGCAGCGGGGGCGGGTGGCAGCACAGGGAATCGACGAATGGTGTCGAGTACCATGTCGCCCGGGAACGGGTGCTGGCGGACTTCGAGAAGCACTATATCAGCGAGCTGATCGATCGCGCCGGGGCGAACATGTCGAAGGCGGCGAAGCTCGCAGGTGTCGACCGGACGACGCTTTACCGTCTTCTGGAGAAGCACGGGCTGCAACGGGACACGATCATCCGTACCTACTGACGATCCGGGCGGCAGGATAGCCGCGCTGGTCCAAAGCACCCGGGAGCGCTTCGGCACCCGGGAACAGCATCGATGAGCAGAACGGTCGGGAGCCGCCAGGGCTTCCGACCGTTCTCCATTTCTGCGACCCCTTCCTGACTATGCCCGGCTTCTCGCGCGGGCCATATGAAGCCCCGATTCGGGCGATTTCCCGCGATGTTGCGATGTTGCATCATCTTCCGGACGGTGTGGAGGGGCGACCACAGCAGTCGTCCCCATGCCACGAAATGCCGGAGACCCTCAACCCGGCCGGATCGAAAAATCCGCATAAACACTGACTTTTCGGTCCCGGCACCTCCCCTGGAGTCTGTGCACACCGGTTGCAATTGCACTCATCGCCACGCCCCCTGCCACGGGGGTGCGATGTTGAAGTCGAACAATTAATGTCCAGTAAGACGGAGCACGTGATGACCTCTGCTACCGAAGCCGCCGCCGAGCCGATCGCTGCGAACAGCCCGGGCGGCCGACTCCGGGTCTCCAGAATAGCGGCCGTCCCGACCTCGGAGGTCGAGGCGACGCGAGTCAGGCCGGATGCGAAAGCAGAAGCCCGGCGCCATGCCCTGAATGTCGCTGTCGCCATCGTCCTGCTCGTCCTCCTTTCCCCGCTGATGCTGCTCATCGCGATTGCGATCAAGCTGACCTCGCCGGGGCCTGTGATCTTCAAGCAGACTCGGGTCGGCCTGGACCGCCGTCGCAAGGGCGTCGATGACGACAACCCGCGTCGGCTCGTGGATTATGGAGGCAGGCTGTTCACGATGTACAAGTTCCGCACGATGACCGCGGACCAGAACAGCAATTTGCAGATCTGGGCGAAGCCGAACGACGCGCGGGTCACCCGGCTTGGCCGCGTGCTCCGAAGCCTCCGGCTCGATGAGCTTCCGCAGCTCGTCAATGTGGTCCGCGGCGACATGAACATCGTCGGGCCGCGCCCGGAACAGCCGAACATCTTCCTGACGCTGCGTGACTCGGTCAACCACTACCAGGATCGTCAGCGGGTTCTCCCCGGAATCACCGGGTGGGCCCAGATCAACCACCACTACGATCGGTGTGTGGATGACGTCCGGAAGAAGGTCGAGTACGACCTCGAGTACATCCGCCGCTCCTCCATCACCGAAGACGTCCGGATTCTGGTTCAGACGGTTCCCGTGATGGTGTTCAAGAAGGGCTCCCTGTAGGCAGTCACTCCTTTCGTGTCGCTACGGAAGGAGCTGAACAGGAAGTTCCCTGGGGCTTGCATCCATACGAGCCCGGCGTGGCCCGATCAGGGCGGTGCCGGGCTCGTATGCTGTCGGGAGCCTTCCCCCGGATCTGCTGCGGGATCACTCGGAGCCGGGCGGCAAGGGTCGGGCAGGTTGCATCTTACGTGCAGGAAGCCGAGCATCATACTGTCGCGCGCACTCCGCACCCGTGTCCGGAGAGCCCCACACCCTCCCGCACAGGGAGGGCATGGCCCGACCGTCAATGAGGGCATCTGCATCTAACAGGATGGAAGAATGAGACGTCCGAGACTTTCCGATATCCGCCGGTTCATCGAGCGCACGCTTCACCCGCGCAGACGACGCCGTGCTCTGAAGGAACTCGGTTCGATGGAGCAGCCGCACTCCTTCCTCTTTATCTGTTACGGAAACATCTGCCGAAGCCCCTACGCCGCGAAGGCCTTCGAGCGTCTTCTGAATCAAGGGGGTCGCCCTCCGGGGCGAATCGACTCGGCCGGCTTCGTGGGGCCGGGGAGATCGACTCCACCCGATGGCATCGTCGTGGCCGGCGACCGTCAGGTCGAGCTGAACGACCATATTTCCAAGGTGTTCACGCCGCATCTCGTTCGGGAGCACGACCTCGTCGTCGTGATGGATGGGTGGCAGCAGAGAGGTATACGACGGCGTCTTGGTAGCGGGGTCCGTATTCTCGTCCTCGGCGACCTCGATCCGCACCCGATTGAGACGCGGGCCATCTTCGACCCCTGGCAGCACGCGCTCGCCGGCTTCGAGCGCAGCTACGATCGGATCGACCGCTGCCTCGCGGAACTCGATCTCGTCCTTCATGGCCCCGTTGTACACCCTGATGCAGTTACAGGCGCGCGCGAGCATGGATGACCGAATCTGATCCTCGAGGCGAAGGTCCCTCTTCGGAGGCCATCTCCCCATTTCTGACGACAGCTTCTGTTCCCGCCGATTGGTGGCCATCGTGAAATTCCTCGTGGCCATCCCGCCACAACTGTGTTACCTATACGTCAGCCGGCCCGGAATCAGGTCGGGTGTACCGCCGCAGATGCCGGTGCGAGCAGGGATTGGAGCTTCGATGAAGCGGCACACGTCCTGCCTTGCGCGACGCCGAGTGTCCGTGGGGATTCGCTGTTCCGATCACCCGCGTGAGCGCGAGCAGGCAGGCGGTACAACAACATCATCCAAACGCGCGTGTATACAGGACAATCGATGAGTGCAACTTCGCGAGACCTGCTGGGCCTGCTCGAAGGTCGGACCGCCGTGGTCGGGATTGTCGGCCTCGGATACGTCGGATTGCCTCTGGCGGTAGAGATGGGGCGAAGCGGCTACCGGACGATCGGCTTCGAGGTAAGCGACCGCGTGATCGACGGGATCAATGCCGGCCGCAGTCACATCCAGGACGTCGCATCGGAGGATGTGGCCGAGCTGGTCGGGAAGGGGCTTCTCTCCGCAACCGACGATCTCAGCCGCCTGGCGGAGTGCGACGCCATTTCGATCTGCGTGCCGACGCCCCTTTCCAAGACCAAGGATCCTGATCTTTCGTACATCGTCACCGTGACGCAGGCCGTACGGGAGACGCTGCGGCCGGGGCAGCTCATCGTTCTCGAGAGCACCACCTATCCGGGCACTACGCGGGAGGCGATGCTTCCGGTGCTGGAGCAGTCGGGTCTGGTGGTGGGTGAGGACTTCTTCCTCTGCTTCTCGCCCGAGCGCGTCGACCCGGGCAATGCCGTGTGGCACACGAAGAACACGCCGAAGGTGCTCGGCGGCGTCACGGAAGCGTGCGCCGAAGCGGGGCTGGCCCTCTACAAGCGTGTCTTCGATACCGTCGTCCATGTAGAGAACGCCGACGCCGCCGAGCTGGTGAAGGTGTATGAAAACACCTTCCGGATGATCAACATCGCGCTCGTGAACGAGATGGCGCAGGTCTGCGACCGGCTCGGGCTGGATGTGTGGAATGTCATTGACGCTGCCGCCACGAAGCCCTTCGGCTTCATGAAGTTCACGCCGGGTCCGGGGCTTGGCGGGCACTGCATCCCCCTCGATCCCCATTATCTGTCCTGGAAGATGAGGACGCTGGCGTACAAAACCCGCATGATCGAGATCGCGAGTGAGATCAACGCGGAGATGCCGGCCTTCGTGGTGCGGAAAGTTGCCGATGCTCTCAACGAGAAGCAGAAGCCCGTGAATGGGAGCAAGGTTCTGGTGCTCGGCGTCGCCTATAAGAAGGACATCGACGACCTGCGGGAGAGCCCTGCACTCGAGATCATCCATCTTCTGCAGACGAAGGGCGCCGAGGTCGTGTACCACGATCCCTTCTGCCATGAGATCGCGGACGACGGACACACGATTCTCGAAGATCTTCCGATGCGGTCGGTGGAGCTGAGCGATACCAACGTGAAGGGGGTGGACGCGGTCGTCATCGTAACGGACCATACCGGCGTGGACTATCAGCGCGTCGCATCTCTCGCATCCATCGTCGTTGATACGCGCGGCGTGCTTGCCGCCGACACGGAAGGCGAAGGCGTCATCGGTCTGTCGGGCCGGGCACGCCATTCGTCCGGGCTTCTTCATTCCATGCGCCAGAGCGCCTGACGAACGTCGCCCGCCACTCGCAGAGGTCCTGCCTCAACGGGGCCTCTGCCGCTCGCAACGTCCACCCTATCGGTCGGATCGATGAGTCAGATAGATGAGGTACTGGAGGAGTTGGCACAGCGGCCGCGAACGTGGCTGGTGACAGGCGCGGCGGGCTTCATCGGCTCCAATCTGGTCGAGAAGCTGTTGAGATATGGCCAGACGGTCCGGGGGCTGGATAACCTCTCGACCGGCTACCTGCACAACATCGAAGAAGTTCGTGAGCTGGTCGGGCCCGAAGCCTGGTCGCGATTCTCCTTCGTCGAAGGGGATATCCGTGACCTCGCCACCTGCCGCGAGCTCTGCGAGGGCGTCGACATTGTCCTCCATCATGCCGCGCTGGGCAGCGTTCCGCATTCGATAGAGGATCCGATTCTCGCGAACCAGTCGAATGTCGACGGCTTCCTTAACGTGCTCGTCGCCGCGAGGGAGGCGGGGGTCGGTCGGGTCGTCTACGCGGCGAGCAGCGCGACCTATGGCGACGAGCCGACCCTTCCCAAGGTCGAACATCTGATCGGCAACCCGCTCTCACCCTACGCGGTCACGAAGTACGTGAACGAGCTGTACGCGAAGGTGTTTCACACGACGTATGGCCTGGAGTCCATCGGGCTGCGCTACTTCAATGTATTCGGTCCGCGGCAGGATCCCGACGGCGCCTATGCGGCGGTGATCCCCAAGTGGATCCACACACTTCTCGTCGGCGAGCGGTGCGTCATCAATGGCGACGGGGAGACGACGCGGGACTTCTGCTTCGTCGATGATGTGGTCCAGGCGAACATCCTCGCCGGCATGACCGGCAACCCGGCCGCGCTCGGGGAGGTGTACAATGTGGCGTGCGGTGGAGGCACCACACTGACCGATCTTTTTGATCTGATCCGGGAGGAACTCGCCGAAATCGACTCGGCGGTGGCTTCATTGACACCGGAGTACCGGGAGTTCCGGATGGGGGATGTGCGGCACTCCCATGCCGATATCGGGAAGATCCGCCGGCGCCTGGGCTATGAGCCCGCTCACACCGTTCGTTCCGGCCTTGCAACCGCCCTTTCGTGGTACGCGCGGCAGGAAGGGCTATCCGTACAGCCGGTCGGACAGTAGATAATTGGTCCTTGTAGCGGCTCGCACCCGGCTTTGACCATGAAACGAATGAGGCGTACAGGCAGTAGCTGTGCGCCTCAGCGCCTTTCTTCAGTGATTCCATAAAGATGATCGTCAAGCGGCTCCGGCTTGCCTGCCTGGTGTCCACTGCCCTTCTGTGCTGGGCGCTTCCCTCGCCTGTTGGGGCGCAGTCGATGACGCGCGGTGCCCTCGAAGGGACCGTGACAGACGTGTCCGGAAACAGCGTTTCGGGCACGTCGCTCCGATTGCTCCAACAGGAAACCGGACGGTCCTGGACCATGGTCTCCCGTGGGACGTTCGAGTTCGACCGTCTCCCTTCCGGCGTGTACGACCTCATCGTCGAGCGCGTCGGCTTCCGGCCGCTTCACATCGTTTCCATCCCGCTGAAGAGCGGGGATCGCGTCACCTTCCCGATCGAGCTGACGCCAGAGCTCGTCCCGACCGCGGCCGACACCCTGCCCTTCCATGACCTGGCGGTCGTCGGGAGCCCACGGATCGGGACCCGATATGGGCGCGCCGACATTCTTGCGCTGCCGAGCGACGATCGCGGCCTGGGGGAGCTGAGCGGATGGAGCTCCGAAACCGGGGAAGGCTTTGGAATGCAGGGGCTGCCCGGCTTCATGACTACGGTGGTCGTCGGTGGCGTTCGGACGGCACCCCTTCGGGGCCCCGACGGCTCGGTGGCACCTTTCGGACTCGCCCACTTCCTGACGAGCGAGCTGTCCGATGTTTCGATCATCTCGAGCCCCTTCGACGCGGAGGTCGACGGCGGCGCCGGCGGCCTGATTCGGGCGGATACCCGGCGTGGGACCTCCCGACTCGTCGTCGAGGGGTCAGGCCGCATCGGCGACAGCTTCGACAGCGGGAGCCCGATGCTGAATTCGCCCTTCGACGGGACGAGCCGTCAGCTCTCACTCGCCTTGCGGGGGCCGCTCTCCGGGAATAGCGCGACCTTCTCACTCGGTGTGGATGCGTCGCGCCTACTGCCGAACTATCGCGAGGTCGCCGCCCTCAGAGCGATGGGTCTGCAGGTCGGGACCGTCGCCTCCGAGTCACATGGTGTCGACCTTCCCTCCCCGTCCGATGACCTCCTGACCGAGGTATTCACCACCTTCTCCCGGATCGACTGGGATCTCTCGGACGCGCACTCCCTGACCGTCCGGACGAACTTCTCCTCGGTTACCGGCGGTTGGGACTTCCTCACGCAGCCTGCGGAGGCCCGCTCCGGGCTTCGCTTCGAAGGGAATCAACTGAGTACCGGCGTGGAAGTCGTCTCCCGGCTGACGGAGAGGCTCGATCAGTCCGTACGGATCGGCGTCGAGGGAAGTGACAGGTCGTATGGAGGTGGCGGCACGCTGACGACGGTGCTTGGCGATGCGAGAGGCTACACGCTCAATGGCGGCAGAGCCGGGGACTTCCGCGACGTGACGCTGCGTGCATCCGAAACCCTTCACTACCGGGTCGACAACCACCGTTTGAAGGGCGGGATCGAACTGGCGTCCACCTCATCGAACCATCTTTACGAAGATGGCCGGAGTGGCGCCTTCCTGTTCCGCAATCTGGACCGGTTCGGGCGGGGGCAGGGCACGTTCACGAGAACGAGCGGAGCGGCAGCGGAGGCGGATTTCTCCCTAAGCAATTTTGCCGCTTTCTTCCAGGACAGTTGGAGCGGGGCGGCGGGCCTGGAGATTACCGTCGGGCTTCGCGCCGACCTGCAGACCCTGCCACGCAACCGGATGAATCTGAATTCCGAGTGGCTCCAGCTTGCAGGCCTAGACTCCGTCGGCTTCGACGCGAGAGCGCTGCGGCTGAATCCGAACCTCGAGTTCCGCTGGCGGCCCGGGGGAACGAGTGCATGGGAGCTGGGCGCCGGATTCCGGTATGCCAGCAGCCCCGTCGACGCGTATACGGCGAGCCGATTCCTCGCCTTCGATCAGGGTATCACCGTTCATCGGGGAAGCGGCACCTTCTCCGACTGGCCGAACCCTGCAGGGGTCGGCGCAGCGCCTGAGGCGGGAACCCGCCTTACACTTCTCGCTCCCGGCTTCGCAGCGCCGGTCACGTCTCAGGGTTCGGCCGAACTGAGCCGCACCCTTGGGCGCACCGGCCTTCTTCGCTTTGCTGCGGCATATCGACACACAAAGAACCTCGGCAGGGTGCGCGATCTGAACCTTGTGCAGAGTGCTGTCGCCGCTGATCAGTATGGGCGACCCCTGTACGGCTGGCTGGAGAATGCCAATGGGCTTCTTCAGGCTGCCGCAGGCTCCAACCGGCGCTTCGAGAATTTCGATCAGGTTCTTTCGATGAACAGCGATGGATGGTCGAAGTATCTCGGCCTGACGGCGTCCATCGAGCGCTCTGCATCGTCCGGGTGGAATCTGAACGCCACCTACACCTTCTCCCGGACGCGCGACAACTGGCTGCTTAGCGAAGCGGAGCTACCTGTTCTTTCTCCTTTCCCGGACGACAGCGTGGTGCGGAACTGGGATGAGGGGATATCGAACTTCGATGTGCCGCACAGTGCCTTCGTCTCCCTCTTCGGACCGCTTATTCCAAGGGTCCGCGTCGGGGGTATCTACCGCTTCCGATCAGGCCTGCCCTTCACGCCCGGCTTCGCAGCGGGGATGGACGCGAATGGCGATGGAGTCGCAGGGAATGATCCGGCCTTCATCGACACGCAGATTGCCGGCATGGACGAGCTTACCGGCCGCTGGAGCTGCCTCGGCGGGGCGGCCGGTACCTTTGTGGAGAGGAACTCGTGCCGTGGACCGTCCGAGCATGCCCTGGATGGCCGGTTCACGCTCGTACTCGCCCGCCCGGGGAGTTCCGAGCTTTCCCTCGTTGTCGATGGGTTCAACCTGCTCGCAACGCGACGCGACCTTATCGACTCGGCTGTCTATACGGTCGAGCCGAATTCGGCCGTGGTGCGTGATACCGGGGCGGGGACTGCGACGGTCCCCTTCGCGGTCAACTCACGCTTCGGTTCACCCGTGAGCAGGTATACCCCTGCTCGACTGCTTCGAATTGCTGTGCGACTTAGCCACTGATATGCGGTTCATTCGGAAGGGTCTTATCGGCGTTGGCATCCTCGGTACACTCGCCGCCTGTGACGGAGGTACCGGGGCAGTTCTGGATCTCGATGCAACTGGCGAGGTTACGGCGACGGCATTCCTAGATCGAAATGGCGACGGCGAGATGACGCTCCCCGTCGATCAGCCTGCGTCGGGTCTGCAGGTGACGCTCCTTCAGCGAGGAACCTCGCGCGTTGTCGGTCGGGGGACGACTGATCAGGCCGGCACCTTCACTCTCACCGATATTCCTGTCGGACGGTATGACGTGTCGGTCGACAACGCGTCGCTGGGAGACAGCCTCAGGGTCGCTTCGGTGAGCCCGGAAGAGCTGCAGATCGGGGCGGGTGCCACCGCCTCCATTGCCGTAGCCTTGGACCGACGGGTCATACCGATTTCCGCCGCCCGCGCGATCGCCGCCGGTCGGCAGGTGGCCGTGGAAGGCGTCGCTCTGAGTGCGTGGAACAACTTCGGCGATGCTACAATCCACATCGAAGACGCGACAGGCTTCCTGCGCGCAGTTCGTGTCCCTGCTTCCGAGGTGGTCCCCGGTGACCGCGTCCGGCTCACGGGAACGATCCTGCTGCAGGACGAAAGGGTTGTTCTCGATCAGCCGGCGGTGACGCTTCTCGAAGGTGGCCTCGAGCCGGATGCTCGCACCCTTACTGCAGGGGAAGCATCAACAGCAGATGAGGGTGCGCTCGATGGCGCCCTCGCCCGTCTCGGGCCGGCCCGCGTTCTCGATGTGTCTGCCGGACCTGCAGGCGCCACGATCGTTCTTGTCGAGGATACCTCGGGTCGTATCGAAGTGAGCTTCGAAGCAGCTGCGGACATCGAGACCGAGTTCCCTCTTGCACCCGGCGTGTCGATCGACGTTACGGGCGTCCTCGTGCCGAATGGGAGCAGCTGGCGGCTGCGTCCTCGAAGCAGCGCGGATGTCACCGTCACGCTGCCAACTCCGACCATCGCCGAGTTCCGAGCCCTACCCGCCGGGACGATGGTCACGCTCGAGGGAACAGCGATCACGTCGACAGCGAACTTCAACGATGGAACGGTTCACCTGACGGACGAGACCGGCTCCGTCAGGGTAACGGGCCTGACCGGAACGACGATCGTCGCCGGCGACCTGGTGCGCTTCGTCGGGAGTGTCGGTACGTTGAATTCCCAGCCGGTTCTGGTAAACTCCGCGATCGCCCCCGAGCTGCTCGGGAGAGCAGCAGTTCCCGGGCCCACCTCCGTCAACGCCGGAACGGCCAGGAGCGCCCGGAATGGGTCGCTCGACGCGGCTCTCGTTCGGGTAGCGCTCGTTCTCGTCAGGGATGTGGAAACCGTCGGGGCGGATCGACAGGTGACGGTTCAGGACCTGAGCGGATCCGTCGATATCATCATCGATGGCGACAGCGGAATCCCTGCCAACGCGCTGCCGCAGAACTCGATTGTCCTCGGGGTGACGGGGGTGCTGGTTCCCGCCGAGGGCGGCCGATGGCACCTCAAGCCCAGGTCGACGAACGACATCAGCCGTTGATACAGGAAGGGGATGCGGAAGTCGCTTCCTCCGCATCCCCTTCCCTTTCACCGCAAACGCTCGGCCCCTTCTTCACCCCTCCTCCCCCGCATCCGGAAGGACCTCCTCCTGCAGCGCCTGCGCGAGAAGCGGGGCCCAGATCATCTCCAGGTCTTCGACGCCCAGCGTCTCCTCCGTCAGGCCATTTCCGCGCAGCACCGACTCCACAAAGAAGCCGCTACTGAAGTGGGGGTGCTTATGCCAATCCTCTGGGTCGGCTGCAATCAGCCTTCGGTAGACGGAACGGACCTCCCTGGGAAGCCATTCCCGGAGGAACCTTACAGCTTCACGCCTTAGCTGGGGGTCCATTGTCGAGATATCGCGTGCTCGCCCCTGATGCATGGTCTGGGTCGGTAAGCAGGGCCCGCGTGTACAACGAATCGTCCCCCCGCCGCAAAACGTCGAATAGCGCCTTAAGGAAGGGAATCGCCCGTCACGCTGGGGGGATTATAGACAGGCAGGCTGTCGGGGCCAACCGGTGGGGCCACGCGGACCGTCGTATCGACGATCCCCAGGCTTTCTGCTTCCTCCAGGGTCATGGGTGAAGCCTGACCGACCATATCCTCATTGGACACGCCCGCGCCGGCTCCGCTCGGCTGCTCCACCTCATCTCCGGAGCCTCCGCACGCCGCCGCGAAGGAGATCAGCATCGTGGAAGCCAGAAAACGAAACCTCATGGCAATACTCCAGTCAGATATTCTGCCCCGCCAACCTGTCCAGATCGGCGTAGAACTTCTTGATCCGGTCCATCACCGCGCTTGGTCGTTCCCAGTGCGGCAGCGCGCCCGCAGGGAGGGCAAAGACGTAAGTATTCGGCCGATCATCCAGTTCCGGAAGCGCCTCATACGATTCCAGCCGTCGGTCGGTGACGGTGCCGTGGACGATCAGCAGCGGCTGCGGAAGATGAAGGAACAGATCGATCGGATCCTCGGGGAAGAGCCGACCCTCGAGAAAGTCGTCGAGGGGGCGGGAGGCGCCCTCCATCCGGGCTGTTTCCGCACCATACTCGACGTATTCGTCCGGCACGCCGAACTCCGTGCTGAACAGGTTGTCACGCGCGAAGGCGTACAGCGCATCGGGCGTGGTCAGCCGCTCGTAGAAGGCGCGCTGGACGGCGGGTAGGGTGAACAGAAGGCGCGACCACCCCTTCCCGATCTCCTGAGGCTCACCGCCGAACCCTGTCGGCTCGATCGCAACGAGACTGCGGACGAGATTGGGTCTCTGCCGCGCTACCTGTGCCGCGTAGGTCGCGCCCAGGGAGAAGCCGATCACATCACTCCCCCGGCCGGACTTCACCACCTTCGTGAGGAAATGGTCCAGCTGACCCTCGAGGAGCTCCGGTGTATAGGCGGTCTCCGGACGGTCGCTGTGTCCGAAACCAAGCCATTCCAGAACGTAGATCGGCTGGTTCGTCTCGCGGATGAGGCGCTGAACGAGGGGCCGCATCTCGTGCGCGGATGCGACGGCATTGATGGAATGGAGCAGAACGATCGGGTGACCGGTGCCTCCACGGAAGTAGTAGGCATAGTGGACACCGCGCCACGCCTGATACTGAAGCCGAAGGCCTTTGAGGGCATGCGCGAGTTCCGTCACCGGCTTCCTGCGCGCGCTCGGGCTGCCCCAGAGATACACGCCGTACGCCGCAGCGGCAGCCGCGGCGAGGCCTACTGCCGCCTTGCCAGCCCGACCCACCAATGGCTTCTGCCCTCTACCTGAAGACTTCTTCCCACTCATGCCTGTTTACCGTCCGATAGAAGGTGCCGGTCCCGCAACCATCCAAACGCAAGCAATATGCGCGAAAAGGCCCGACGTTGCACGCCGAGCCCTCTACATCATCCGCACTTGTCTCAGGGGAGGAGGCCGAGGAACGCTCCCGTTGGTCCGAACATCGCCGAGACGCTCTGTTCCGCTGCCTGCAGGAAGGGCTGCGGGACGAAGAACAGAATCACCACGGCAGCCGCTGCTCCGACGATGGCCATACGGATACCGGCCGGGATCGGGAGCAGAGGTCGGGCCCCTTCAGGCGCCGGACGCATGTACATCACGACCACGACGCGCAGGTAATAGAAGTACGAAATCGCCGATGCGAGAACGAGTCCCACAGCGAGGAGAACGTTCCCCGCCTCGAGCGACGACCTCAGAATGTACATCTTCCCGATGAACCCGCCCGTCAGCGGGAAACCCGCGAGCGACAGGAGGAGTACCGTGAACGACGCGCCAAGCACCGGGCGCTCCCAGCCAAGCCCGGCGAAATCGTCGAGGCTGTTGCGCTCGAGGAGGTCGCGATTGTTCACGATCACCATCCCGAACGCACCCGCCGTCATCAGCGTATAGACGACCAGATAGAAGAGGAAGGCCGAAGCCCCGTACTCGTTGGCCGCCACCAGGGCGACCAGGAGATATCCGGCGTGCGCGATCGATGAATAGGCCAGCATCCGCTTGACGCTCCCCTGCGTCAGCGCGATGAGGTTGCCCGCGAACATGGTGATCACCGCGATCCATCCGAGAACCATGCCCCAGCTCTCGTAGACCGGTCCCAGGGTCACCGAGAAGACGCGGATGAAGGCCGCGAACGCTGCCGCCTTAACACCCGTCGCCATGAAGGCCGTGATGGGCGTAGGCGCGCCGTCGTAGGCATCTGGCGCCCACATGTGGAAGGGCACAGCGGCGATCTTGAAGCCGAGGCCGACCAGGAGCATCCCCACCCCGACGAGGAACATCGGGTTCCCCCCGAGCATCTCCGCCTGCACCCCGATCTCCGCCAGATTGGTGGATCCGGTCGCCCCGAAGAGAAGCGCAATGCCGTAGAGCAGGAAACAACTCGAGAAGGCCCCCAGCAGGAAGTACTTGAGCGCACCCTCGGACGATCTCGGCTCTTTGCGGTTGAAGCCCACAAGGACGTAGACCGCCATCGACATCAGCTCCAGCCCCAGGAAGAGCAGGATCAGGTCGTGCGACCCGCCGAGCAGCATCATCCCCACCGTCGCGTACAGGAGGAGTACATAATACTCACCCCTGTTGAGGTCGTGACGATCGAGATAACCGACCGACAGCAGGATCCCGAGCGCTGCGGCGAGCAGGAAGATGAAGTTCGAGAATACCCGGAACCCGTCAACCGCGATGACGCCGTAGCCGGTGGCCTCCAGACCGAGCATCCAGGCGTTCGCAACCGCCGTCACGCCCAGACCTGCAAGGGAAAGCCACGGGATTATCGGTCGCGAAGCTTCGCTGCGGTTGCCCTTCTGGAAGACATCCACCATCAGGACGAGCATCGCCCAGAGCGACAGGACGATCTCGGGAAGAAGCGCCGGCAGGTAGGCCGTCTGCGATGAAAAGTCTAGCTGCATGGCCTATCTCTCCACCGCTGCGGTAAGCCGCTGCGCGTCGAAATCAGCCTCGACGTAGCGGGATCCTTCCATATGCTGGACCAGACGCGTCACACTCGGCTCCATCCGGTCCAGGATCGGCCGTGGGTAGATCCCGAGCCAGAGGATGATCAGTACCAGCGGCATCAGGAGACCGATCTCTCGAAGGTTCAGATCCGGAATCCTACGGTTCGCAGGCTTGCTGAGCGCGTTGAAGATGGTCTTCTGTACCATCGGGAGCATGTAGAACGCAGCGAAGATGACGCCCGACGCGGCGATCACCGCCAGCCAGGGCTGAACCCGGAAAGTCCCGATCAGGATCAGGAACTCCGATACGAAACCACCGGTACCCGGCAGCCCGATCGACGCGAATGCCGCAATCACGAGCATGACGGCAAAGATCGGTATCGATGCGGCCAACCCGCCGAAATCCTCCAGCTCGTAGCTGTGCGTCCGCTCGTACAGCATACCGAGCAGGAAGAAGAGCATCGGTGTGGATACGCCGTGTGCGATCATCAGCACCAGCGCTCCCTGGATGCCCTGCAGGTTGAGCGCGAAGATGCCGAGCACCGCGAAGCCCAGGTGGGCGACCGATGTGTACGCGATCAGCCGCTTGGCGTTCGGCTGTACCGCGGCCACCATCGCGGTATAGATGATCCCGATCACACCCAGAATCATGAACAGCCCGACGACCTGCCGGTCAGATGCGGCATCCGGGAAGAGCGGAAGGGCAAAGCGCAGAAAGCCGTAGGTACCCATCTTCAGAAGGACGCCGGCCAGCACCACAGATCCCGCCGTCGGAGCCTGAACGTGCGCCGCCGGAAGCCAGGTATGAAGCGGGAAGATGGGGACCTTGATGGCGAACGCGATCGCAAACGCCGCAAAGAGCCAGAACTGCTCCGTCCCCGTCAGGGGAAGGACCAGGAAGTCGTAATAGGAGAAGCTCAGCTGTCCTGTCAGCGCCCGGAAGCGGAAGAACTGGTAGAGGATCGCGACGAGCATCAGGAGCGATCCGGCGGTGGTGTAGAGGAAGAACTTCACCGCCGCGTAGATGCGCTCCTTCCCGCCCCAGACCCCGATGAGGAAGTACATCGGGATCAGCAT
>CAYRLB010000018.1:0-43040 GCA_964424945.1 uncultured Gemmatimonas sp.
GGCCTGAGCGTCCCGCAGACGGGGAGCGACGGAACCGGGTTGCGCATGGTCGAGCGGCTTGGGCACTCGCTGACCCCTACCTATCCTGCTCTTACTCCGCTTCTTTCGTCACCGCCGGTTCACGCCGATCTCGCCGGCATCTCGCTGCATGTGCGTCTGACGGCGGCGGGGGCAGCTGGTGGTCGCTTCCAGACCGAAGGTGGCTTTCTCTTCACCCACCGTGGATACAGCGGCCCCTCCGTACTCAACGTGTCGCACTTCGCGTCAACCAACCCCGGTCAGGTGATTCAGGTGGCGTGGCGGGCGATGGATGAAGATGCCTGGGCGTCGACGCTGGCCGCCGGACCCGGACGACGGGTATCGACACACCTTCGGGAACTGCTGCCCGAGCGACTCGCCCTGCGTCTGCTGGGGGAGGCGCAGGTGGACGAAACCCGTGTCCTCGGGCAGCTTCGGAGGGAGGAGCGTCTCAGACTACTCGAGACGCTGGGACGATATACCCTTCCCTGGACCGGCGATGAGGGATATCGGAAGGCTGAGGTCACGGGGGGAGGCGTCGTTCTCGGGGAGGTCAACCCGGGCACGATGGAGTCCCGGTTGAAGAGTGGACTCTTCCTTTGCGGTGAGATTCTCGACGCTTTCGGTCCGATCGGCGGATACAATTTCGCCTGGGCGTGGGCGACGGGGAGGGCCGCGGGACGGGGTGCAGCGGCGCGGGTGCAGTCGCTCGCGGGGGCCTGAGGAGACACATAGGAACGCCTCCAATCCTGCCTTGGAGAGGCTTCCCGGGTTGTTCCATCCGTTTTCCGCGGCTATACTTGAAGTGAAGGGGCAGGCGGGCGGCCCTGTTCGTCGCATCCGTCGAAGAGCCGAGCGTTGGACGTGGTACCATTCACGTCCTGCGCCGAGACGTCCCTGAAACGAGTCACTCGTGGAGGTACGATGATCCCAGGAATGGGCTTCGGCGAAATGATCCTCGTCTTCGCCGTGCTGCTGCTTCTCTTCGGAGCGAAGCGTCTCCCGGAACTCGCCTCCGGGATGGGCAAGGGCATTCGTGATTTCAAGCGCGCGATGAACGGGATGGACGATACGTCGATCCAGGCGAACGCGACGCCGCCGACGGTACAGGCGCCGCCGCCCCCGCCGTCGCAGCTTGCGTCGAACTCGGAAGCCGAGCAGCCGACGACCACGACCTGATCGAGGTCGGATCGATCCGGTAGATGAAGCAAGGGGCCGCCTCCAATGGGAAGCGGCCCCTGTTTCGTAGATGGATTCGAGCGGGCCGGCCGGGCTCTCCTCCGCCGGATGGGGCCAGCCCCTGGATGCCGGATCCGATCAGTTCGTTTCCTCCAGGATCCTTACCTCCCTGTCCGACCATCGTTCGCGATCGACCCTGTCCGCGGCGGAGGCCGGTACCGTTATCACATCCCGCTCCCCGTCCGAGATGAACCGGCGGCCCGGGTTCGCTTCGTACTCGGCAAGCTGCCGCTCCAGCGCGCCCGGCGCCACGATGAGGCGATTGATGGAGCGGGGATCGAACTGCCGGTCGAAGGGCGATTCGTTCGGGCCGCCCGCCACCTCGAGCACACCTTCGTAGGAGTAGGGTCGCCCGTTGTAGGTACCCTCCCAGGCCAGGCTGCGGTTCGCAGGCCAGAGGCCGAGCGGGAGGGCGTGCGTCACGATGTCGTAGTCCGCCGGCAGATAGACCTGGATCGAGTCTTCCCCACGGCCGAGCCACTCCTGTACCTGCGCGTCGCTCGATGCCCGATCGAGGCGTGCGTGGTAGAGCGTGTGGTTGCAGATCTCATGGTCGTTCTCGACCAGGTAGTCGACCTTCTTCTGAATGCGCGCCTCGCGTTCCTCGCGGGGGACTTCGCGGCTCGGCATCTCGCCGAAGAAGTTCGAAGGGTGGTCCGCCGCGGGAAGAACGCACCAGGTCGCACCGCCCTCCCACTCCGGGTTCTCCTTCTGGAAGGCGTCCCACATCCCGACCATCGTGTTCGGATCGATCGATCCATCCTCCAGGAGATAGAACTGGCCCTGGGATGAATCGTCCATCGTGAAGACGACAGGCGTCGTGCCGCGTGGCACATCGATGTCCCCTGCGAGCATCTGGCGGACCGTGATCGGTCGATAGCCAGCATCGTAGAGGCGCTGCAGATCGGCTCGGAAGTTGGCTGCTGATCGGCGCCATTCCCCTTCCGGCTCGCCCAGCCGATGGTACTCCAGCACCATGATCTGGCCGAGTTCGTTGGGCGGGTGGTTGGTAGCCGGACCGACAGCTTCGCGCGGCGCCGGCGCAGTAGCGACCGCCTCCGTCGACGAAGAATCCGGTCGGACCGGAACGGCCACATCGGCGGCGCCATCTGCCTGCTCGCTGCAGGCAAAGAGGGCGAGGGATAAGCAGGCGGCAGAAAGAGCCCTCAGCGCAGCCATTTCGAAGCGTATCTCCGGTTTATGACGGGGGATGAAAAGCCAGCTCGCGGGAAGTGCGAGCTGGGATACCAGGGGCAAGAGTTATGCACGTCGCCAGCAGACTCAGCCTGACAGGGAGCGATCCCGGCCGGCGATGCGGGGTAGCTCTACAGCAGCAACCCGCGCCAGCGCCCTCTGATAGATGGCACGGGTGCGGGAGGAGGGTATCTCCAGCTGTTCCAGATAGTGAGAGATCGCGCGGGGGGGCGACAGTTCCCCCTCCAGGATGTGCACGAAGTTGAGCGCGTGCTTCACGTGCGTCCGGATGAGCGCCTCCTCCGCGCGGGCGGCAGAGAGCTCCAGCCAGAGATCCTCTTCCGCGTTGCGGCGGAGCTGCCGCCGGACGTAGCGGACCGCACCGCGCGGGGTCGCATATCGCCAGCTCAGCCGCTCCCGGCGCGGGTCGCGGGAGAGTTCGTCGGCGGAATCGGACTCGGCGAGTACGAGGAGGGCGCGGGTCTGGACCATCTGTCCCTCATCATGGTCGAGGCCCATCATGTCGATATAGCGTTCGACCGCCTGATCGAAGGACATCCGCGGGGAGAGCACCGCGACGAGATTCAGGGCCTGTTCGGCGTGCGTGTCGAGTCGTGCTTCGGTAGCAGCGGCCACGGCCAGCTCCAGCCGACGAAGGCGTTCCGGCGGAAGCCGCTGAAACATGAGTGGCAGAGTAGGCTGCATCTTCGCGCTCTGATTGAAGGACAGGGTCCGTACGACTAGATTCGACGGCATTCAGGGCGAACGCCGTCCAGGGTGAAAAGAATGTGCCGAAGTTCCCCTCGCGGCAACGGGGGCTCGGACTCAACAGGGAGATCAGGTAGTCATGGCTATGTCGCGGAGCTCGTCCTGGAAGGAGCATCGTCTGGCTGGCCGGCTGGACTGTGACGGGTCGGACTATACAGTCGATCTGGTTGCGCGGAAGGCGACAGGGGTGGAAGGATGGCGGATGACGCTCGTCTTTCTTCCGCGTTCCACCGGCCCGGAAGTGAATGTCGAGCTGCCCAACGCCGCGTCGACGGCAGAGGTGAGGAAGGTCACGCGCGAGCTCGAGGGCGCCGACGAGCGTCTTCGCGAGCTGTTCAGGGCGGCGAAGCCCGTGGCGTCGTGAGCGGGTTGAAGCTCGAGCCGCTGCACGCGGGTGTAGGAGGAGTGATCGGCAGCTTTCTCGGCGCCGATGTGGTACTGGAGTACCAGAATGGCGAGGAGGCGGAATACCGGGCAGTACGCTCTGCGGTCGGGGTGGCGGAGCGCTCCGATCTCGTGGTCCTCCGTCTTCACGGGAGGGATCCCGTGCGGATGTTGAACGGGCTCGTGACCAACGATATCGCCGCCGCGGAACCGGGTCGGGCGGTTTATGCCGCGATGCTGACCCCGAAGGGGCGGATGATCACCGACCTCCGAGCGATTGTCCGGCCGGCCGCCGAAGGGGGGGCGTCGGAGGTACTGGTGATGCTTCCGCGCGCCGCCCTCGACCCCGTAGGCGCGCATCTCAGGAAGTATCTCCCTCCGCATTTTGCCCGGTGGGAGGTCCATGGCGATCTGACGGTGGTCGGCCTTTATGGCCGGAAGGCGATCCGTATTGCGCGAACCCTGCTCGGCACCGAGCCGAACCCCGACGAAGATGCCGTTACGCCGGGCATCTACCGCGAGCATCCGATCCTTGGTGTGGCGACCCGCTTCGTCGGCGGTGAGGAGGGATTCGATCTGCTCGTCGGCGGTGAGATGGCCGCATCGGCGTGGGGTGAGTCGCTGGACCATGCACTCTCTCTTTCGGGGCAGCCGCTCGGGATGAATGCGCTCGAGGTGCTGCGGATCGAGGCGGGGCGACCGCGCTTCGCCATCGACATGACCGAAGAGACGATGCCGGCGGAGGCCTTCGCGTCGACCGGCCAGATGGAGCGCGGCATCTCCTTCACGAAGGGGTGCTACACCGGCCAGGAGGTGGTCGTACGGATCGCCCACCGCGGCCATGTGAACCGGCATTTGCGGGGCATCGTCCTCCGGGAAGATGCTGCGGTAGAGCATGGCAGTGCCATCACCCGCCCGGAAGATGGGAAAGAGGTCGGGAAGGTGACGTCGCTCGCGGTATCGCCACTTGCACGGGCGCCGATCGCGCTCGGCTACCTGCGGCGCGAGGTGGAGCCGGGCGCGCTGGTGACGGTGAACGGGTCCGAGGGGCGGGTGGTCGATCTTCCCTTCGAGGAGGGGATCCGCTTCGAGCTTCCGGAGTAGCTTCCGCTGCCTACGGAATTCCGAGGACTTTGTGGGTCTGCACGGAAAGGCGCCAGGGCGGGCCGAGCGTCATCACCGCTTCGCTCGCAGCAGCGAAGTTGGGCCCGCGGCCCGGCAGGTCGAGCGGTTGCAGGAAGTAGTGACTGAACGAAGTCCCCTCGGCGAGCCTGCGGACAGCATCGACATCCGAAGCCGGGCCGGGAGCCATCCCGCCAGTAAAGACCATCTTCAGTTCGTCGCCTTCCTTCTGAACGAATTCCGCCTGCTTCGGTGACACCGTCAACCAGTCGACGAGCGATCGGTCGATGGGGCGGGAGCCGTTCGTCTCCATCGTGATCCGGTACCCGCGCTGACGCAGGGCGGCCGCGAGGGGTGCATCGAACTGGATCGACGGTTCTCCTCCCGTCGCGACGAGCAGCAGCCCCGGCTTCTCCCCGCCGAATGTTTCCCGTGCCCGGGCGGCGACCAGCTCCAACGTCCCGTCGAGCGTGAGAAGGTGCTCCGTGCGTGCCCAGTCGGTATCGCACCAGGGGCAGACCTCGTAGCCGAGATTGCACCCGGCGAAACGCAGGAAAACCGCGGGAGAGCCTGCCTGCGCTCCCTCCCCCTGCAGCGTTCCGAAAACCTCGTTGATGGCGTACTTCTTCACCCGATCAGACGGTTGTTTGGGTAATCCCTGGGCGGTGCCGTACCGGGTCGCCGCGCCGGGTGATAAACCATCCGTGAGAGTTTGTGCGGATCATCTGTGCAAATGAGCGTTGGTCGTACGTTATAAGGATCAGCGAGGCCGTGGCACGAATAGTCCGGCTGGTGCGTTTCGAGCAGGATCAAACCAGAAAACAATGGAAAGTCCGATGGCTGAGATACGAAGCACTTCTTCGCTGAAGGCGATTGCGCTGACGATCGTGGCGCTGGCGGGCGCTCAGAGCGCCGCTGCCCAGGTGGCCCCCGCGCAACTCTCTCCCGCTGCGCGCACGATCCGGGTGTCGGGGATGGGCGAGGTACGTGTGAAGCCTGACCTGGCGACCGTCCAGTTCGCCGTGGAGACGACCGGGACCACCGCGGAGGAGGCGGGGGCCGCGAATGCCAGTCTGATGGAGCGCGTGATTGCGACGATCCTCGGGTCGGGCGTGGTTCGGGACGACGTCCGGACGAGCGGATACTCGGTCTATCCCGAATACGCCAGCACCCCGCGTGACGATGGAATGCAGCCTCCCCAGATCCGGGGCTATCGCGCGATGAACATGGTTTCCGTGCGCACGACCAACCTCGACAGAGTCGGCGCGCTGATCGATGCGGGGCTGCGGGCGGGGGCGAACCGGCTGCACGGGGTCAGCTTCGAGCTGACGAACAGCAAGGCCGCGGAGGCGCAGGCATTGGAGGTCGCGGTCGGTGAGGCGCGTACTGCCGCCGAGACGATGGCGCGCGCACTCGGCGTGCAGCTCGGCGACGTTCTCGATGCGAGCACCAGCGCCGATATGGCGAGGCCCTACTTCCGCGCCGCCGCCCAGGACATGGCGATGTCGATGGGGAGCGCGGCGATGACGCCGATCGAGGCGGGGGAACAGACCATCACCGCCTCGGCTTCGGTCGTCTTCGAGATCAGATAACGGGTATCGGACAGGGTGGAGTCGGCAGCCCCCCGAGGTCTTCAGACTGAAGAACGATGGGCACGACTCCACCGAACACCCCCACCGCGTCACCCACCACACTCGACACCTGGACTGGTCCCGAAGGGTTGAAGCGCCCACCGCGGACCGCGTTCGTGTAGTTCCGGTCCGCCGCCATGACGACGAGTCTCGTCTGCACCCCCGCCGGGATTCCGTTCTCGAACACTTCGAAGACGCGCTTATCGTAGTCGAACCGCTGGAAGAGCCCGATGTTGGTCGGGAAGATGACCGTCGTGTCGTTCGCCGATACCGAAACGCTCAGAAGCTGGAGCGGATCCGGGGCCAGCGCATCGGCCGCCGCGAACCTCGACCAGCCGGTGAGCTCGAGCATCAGCAGGTAGCTCCACGCGCCCTCGGCTTTCCGCCAGACCATCTGGAATGGCCGCTCAGGGAAGGTGCATCCCGCGGTCAGGGTACGCGGGTGGAGGCGGACCGCGGGTACGGCGAAGCCGAAGCTGCCGGGAAGGGTGGTGCGACCGCGTGCGATCTCGCCGCCGGCCGTCCGGACGAAGAGCTCATAGCTCATTCCCGGCTGTACGAAGAAGCCTTGCTCCGGGCTTGTGATGTAGCAGCTCGCCTCCAGCTCGATGTTTCCGAGGCGGTCGTCGTCGGCCGCTATAAGGCTGCACGCTCGGAGGGGGACCTCGAAGTAGGGGATCACGCGACCATCTTCGCGGATCACCTCGATCGTGGCGCCGGGCTCGCCGGGCACCCGCGACCCGGCCACGGATCGGTGGAGAAGCACATACTGCGAAGCGCGACCGACGCGAAGGACCGCTTCCACGACGAGAAAGTCCTCCGCCGGTGGCGCGGTGACCTCGTCGAGCTCGCACGCGCCGAGAACCGCACTGAGCCACAGCGTGAGAAATCCGAAGGTCGCGCGTGAACAACGCACGACCCGCCTGATGGCGTTGTGGAGGCCCTGGAAGCGGCGCGAACTGTCCATCAGAAGGTGACCTCCACGCCGATCGCGGGCAGGATGGGAAACATGCTGAAGCCCGACCGCACCGGCGGCGCCTTATTGTAGTCGTAGAAGTAGAAGAGAACGTTTCTTCGATTGTAAACGTTCAGCACTTGAAGGTATGGGACATACGTTCCCCAGCTTCTCTCGAAGGGCCGCCTGACCGTGACGTCGAGCCGGTGGTAGGCAGGGTAACGTTCGGCGTTCCGCTTCCCGAGGAGGACGAAGAGGGGCAGCCCATCTTCTCCCGATTCAAAGCCGTAAGGTTCGGCCTGACCCTCGAGCGGGTGGTGCCGCCAGGACAGGTACTGCCCGATGGGGCGGGTGTACGGGAGCCCTGACCCGTAGTTCCAGCGGCCTCCAATCTCCAGCCCGCTCTCTGCGACGTACTGCGCCACGACATCGACCTTGATTCTGCGGTCGAAGATCGGCGGGTAGGTGATCTCCTGCGGCACATCCTCCCACCCGGCGGCCTGGGCATCCGGGAAGGATCGTGTGGCGCGGAGGAGGGAGAGGGTGGCCCATCCGGTCAGCTTTCCCGAAGATTGTCGGAGGAGAAGGTCGAGGCCGCGGGAGCGGCCGTCCCCGGCGAGAAGGTCATCTGCAGGATCATTCGGATCGTCTGCGAGATTGAATTCGGTCACGCCGTCGAAGCGACGGAGATACGCTTCGATCGAGGCGGACCATCCATCCCCCCAGAAGGTCTCGATCCCGAGCTGTACCTGATCGGATACGACAGCGGGGACCGAAGCATCGGCAAGGACCCAGGTGTCGTTCGATACCGGAAGCTCTTCGTCGCGCAGCGAGTGCAGGAACTGGGAGTACCGGCCGACGGCGAGCTTCACGGCGAAGCCGTCACCGGGACCGAGGAAGCGCTTGGCTGAAAGGCGGGGCGATACCACCGACCGGTCCCCATTCTCGCTGTACCAGGCATCGTAGCGGGTTCCGGCATCGATGATCCAGCGATCGGTCGGCCGGAGGCGCAGCGTTGCGTAGCCCGCGCCGAGATAGCCGCTGCCATCCGAGGCGTAGAAGCTCGTGCCGCCCGCCTCCGCGAGATTCTCGTGGGAGAGCCGATCGAGCGCAGCGCCGATGCGAAGCTCACTGGAGCCGGCGAGCCCGCGGGTAAGATCGAGGCGCGACATCGCCTGGCGGATCCCGCTTTCGAATCGCACATCCCCGAAATCCTCGAAGGTCAGCCGCTCGGCGAAGCGGGAGTATCCGACCCGGGCGTCCGCGATCCACTCCGAACCGATGGGCTGGAGGAGGCGGATCCCTGCGACTTGGTTGCCCCAGTTCCAGCGGAGACGGAGGACGTCCGTCGCGTCGTTCCCGCTCCCTTCCTGTCCGTCATCGTCATCGTCATCGTTGAGGCCGAAATCGGAGAGGTCGAGGACGTCGTTGCCGAAATATCCGGTGAAGGAGAGCGTGCCGCCCGATGCAGTATTCGTCGAGATACGCGCCTGGAGATCCGTCAGGTGGTAGGGAAATTCCGCGACCGGCCGGAGAACCTGATCGAAGTAGGAGCGGCGGCCGGAGATGAACCAGGCGCCCTCATCCCCGCCGAAGAGACCCGTTACCGCCGAAGGGAGGGGCGCCCTCAGGAGCAGACGCGCGGCAAGGAGGGAGATACCCCCCGACGCCTCCAGGCCGCTGGGGATGTCGGACCGGCTCTCGATGTTGAGGACCGAAGAAACCCGGCCGCCATATTCCGCGCCGAATCCGCCCGCGAACAGTTCGGCGCGCTCTACCGCGTCCGCATTGAAGACGCTGAAGAGACCGCCGAGGTGGAAGGGGTTGAAGACCGTGAACCCATCGATGAGGATGAGGTTCTGGTCGGCCGACCCTCCGCGGACATTGTAGGAGCTCGAGAAGTCTGAGGTGGAGACCACGCCCGGTAGGAGCGAAACCGCGCGCAGAACATCCGTCTCGGCGAGTCCTGGAAGAGTGCGGAGCGCGTTCGCCTCGATGACCCGCGCCGTGATCCCGGATTCGTTCAGGAAGCGATCGCGCTCCCGGTTATCCGCCTGAACCGCACGCGCCGTGATCCCCTCGATCTCCACGACCTGCGGGGAGAGAACGAGCTCGAGGGTGACCGTCTGCCCCGGAGCGATCGCAACCCGACGCTCGAGGGAGGCGAACCCGAGGCGGCTCGTCCGGAGTGTGTAGCTTCCGGAGGCGAGGTCGGGCAGGCGGAATGTGCCCGTTGAGGCGGTGACCGTCGTTCGGGTCGTGCCCGCAACCCCCGAGGGTTCGAGAAGAATCGAGACATCCGCTACCGGGGCCCCCTGGGCGTCGAGCGTGCGACCGACGATCGTTCCTGCCTGGCCCCTGGCTGCAGGCGCCAGGCAGGTGAGCAGGCCCACGGTCATCAGAAACGCCCGCCCGAAGTAGTGAGACATCTTCGTCTTTATCGAAGCCCCGGGAAGGGCGGCTGAGCGCTGAAGAGGATGCCGGCAGAAAACCTGCGAAGGGTATCGCCGGACTGATTTTGTCGCCATGTACCGCCCTTGACTCCCCCCTGCCGCCCGGAGAGCTTATGCGGACACTCCGGCCGATCTGTAGATGAAGGCAGATACATTCGCGAAGCTCGTCGTTCTCGACGCCCTGGTCGAGGCGGAAGTCGGCTACTACCTGCAGGACAACCCGGCCTCCTTCGAATTGTTCCGGGAAGGCATGGTCGCGCGGATCAGCGACCTCGTCGACGAGGTGGATGTCCTCGATTCGATGGCCGCCGCGCACGCGTATGACGCGATCGTCGACTTCCTTTCCGAGCTGTCGGACCGGGACGCGGATGGCGTCGTCGATTCGATGGTGCGCTTCCGGCGCGCGATCGATCGGACCGTGATGCGAGGGATGGACCGCAAGGAGCTCGGCGCCGCGTCGACCTGGGCCGTCGTGCTCGATGAGCTGCTCGGGGAGCTGGCGGACGAGTACCACCTCGCCGTGGTCGGCACCGAGGTACGACGGCGCGAGATGATGCGCGCGGAATCGCTCCTGGAGCGCGCCCGACACGCTGGGGAGCGAATGTTGTGGAGCGCCGAAGTGGTCCGCCCCGAGATCACGAGCGAATTCGATCGACTCACCGCCGCCGTCCGCTACCGGCGTCTGCGCCCCACCGATGTCGACTATATGATACTGTCGCTGCAGCGAAGGGCCGCACGATATCGGCCGTCGACGCTGACGAGGGTCGGCGCCTTTGTCCTGACGCAGGTACTCCGCAGGTCGGATCGCAAGAAGGCGGACCGTGGCAAAGCTTCGGCGGAGTCGCCCATTGCAGGGCCTGGCGTTCCCACTGCCGGGGAGGTCGCATGACTGGGGCAATGCCTGAGATCATGGCGGGGCATGGAACCCGATCCTCGCGTTTCGCGGCTCTACGATGCAGCCTCATGGCTGCCGGTCGGGCCATGGAACCCTTCTCCGGCCGCGACTCCTCGTCCAGACGCACCGCGGAGGGGCAGCGATGAGCACTCGAACGCTCGTCAGCATCCGGCGGCGGCCGGCGCCGACCGACAGCACTTCCTATGAGGAAGCGTGGGGCGCGCTGCGAGCGGCGGCGCAGGCGCAGAAGGCGCACGCATGGCGTTTCCGCTCCGCCGGGGACGACAGGCTGTTCATCGAGTTTCTCGAATTCCGGGCGGCGTCCGATCCCCGTGGCGAAGCGGCGGTCGCTGAATCGCTCGTCCGGCTCGATGCCATCGCCCCCGGAATCGTCGAGGAATGGACCGATGCCGAAGAACCAGGTCAACAGGATATGCCATGAACAATAATCGCGCGCGGCTCCTCGAGCTGCTCAGGGAACGGTCGCTCGAGATCGGGGACTTTGTGCTCGCGTCGGGGGCGCGAAGCCGCTACTACGTCGACTGTCGCCGAACGACCATGCACGCGGAAGGACAGGCGATGATCGGCACGCTCGGCCTGGAGCTCCTTCGAGAGACCGGGTGGGAGCCTGATGCGATCGGTGGTCTGACGATGGGCGCCGACCCTGTCAGTTACGCCATCGCGCACAGCAGCTGGCTTGCGGGCACCCCCATCAACGCCTTCTCCGTTCGGAAGAAGCCGAAGGATCATGGGACCGGCCGTCGGATCGAAGGCTGCTTTTCGTCGGGGAACAGCGTCGTGGTTGTGGAGGATGTGATCACGTCGGGGGGTAGCGCGCTGGAGGCGTGCCGGGCGGTCGAGGCGGAGGGCGGAAGTGTCGCGGGGATCATCGCGGTGCTCGATCGGGAGGCGGGTGGTGCCGCAGCGCTGCTGGAGGCGGGCTATGCCGTGCACGCCATCTTCCGGGTCAGCGAGCTTCTCGAGGATCAGGAGAGGGCTGCCTCGGCTGCCTCCGCGAACAGCGGATGACGAAGATGTGGGGCAGCAGATCCGCTGTCGGATCGGCCGCACGGGCCGGATGGGCACTCCTCGTGGCGCTGTCCGGGGCCGAAGCGCTCTCCGCCTGTGCCACACTGCCGCCCGCCGAACGGGGCGTCGCGGCCGCGCGGGCGCAGGGGTACGGAGAAGCTGAGCGTCCGCAGCAGGTCGCCTACCGGATCGAGGCAAGGCTCGACGAAGCGTCTGACATTCTGACCGGTCGGCTCGTGCTGGAGTACACCAACCGTGCGGGCGTCCCCCTCGACACGCTCTGGTTTCATCAGCATCTGAACGCTTTCCGGCCGAACAGCGCCTTCGCCCGGCGGGAGATGCAGTTCGCATCGACCCGCTTCCAGCTCCTCGGCGCCGATGACCATGGCTTCGAAAGGCTCGGCCGCGTTGCAGTGGACGGGGTCGAGCTGCGCCCCTTCTATCCGGGTGCGCCCGACTCGACCGTCGTGGGGATTCCGCTCCCCGCATCCCTGGCATCGGGCGCTTCGCTGTCGATCGAGATGGACTGGACAGCGCGCCTGGCGACCATACCGCGCAGGCAGGGAAGGTCGGGACGGCACTTCGACTGGGCCCACTGGTATCCGCGTATCGCCGCCTTCAAGGATGGCCGCTGGGAGACGCAGGCGTTGGTGCCGCAGGGAGAGTTTTTCGGGGAGTTCGCCAGCTACGATGTGGTGCTCGAAGTCGCGCAGGACCAGGTGCTGGGTGCGACAGGGGTGCCGGTAGACGGGGATCCGGGTTGGGCCGGCTCTGCCCGAACAACGGCGCCGATCGTCTACAACCGGGACGCCTATCCTGCGACTTCCTTCCAGCCGCTCGGGCTGCTCGGGGCCCAGGCCGCGGAAGGGATGAAGCGGATCCGTTGGCGCGCGGAGGATGTTCATCACTTCGCCTGGGCGATGGACCCCACCTTTGTTTACGAGGGCGGGAGCTTCTCGCGAGCAGATGGCGGGGGAGAGGTCGGTATCCACGTTCTGTTCGTCCCCAATGATGTCGATTGGGGGAATGGCATGGCGCTCGGCCGCACAATCACCGCGCTCGAATGGCTCGAAGACCGCTTCGGCCCTTATCTCTGGCCGCAGCTCACGAATCTGCGTCGGATCGAATCGGGCGGAACCGAGTTCCCGATGATGATGATGAACGGATCACCGAGCGAAGGGCTCATCCTCCATGAAGCTACGCATCAGTATCTGCACGGGATGCTTGCCAGCAACGAGTTCCGTGAGGGTTGGCTCGACGAGGGGTTCACCTCGTACATCACGAACCGGTACTTCGAGGAGCAGGGCGTAGACGATATCTGGGAGCCTTCACTTGCCGCCGCGCGGGAAAGGGAGCGGTTCGGCGCGACGCAGCCGGTCGCGCTGCCGGGGGCCGAGTTCCGGGATCAGTCGATGTACAGCGCGATGACGTACACGAAGCCGGAGCTCATCTTCCGCATGCTCGAGTGGCTGATCGGCGAAGAAGCGATGCGGTCGGTGCTACGCACCTACTTCGAGCAGAACGCGCTTCAGCACGTCGATGAGACGGACTTCCGGCGGGCTGTCTCCGAGGTTACCGGGGAAAGCTACGACGCCTTCTTCGACCAGTGGATCCACAGCACCGCGCGCCTCGACTACAGCGTCGAAAGCGCAACGACCGAGCAGCGCAGCGATGGGCGATGGCTGACCCGCGTTCGCATCCGTCGGGAGGGTGCAGCCTGGATGCCGGTCACCCTGCAGGTCGGGGACACTTCGGTGCGTCTGGAGGGTCGGGAGCCGCTCCAGGTCGTCGAGATCACGACGGACGCCCGACCTTCCGAAGCCCGGCTCGACCCGGAAGATGTTCTGCTCGACATGCAGCCGGCGAACAATGTGCGCCGCATCGATGGATAGAAGAATGAAGGCGATATTGCACGGACGCGGATCGCGGCGCAGCGTCGCGGGATGATGCTCCCAGTGGTGCCGTCGGGTGTGGTGCGCGGCGCGTGTCCGCACGACTGCCCGGACACCTGCGCGATGCTCGTGCATGTGGAGGATGGCCGTGCGGTCCGGGTGCAGGGCGATCCGGACCATCCGGTGACGCAGGGCTTCCTCTGCGCCAAGGTTAACCGATACGTCGAGCGCACCTATCATGAGGGGCGGGTGCTTACCCCGATGCGGCGGGTGGGCGCGAAGGGAGAGGGACGCTTCAAGGCAGCGACCTGGGACGAAGCCCTCGATGATATCGCTTCGCGCCTGAACGCCGTCATCGCCGAGCATGGTCCGGAAGCGGTGCTCCCCTACTCCTATGCCGGGACGATGGGGCTCGTTCAGGGAAGCTCGATGGATCGGCGCTTCTTTTATCGAATCGGGGCGAGCCTCCTCGCGCGGACAATCTGCGCCGCCGCGGGAACCGAGGGATGGCGCCACAGTTATGGGGTCCGCGTTGGACCTTCCCCGGTCGAGGTCGAGAGTTCCCGACACATCATTCTATGGGGAACGAACACGCTGACCTCAAATCCCCACCTCTGGCCCGCGATCGCACGCGCGCGGGAGGGGGGGGCGCGCGTCATCGCCATCGACCCGATCCGCACGCGGACTGCCGCACGGTGTGACCTCCATCTTCAGATCCGACCCGGCACCGACGCAGCTCTCGCGCTCGGGATGATGCGAAGGATCATCGATCTCGATCTCCACGATCGCGATTTCCTCGCGGAGCGGACGGTTGGATGGGAGGAACTCGAGGGCCATCTCGGAGAATGGTCGCTCGAGAAAACCGCGGCGGTGACCGGCCTCGAAGCTGGCGATATCGATCGGCTGGCGCAGGAATACGCGTTGATCCGCCCGTCGTTCATCCGTCTCAACTATGGGATGCAGCGTCACGCCGGGGGCGGGATGGCGGTGCGCGCGATCTCGCTGCTGCCCGCGCTGACGGGGGCGTGGCGGGATGTTGGCGGAGGGGCGACGCTCTCGACGTCGGGTGCGTTCGGCTTCAACAGCCCGGCTCTTGAAAGGCCCGATTGGATCACGCCCGGCACCCGCACGATCAACATGATCCGGCTTGGCGAGGCGCTTACCGAACCCGACGCGGGGATCGGGGGGCCGCCGGTCAGATCGCTCATCGTCTACAATTCGAATCCGGGTGCGGTCGCGCCCGACCTCGTTCGGGTGCGTGAGGGGCTGCGGCGGGAGGATCTCTTCACTGTCGTCCTCGAACATTTCCAGACGGATACGGCGGACTACGCCGACTGGATCCTCCCCGCGACGACTCAGCTCGAACACTGGGACGTTCACGGATCGTATGGTCACTTCTATGTGACGCTGAACCGACCCGCGATCGCGCCGCTCGGTGAGAGCGCGTCGAACGCCGAAATCTTCCGGCGCCTGGCGGCGAGAATGGGACTGGATGATCCCGCTTTTGCCGATTCGGACACGGAGCTCATCCGGCAGGCTCTGGATAGCCGTAGTCCGGCGATGGAAGGGGTGACCTTCGAGAAGCTTCTCGATGAAGGGTATGTGCGGCTGAATTTTCCTTCCCCCTTCGCGCCCCTCGCGGAAAACAGGCCACTTCGGACGCCTTCCGGGAAGATCGAGTTCAGCTCGGGCGTGCTCGAGAAGATGGGCTTCCCCGCCCTGCCCTCGTTCATCGAGCCGGCCGAAGCACTGGCGCGCCCGGACGACCGATATCCTCTGGCGCTTCTGTCACCGCCCGAGCACACCTTCCTCAACTCGACCTTCGTCAATGTGCCGGCGTTGGCGCTGGCGGCCGGTCCGCCGAAGCTTCTTCTGAATCCGGAGGACGCCCGGAAGCGGTCTATCGGGAGCGGGGCATCGGTGCGGGTCTGGAATGATCGGGGTGAGTTCAGGGCGGAGGCGATCCTCACGGATGAGGTGCGTCCCGGTGTCGCGGCTTCCTACGGGGTGCGGTGGGCGCGGCTCTCCGGGGGACGCACCGTCAACGACACGACGTCGCAGAGGGAGAGCGATCTTGGCGGGGGCGCGGTCTTCTATGACAATGCCGTCGAGGTCGAACTGGTCGCGGCGCCGATCGACTCCGCGACACCGGTGTCGGCCACCGGATCGGCCGCGTCCTCGGCTGCCACCTCCGTTGCAGCTCGGACGACGTGAGCAGAACACCCCTCCGGATTCTTTACGTTTCCCACTCCTTCCCCCTGCCCGACGACCCCCTGTCGAATGTAGGCGGGATGCAGCGGGTGGCGGTCGCCCTCTTTCGCACGCTTAGCGGCAGGGACGACGTCGTCGTGACGCCCCTCCTCCTCGAGACGAGCTGGAAGATGACGGGCGTGCGGACCGGGCCCTTTCTTCTCCGGCTCGTGCAGCAGATCCCGCGGATCGTACGCGAGAAGCAGATCGATGTCGTCCTCTTCTCGTCGATGGTCACTGCGTCCGCGCTCCTGCTCGCCGGCGACCGTGTCCGGAAGGCGGGGGCGATGACGGCCGCCATTCCCGTCGGACGTGACGTCACCCTCCCGAATCCGCTCTACCAGAAGTTGGTGCCGCGGGTGTTGAAGACGCTCGACGTCGTCCTGCCGATCAGCCGGGCGACCGCGGCGGAATGCATCGCGCGCGGTGCGGATCCGACGAAGGTGCACATCATCCCGTGCGGCGTGGAGGCGCCAGGCGGCGGAATGAGCGGAAGTCGGGAAGATGAACGGACGCGGATCCTGGATCTCCTGCGTGAGCGGGGGGTGACTCTTCCGACCGGGACTCTTCTCCTTCTGAGCGTCGGGAGGCATCAGGAGCGGAAGGGCTTCCACTGGTTCGTGGACGCCGTCATGCCGACCCTCCGGGAAGATGCGGTTTATCTGCTGGCAGGGAGCGGCCCGATGACGGCGGCCATCGAAGAGCGCATCCGGGCCAGGAAGCTGTCCGACAGGGTGATCCTGCTCGGACAGGTCGCCGAGGAGGTGCTTTCAACGCTCTATTCGGGAGCGGACCTCTTCATCATGCCGAACATTCCCGTGCCCGGCGATATCGAAGGGTTCGGCGTGGTGATGATCGAGGCAGGAGCGGGCGGGCTTCCGGTCGTCGCGGCTGGATTGGAGGGGATCCGGGATGTCATCAGCGAGGGGGTGAATGGGACCCTCGTCGAATCGGGCGATGCAAATGGCTTCGCGAACGCCATCGCGGCATACCGTGATCCGGCAGTGCTATCCGCAGCCTCCGCCAGAGCGAAGGAGCACGTGGAAGCGAATTTCGGGTGGCCCGCTGTCGCGCAGCGGCACGTGGAGGTGCTGAGGAAGCTGGCAGCTATCAGCGGAAGAGGGCGAGGCCCTGCTTCAACAGGGGGAGGAACCGGCCCAAGAGGCGGGTGATGACCCAGAGCAGGACCGATTTAAAAAGGAAGCGCAGGATGAACATCTACCATTCTCCGCAGGCGTGACTCGCTCAGGCGGCCGGCGGGCGGATCCCGTCCCGGCTCCGCCCATCTTACGCGCAGGACGGCCGACCGGTTTCAGTCATCCTGCAACTCACCGGCCGTGAACGCGCGAGCAGGCCGGGCCGACAGATGCTCGCCATCCTGAGCGCCGTCGGCCCACGCCTTACCCGCTGGATCGCTCGCACTCCTTTCCAGGAGCACGGGCCCGCCCGCCGAGCCCGGCTTTACGCTGCTGCGTCCGTTTCCTTGCGGAGCGACGGCTGAAAGACGTCTTCGATCCGGGACTGGAAGAGACGCGCGATGCGGAAGGCGAGACGGAGGCTCGGATGGTACTTGCCCCGCTCCAATGCATTCACGGTCTGCCTCGAAACTTCGAGCTGCTTGGCGAGGTGAGCCTGAGTCCACTTGCGCTGCGTACGGAGGTCCTTCAATCGATTGGTCATCACGGTTTCGCGCGGGGTCGCCTGGCGACGTTTCAGGTGCAAAACTGACGTGGTTTACGGTCCCCGTACTTCGCCGTACGGGGGACGCATCGAGATCTAGTCGCGATAAAGCACGCGTTGAACCCCCCTGTACCAACGACATCAGCAAATCGTTGGGTGATCCGATGACTTTGACAAGATGGGGTGAAGTCGTCCGAGACTCAAGGGCTATGATGCAGATCGTCAATTCAGCCCTGGATCTCGTCAGTGCAATAGGATGCAGGTAGCTGGCAAAGAGGAAGGGGATGAAAAGAGGACCCCGTTGTCTGCGGGGTCCTCTTCGACATTGCGCCGGACAGACGGGCGCGCGTCAGCCAGTCTTCAGACGCACTGGTGTTCCGGCGGGGTCGTGGAAGATGGGACCGTCAAGGCCAGTCGATGAGGCCGGGAAACCCGCCGCCTCCAGGGAAGCCTGGGCGCTGCTGACGTCTGCAGCGGAAGGCAGCAGGAGCTCCCACTCGATCAGGCGCGCATCTCCATCGCCCGCAGGGGGCGCACCCGCAGCCCACGTGTTGATGCCGAGATGGTGGTGGTAGCCCCCCGCCGACAGGAAAAGGGCACCGGGGTAACTCCAGACCATCTTGTCGAGGCCGAGGCCTTCATGGTAGAAGGTCGCCGAGCGAGCGAGATCCGCCACATGCAGGTGGATATGTCCCATCTGCGTGCCCCCTGGCAGTCCATCCCACGGTGTATCCGCCCCCGCACGCACCACGCTCTCGAGGTCGAGCGGCTCGGTTGCCATCTGCAGCTGCCTCTGGTCCGTCGCCCATTCGGATCGGGGCCTGTCGACGTACACCTCGATGCCGAGGCCATCCGGATCGCGCAGATAGAGCGCCTCGCTCACCAGATGGTCCGAAGCTCCGAACCGGACACCTGTCCGGACGAGATGCGCGACGAAGCGTCCGAGTGTGGCGCGGTCCGGAACGAGGATCGCAAAGTGATACAGGCCAAGTCGCCCTGACGCTGGCGCTGGAACCGCGCCCGGCAGTTCCCGGAGATGGACGAGCGGAGCACCTCCCTCCCCTGCCCCGAGCGACGCCTGCCCCGATTCGCGCTCGACGATCCGCAGACCGATCACCTCCTGGTAGTAGGTTAGCGATCGCTCCAGATCGGCCACCTGGAGCACCACCGCACCCACTCGGGTCGATTCCGGGAGCCGCCATCCGGGCGCAGCGATCCCATAGTCCCAGGAGGGGTGCGTGGCCGGCGTCGCTGAAATTTGGCTGCGAGTCATATCGTCAACGCACCTTTCAAGAGGTGAACGGTCAGGAGAGCCCCCGCCCCCCCGAACCTGCCCCGCGTCGGCGGGCGAGAACGGTGTCTGCGGAATACGAGCCGGCGCCGATCAGAGCCAGAGCGACGGCGCCTCCCATGAGCGCCAGCACGAACTCGTAGCCATTCGGCAGGAAGAATCCTGCCGGAAGGTGGGCGATGAAGAGCGCACCCGCCATCGTGACGGCGAGCAGCGACGCGGAGACCCTGGTGAACAGGCCGATCACGAGCGCTGCACCGCCCAGAAGCTCCGCGAATGCAACGAGAGCAGCGGTAAGGCCGGGCAGCGGAATACCCATTCCGGCGAATCCCTCTGCAACCCCGTCGATCCCGTACACGAAGACCTTCTGCGCCCCGTGCGCAACAAAGACGACGCCGAGGGCGAGGCGAAGAATCGCGAGGCCGATGTCAAGTCGTGTCGCCGGAAGCGTTGAGGTGGTGGACATCCGATATCTCTCCAGAATTGTTGGTTGAAATTAGTTGTCATACCGTCCGGTGTGACAACACACTTTGCGCACTGAAGAAGCGTCGAATCGCTTCGGGGCGCCCTACGGTTTCGACGTCTCGGCCGCGCCCGGCTCCGCTTCAGACAGACGGTCCCGAACCCGCCCGAGCGACGTGATCAGCCCGCGCAGTTCGTCCGTGTTCAGATCGCGGAAATGCTCCTTGTGGAGGGCCTGCACCGGCGCATCGAGTGCGTCGACCAGGCGACGCCCCTCCTCGCTGATGCGCGTCGTGACGAACCGTCGGTCCTCTTCGTCGCGGAAGCGCTGGATCAGACCGGCCGCTTCCATACGATCGAGGAGCCGGGTCGCGTCGGGGACACGAGCCACCATCCGCTCGCTGACTTCATTCCTGCACAGCCCCCTCTCTCCCGCGCCGCGCAGAATGCGCAGCACATTGTACTGCGTAGGCGTGATCTCGTACGGCTTCAGCGCCTCGGCGAGCGCATGCTCGAGCAGGGCGGCGGTTCGGGCGACGGCCAGATGCGCCTCATGCTCAGGACTCGTGAAGGGGCGAGTCTGTTGAATCTCGTCGCGCAATTGAATACCCATGATCTGAATATAGGTGTTGTCACACGCATTGTCAAAGGGGCGGCGGCTCTCTGCAGACGAGTGGGCCTTTTCACCGGTCATCGGGAGGGGCTCGGGAACATCGTTGCAGCGCGGGCACTACATGCCTACCTTAAGGAGCTTCGCTACAGGCGTTTACAGCTTCCGCGGCGGCCGGAGCCGGCGCAACGAAGGTCGTTGCCCGGAAATCAAAAGGTCCTACAGGAGTTTCGAAGTGTCGTCGAAGATGGATATCGAGGGTGATCCGGCCATCCCATCCCTCGAAGATGAGGGTGAGTCGCTGGTCGGAGACGTGATGGACCCCCTTCCGGCGCGATTGGCTCTGCACCATTCGGTTGCCGCCGCACGAGAGCTGATGTATGCCCTCGACTACTCCTTCCTGGTGGTCGTTGCACCGGTCACCGGAAAGTTTCTCGGCGTCGTGCTGCGCCGGACGCTCGAGCGGACGTGTGAGCAGCGCGGCCACGATTCGGAGAGCTGTCCGCTCGTACGTCATCTCATGACGGATGTCGATTTCTGTCTTGAGACGGAGCGGGTCGATGAAGTGTTCGGACCCCGCGCGACCGCCATCCAACCGCGGGGCGAGGGGAGGCCGGCCCCGGAAGTCCGCAGACGGAACGCCCTCCCCGTCGTCGTGGTCGACGACTACAAGGTGCCGATCGGATTGCTTCGTCGGCCCCGCTCCCGTCAGAAGGTCGCTGCAGGCGACTGATCGAAAGCTGGCTCCTTCCCTCTCGTCCTCATCAGCGTTACTGGCCCTTTTCTGGCATGACTGAAGCGCGCCGCGGACCGTATCGCGGCGCTTTTTTCTGCCCTGGTTCGGCACGGGAGAGGGGAAATGGGGAACGGACGGGATGTTCGGATTGCGGCGATCGGAGATGTCCATTTCGACGGCAAGGCGAGCGGTTCGCTGCGCGGGATTTTCAGCGACATCTGCCGTGAGGCGCAGATCATGGTGCTGTGCGGCGACCTAACCACCCATGGTGATCCCGAACAGGTCGAAGCCTTCGTAAAGGAGCTGGACGGCGTTACCATCCCGATCGTCGGCGTTCTGGGCAATCACGATTTCGAGGCGGGCGCGGAGGCTGTCATCACCGACATTCTCGTCGAGCGAGGGATCCATATGCTCGACGGGGCGGCCGTAGAGATCGAGGGGATCGGATTTGCCGGAGTGAAGGGTTTCGGCGGAGGCTTCGGGCGCCGCACGCTCGGGCCCTTCGGCGAGAAGATCTACAAGGATTTTGTGCAGAGTGCCCTCGACGAAGCGTTGAAGCTCGAGACGGCGCTGCGCACCCTGGAGGCGGAAACCCGGGTTGCCGTTCTGCACTATTCGCCGATCCCGGAGACACTCGTCGGCGAGCCGGAGGAGATCTACCCCTTCCTTGGTTCCTCCCGTCTGCTTCCGCCCATCGAGACGTATGGTGCGAGCGTAGTCTTTCATGGACATGCGCACATCGGTGCGGCTGAGGGCGCGACCCCGTCCGGGATCCCGGTTTTCAATTGCGCGATGGGCGTGCTGGAGCGGTCGATCGGGAGCCCCTTCCGCGTCTGGACCGCGACGGCACCCGACCGCCGGACGCGGTAGGAGCTCGCCTGAGGATCAGAAGAGGGTATTCCCATGCCGCCGCTCCCTCTTCCGGCGGCCACGCGCCAGGCTTCTCACGTCGATATTCGTCCCCCACGTCCCACGGCAGGATGAACATCTCCTGACGCATCTTTGTCCTGAGAGTACCGCTTCTTCATCAGCACCTTTCCCCTTCCCGCGAAGACGATCCTTCAGCGGATGACCCGCTATTCCGCGCGCCGGTGAAGTATCGCCCACTAATCTTCACCCCATTTCGGTAACCCCGCACCTCTACGTGTATCGGACGATTCATGTCGTCCCGCTCTCGGCCGCCATCCCTCACCGTCATCGACGCCCCCTGATCTCCCACCTTGACTTCGTTCGGAGTGCAAGAGATTTTAGGCATTCCTAAACTTTGTATTTGTTTGATTGAATAATTACTTTTGTTATGCCTCAACATCGCTTTTCGGTGGCGGTGGGTTTGCCGCCTTCCCATGACCGGGCGCCTCATCGACAACCTGCACCGGGTATTCTTCTCGTCGTTTCGCTGCTCCTCGGTGGGTGTGACCTGGTCAACCCGCAGGCGGCGGAACCGGGAGATGTTTTCGATGGTCCACTTCCCGGGTTGTCCGCCGTCGAGATGCGCGCCTTCGTCGATGGGGATCGGGCGTTCGAGCGGCAATTCTCACCTGCGGAAGGGCTCGGCCCGATCTTCAACAACACATCGTGCGCTGCCTGCCACAGCTCCGACGGTCGTGGACGTCCTTCGAACGCGTTGATCCGCTTCAGCATCGGGAATGATCTCGTCCCCGAGTTGGGCGGGCCGCAGTTGCAGACGCGGGCGATACCCGGCGCGCTCCCGGAGGTGCTTCCGAAAGGGGTGCAGAGCTCGGTGAGGCTCCCGCCACCGGTGTTCGGGATGGGGCTGATCGAAGCGATTCCCGAGGCGACGATCCTTGCCCTGGCCGATCCGGACGATCTCGATGGCGACGGGATTTCGGGGCGTCCGAACTACGTCGTGCCAGGCGATTTCATTCCCGCCGATGAGATCGGCGGTGCGCTGGAGGATGCGATGGGCGGCCTTCAACCGCAGCTCGGGCGATTCAGTCGCAAGGCGCAGGTCAGCAGTCTCCTCCTGCAGATCGTCGAAGCGTACCACCAGGATATGGGGATCACGACGGACTTCCTGCCCGTCGAGAACCGCAATCGTCAGGCGAGCCGATCGAGTGAAGCCGCCGATCGCGTTCCCGACCCCGAGCTTCACGAGGCCGAGGTTCGAGCTGTACTCGCGTATCTGCGGACCCTCGCGCCCCCGGCGCCCGGACCAATGACGCTCTCCCGCCTGCGGGGCGAGCAGCTCTTCGACGAGGTAGGCTGTGCCTCCTGTCATGTTCCTGAACTGCGGACCGGCCCCAGCTCGATCGCCGCGCTCGCGAATCAGCCGGTGCGGCTCTTCTCCGATCTGCTGCTCCACGACATGGGATCCGAGCTCGCCGATGGACGGCCGGATGGTGACGCCACCGGCAGCGAATGGCGGACGGCCCCGCTCTGGGGGCTCCGGCTGATGCGTGAGTTCCTGAATGGTGAGGCGTTCCTCCTCCACGACGGGCGCGCGAGATCCGTCGAAGAGGCGATCCGCTTTCATGGTGGGGAAGCGGCCGCAGCGCGGGCGGGATTCGACGCGCTTCCCGCCGCAGACCGGGCTGCCCTCCTCGACTTCGTGGAGTCCCGATGAGCGATATCAATGCTGAGACGTCGGTTGGGCGACGGGACTTCCTCGGGATGCTGGGCGCGATCGCCGGCTCCGGCGTACTCGGAGGATGCGCCTCGGTGGCCCTGACGCCGCTGGCGCCGGTGGATGGAGCACTGCGACTCACCCGCGCCGATCATCCGCGCCTCAATGTGCCCGGCGGCTACCTACGCATCCAGCCCGCGGGTGCACCGGAGGCGATCTATCTCGTTGTGCTGCCCAACGATGGGCTGGCAGCGCTGTCGCCCATCTGCACGCATCTCGGCTGCACGGTCGACATTGAGGGGAGTCAGCTGATCTGCCCCTGTCACGGCTCGACGTATGACCGAAGTGGCGCGGTCCTTCGCGGACCGGCCGAGCGGCCCCTCCGGCGGTACCCGGTGACGGAAAGCGCCGGAACCATCGTCATCTCGCTGGAAGGTGTCGCATGAAGGCCAAAGGTCCGAAGATCCTGTCTCTAGCTCTCGCGCTCATCGTAGCGATCACGCTTCCGGCAGTTCCGCTGAGCGCTCAGGAGGCGAGCGACACCAGCAGCGCGGTGCCCGATGCCGCGGGGATGGGCGTCTACGATCGTCCCTTCCTTACGAATCTGCTGGGGCGGACCGCCATCGGCGGATACGTGGAGGCCCAGACCCGGTGGGAGCAGGTGGACGGGGTCAGGGAAGGGCTCGGTTTCGAGCTGAAACGGTGGAATCTCTTCACCTCGACGCAGGTGAATGACTTCGTCCGGATCGGGGCGGAACTGGAGATCGAGGAGCTGGGGGAGGAGATAACGCTTGAGTACGCCGCCATCGACATCACCGTGCATCCCGCGGTGACCATCAGGGCGGGCGCGATCCTGTCGCCGCTGGGGCGATTCAACCTTTCGCACGACAGCCCGCGTAACGAGTTCACCGACAGACCAATCGTCTCCACGGACATCGTCGGGACAGCGCTGACCGAGCCCGGGATCGGCATCCTCGGCGGATTCGGGATCGGCCGGGCGGGCAGGATGACATACGAAGCGTACGCGGTGAATGGCTTCCATGACGGGCTGCTGAACCTCTCCACGGAGGGTGTGCGGGTGCCGGCCGGGAAGAAGAACTTCGCAGACAACAACAGCTCGCCCGCCGCAGTGGGACGCCTGGGTTGGAGCCCCGCGTTCGGCTACGAAGTCGCCATATCAGGGCACCGCGGGGCCTGGAATCAGTTCCGGGTCGATGGCGAAATGGTGGAAGATCGCCTGGACCTCACTCTCCTCGCGATCGATGCGGAGGGGGAGATGGGCGGGATCGTCTTCTCCGGCGAGGCCGTGCGCGCCTCCATCGACCTTCCGCCGACGCTCGACGGGATGTTCGCAGCCCGGCAGCATGGGCTCTACGCGCAGGCGGTGAAGGAGTTCGGACGCGGCTGGGTGCGGACGATGCCCGGCTCCTTCTTCGAGATCGGCACGCGTTTCGACGCAGTCGATTTCGACCTGGACGAGACGGGAGATTCTCGGAAGCGGATCACGCTCGGACTCAACTTCCGGCCGTCGCGCGACGTCGCACTGAAGTTTGACTATATCCGGGGGCGAACCCGCGACCGCTTCAACACCGCCGGGGAAGAGGCCGGACTTCTCTTCTCGATCGCCAGCTACTTCTAGTGTGCTGAGCAGGAAGGGCTGTGGGGGTGAGGTGGGCGGCGAAGATGCAGATCCGCAGCAGCTTCCCGACCCGCCTGACCCCGGCCGGATGCGTCACGCTGGCCTCCCGCCGATCTCCACCACAGCAGTATCCGCGACCACGAACACCCGGTCGCCCATCGTCGGCTCGACGATCGCCATGCCCGTGAAGTCGCCGAAAGCCGGGAGCACGCAGCGATCGTGACGAAGCCAGAAGCAGGGAAGCCGCTGGCGCTGCCGGCCGCGCCCGACGAGACGAACACCCGGGTGAAGATGCCCCGCGATGACGAAGGCACCATCGATGGGATCGGGGAAGTGGGTGAACGCGAGCCCATCTTCCAGAAGTGGCCCGTTCAGGCACCAGATGTCCAGCTCGGCAGGCGGATCACCCGCGCCCCGGTCATGGTTCCCCCTGACGAGCACCAGTTCCAGTTCCGGTCGCCTGCTCCGCCAGTCAGCCAGCTTATCGAAGGTTCGCCGGGCCCGCCCCTCCCGCGCGTGAAGGAAGTCGCCCAGGAAGATGATCCGGCGGGCAGGCATCCGGCTGAGGATCGATTCGAGCCGCGCCACCCCGCTCCCCGTCGTGCCGCGGGGAACGAACAGCCCGGCCGAGCGGAAGGTCGCCGCCTTCCCCCAGTGCGGGTCGGCAACGAGCAGGGTCGCCCGCTCCTCCCAGAAGGCCGCCCGCTCATGAAGAAGGTGGAAGGTCTGCCCGCCGATCATGGCGATGGGATCGATGGGGTCGGTCCTCATCGGCGCTGCCCCCTTCCCGCCGATCGGACGCAGAATCCATTGGCTACCGGAGCAAAGATGCCCCCCAGCGTATCGGCCCCCCTCGTCGGTACCTGGCCGCGTGCGATCCACTCATCCCCGGACCCTCCCCCCATCCTCATCCTGCTTCGCGTTCGAGTGCGATCTGCATCCGGCGCACCCGGTCGGCGAGGGATTCCGAGGAGACCCGGTCGCGTGTTCGGTCGACGAGCAGGGGGAAGGCGAGTGGAGGCGTTCGACGCGGGTGGGTGAGGACGACCTTCGACTTCGAGAGGCGATCGAGCGTCCGGCCGATCCGACTGCTCTCCAGTTGGCGCTCCAGGACCTCGCGGTGGGCCTGCGAAAGAAGCCGGTTCTCAGGATCGTGCCGCCTGAAAACATCGAAAAAAAGACCGCTCGAAGCCTGAAGCTGCCGCGCCGACTTTCCCGAGCCCGGATAGCCGGGAAAGACGAGCCCCGCGACGCGCGCGATCTCGCGGAACTGCCGGCGCGCCATCTCGGCCGCATTCAGCGCCGCCGGAATGTCATCGAGCAGCGCATGCGGAGACAGAAGGCCCTCCTCGAGCGCCCTCCCGATCGGCGGCTCTTCCGTCGATAGCAGCTCGACCCCCCAATCATTCGACGACATGGTAAACGTTATCGTCTGAATACGCGCGATGCGGTAGGCGAACAGGGCGGCGAGGCCTTCGTGAACCAGCCGCCCCTCGAAGGGGAAGAAGTAGAGATGATAGCCTTCCCGCGTTTTCACCTGTTCGATGAGGAGTTCGTCGGCCGCGGGGATGCTCGACCAGCGTGCCTGGACCTCGAGGATCGGGCGGACCGCCTCCATCTCGGGGCCTCGGAAGATCCCGCGCTGTGCCTCCTCGAGCCGGGCGCGGAGAGCTGCCGCGAGCTCACCCGAGAGTGGGAGGCGGCTCCCCATCCACCGCGGAATCGCGCCTTTGGAGGAGGGCGCCCTCCGCACCCACGCCTTCATATCACGGACGCGGATGAACTCCAGCGGCTTCCCTGCGAACACGAAGCGGTCCCCCGGTCTCAACCTGGCGATGAACGACTCCTCCACCGAGCCCAACCGCCCGCCGCCCTGGTATTGCACCGTGATATGCGCATCGTCGACGATCGTGCCGATTGCCATCCGATGCCTCCGTGCGACCATCGGGCTCTCGACGACGTACCGGCCATCCCGCTCGACGAGCCGTGAATATTCAGGGTAGGCCGTCAGCGCCGAGCCGCCGCGCGCGACGAAATCGAGCGCCCACGCCCATTCGTCGTCCATCAGATCGGCATAGGCGCGAGTGGAGCGCACTTCGCGGAGGAGCTCATCCGGCTCGAAGCCTCCCGCGAGCGCGACCGTCACGAGGTGCTGAACGAGCACATCCAGCGGTCGGCTGACGGGGAGTCGCGATTCGACTGCACCTGCCTCGACGCCGTCGCGGGCCGCTGCCACCTCGATCAGCTCGAGCGTCTGGGTCGGCACGCAGGTGACCCGGCTGACCGCCCCCGGCCGATGGCCGCTCCGACCCGACCGCTGCAGCAGCCGCGCGACCCCTTTCGGGCTGCCGACCTGCAGGACCCGATCGACCGGAGTGAAGTCCACCCCCAGGTCGAGGCTGGACGTTGCCACGACACAGCGCAGCTTCCCCTCACGAAGCCCATCTTCCACCCAGTCGCGGATCTTCCGGTCGAGGGAGCCATGATGAAGCGCAATCTGCCCTGCCCAATCGGGCCGCGCGGCCAGGATCGCCTGGTACCAGATCTCCGTTTGCGAGCGTGTGTTGGTGAATACGATCGCCGTCTGCCCCTCTTCGATCGCATCGACGACGCCCGGAAGCATCTGCGTCCCGAGGTGCCCGGCCCAGGGGAAACGCTCGATCTGCGGCGGGATGAGCGCGTCGATGACGACCTTCTTCGGCTCGACACCCCGAACGATGCGCGCTGGGCCGGGCGTGGTGCCGAGAAGCGTCTCCATCGCCTCGGCCGTATTCCCGATCGTCGCCGAGAGCCCCCACGTCCGTACGCCCGGACGGAGTGACCGCAGATGTGCCAGCGCCAGCTCCACCTGGACGCCGCGCTTCGAGCCCATCAGTTCGTGCCATTCATCGACCACCACGAGACGGAGATCCGCCAGCCTCTCCGCGGCCCCCTCCCTCGACAGAAGAAGGGACAGGCTCTCGGGTGTGGTGACTAGAACGGTCGGAAGTCGGCGCATCTGGCGCGCGCGGATGTTGGCCGGCGTGTCCCCCGTTCGTGTCTCCAGCGTCCAGTTGAGACCGGATGCAGCGAGAGGCGACGCGAGCGCTTCTGCCGTGTCCGCGACCAGGGCGCGCAGTGGAGTGATCCAGAGAACCCGAAGCGGCGCTGCGGACGATCGGCGGGGGCGCGCTGTCGTCGAGGCCCTGCGCGATGGCTTCCGAGACTCCCGCATCGCCTCGATCAATGGACCGAGCCAGACCGCGACCGTCTTTCCCGTTCCCGTCGCCGCGTGAAGAAGCCCGCTTTCTCCCGCCAGATACGCTTCCCACACCTCCTGCTGGAAGCTGAAGGGCTTCCACCGACTGGCAGCGAACCACTTCCGCAGTGGCGGCGGAAGAAGATGACCCTGCGTTCCGCTCTTCTCGGTATCGTCCGATAACGAAGCCCGCGTCGCTCGCGTCATTGCGCCGCCTCGGCCAACCGCCGCAACGTTTCGAGGGTATCCGCTTCGGTGGCCGGCTTGTCCATCCGCCACCTTGCGATGCGGGGGAAGCGCACCGCGAGCCCTGACTTGTGGCGTGACGACAGGCGGATCCCTTCGAAGGCGATCTCGAAGAGCTGAACCGGCTCGACAGCCCGGACCGGCCCGAACTTCTCGATCGTGTGGCTGCGGATCCACCGGTCGAGCTTACGGATCTCCTCATCGGTGAGACCGGAGTACGCCTTCGCGAAGGGGACGATCGCCTCCCCCGACCGGACCCCGAAGGTATAGTCGGTATAGAGTGACGCCCTGCGGCCGTGCCCGGGCTGGGCGTAGAGCAGAACCGCGTCGATCGAGAAGGGATCCACCTTCCACTTCCACCAAGGTCCGCGTCGCCTCCCGACGCCGTACGGCGCGGCGAGCGACTTCAGCATCAGCCCCTCCGCACCCTGCTCGCGCGCGGCGTCCCGAGCCTGATGCACCGCCGACCACCCCTCCGCCGGGACGGTCGGGCTCAGCAGGATGCTGCTCTGTCCCCGGCCCGCGACGAGACGCTCGAGCTCCACCCTTCGCCGCTCGAGGGGCATTCCGCGGATGTCTTCCCCACCCACCTCGAGGAGGTCATAGGCGATGAGCGCCACTGGAACATCCCGGAGGATCTTCGGACCGACCGTCTTCCGGCCGATGCGCCGCTGCATTTCGGCAAAGGGAAGGGGTCTGTCCTCTGCCCAACCGAGCAGTTCGCCGTCCAGCACCGTCCCATCGGGAAGGAGTGATGCGGCGGCCGCGACTTCCGGGAAGCGCTCCGTGACGAGTTCTTCGCCGCGAGACCATATGAAGGTCTGACCGCGCCGCCGGATCACCTGAGCACGGATGCCGTCCCACTTCCACTCCACCAACCAGTCCCCGCTGTCGCCGAGCGTCTCAGGCGCCTCCTCGAGCGCATACGCCAGAAAAAAAGGGTAAGGACGCGAAATGTCGGCATCATCCGTAACCGGTGAAACGAGTTGCAGATACGCCTCTTCCGACGGGGACCATCCGCCCATGAGACGATGAGCCGTCGTCGCCTCGTCGACTCCGCTCGCCTTCGCGATGGCACGGTTCACCAGACTCCTCGACACCCCGACGCGGAAGCCGCCGGTGATCAGCTTGTTCCAGATGAAGCGCTCCGTCCCATCGAGCTCGCTCCACGCATCGAGGACCGTTTGCCGCTGCACATCTTCCTGCTCGCCGAGCATCCCGAGAAGTCGGCTCTCCACCCAGAAACGGAGCGGCTCATCCGACGACCGACCGTTGATGGGCAGCAGCATTGAGATGGTCTCCGCGAGGTCCCCTACCGCCTGATAACACTCCTCGAAAAGCCAGGGCGGAACATTCGACACCTCCATTGCCCAGGATGCCAGCTTCCGAACGGGGATGAGCCTCTTCGGCCTGCCGCCGGCTAGAAAGTGTACGGCCCACGCCGCATCCCCCGGATGTGCGCCGGAGAAGTACTCCGCCATCGCCGACACCTTCTCGCTCGTGCGGGTGGTGGCATCGAGACGGTCGAAGAGCTGCGCGAACGCCCTCAAGACTCTTCCTCCCGATCGGTGCCGCTATCCCGAGGTGCGGAGAAGAGGGGACCCAGCGCCCCACCCGACGCGTCGGCAGCGGAGGTCCCGGGGCTAGCGGGTTCTTCTGATTCCGGATGCACCTCCGAGCTTGTTGGCACTGACATCGAATTACCCGCTTCCGCAGCCGGATCACGTCCTTCCGCAGCCTCCGCATCGGCCGTATCCTCGCCCGCCTCGCCCTCCCAGCGACTCGCGATTGAGCGCGCCTCCATCCCCCGTTCTTGCAGCCAGCGCACGACCGGATCGCGGTAGCCGTGCGTCACCCAGACTTCTTCCGCTCCCGTCGCATCGATCGCCGAAAGGAGAGAAGGCCAGTCGACATGGTCCGAAAGGGTGAAGCCCCGATCTACTCCGCGGCGGCGGCGCGTTCCCCGGATCGCCATCCATCCCGAGGCGAAGGCGGTCGAGATCTGACCGAAGCGCCGGAGCCAGGTCGATCCGGTCACAGAGGGCGGCGCGATGACCAGCGCGCCCTCGCGATCCGCCCGCGCCTCGAACGACCCCGCATAGATCGTCGAGGGAAGCCGAACCCCCGCTTCGCGATAGTTCTGAGTCAGAGTCTCCACCGCGCCATGCGTGAGGATGGGCCCCTGTTCTCGATCGAGGAGGCCGGCAAGCAGCCGCTGCGCCTTGCCGAGCGCGTAGCTCAGCAGGACCGATGCACGACCCGCCTCCCGATTTGCCGCCCACCAGGCTTCGATCTCCGCGAACACCTCCTCCTGCGGCCTCCAGCGGTAGATCGGGAGCCCGAAGGTCGATTCAGTCACGAAGCCATTGCAGCGGATCGGCTCGAAGGGCGTGCAGGTGGCATCCGGCTCCGCCTTGTAATCACCCGATACGACCCAAACCTCCCCCCCTCGCTCGATGCGGACCTGCGCCGATCCCAGGATGTGACCAGCCGGGTGAAGCGAGACTCTAACTCCCTCCCCCATCCTGACCGATTCGCCATACTCCAGCGTCTCGATCCTCGCATCCCCGCCCAGCCGCGTGCGCATGACCTGCTCGCCCTCACGGGAGCCCAGATAGGCGCGCGAGCCCCAGCGCGCGTGGTCGCCATGCGCGTGCGTGATGATCGCGCGGTCCACAGGCTGCCAGGGATCGACAAAGAAATCGCCAGGCTCGCAGTAGAGGCCGCGACTGGTCATGCTGAGGAGCGGTCCTGTCGAGGAGGTGGCTGAAACCATTGTGAGCACGGTTTTTCCCCGACAGGAGAGCAAGGGGTGCGCCATCTATAAGGGGTCGAGGGTGCGCGCGCCCCGAACCGACGCTACCCTATCCGGTCGCCTCGAGCCGCGCCGTCACGACATTTTCTTCTTCCCCGAGCTTCGATCATGATGCCCCTCCTGAACCGCCGGCCCGGCATCGCCTGGTTCCCCGTGGGCCTCAGCGTGGTCGCCTCCTGTGCGACAGCGCCGGTCAACGCGCCTCCTTCAGAGCGTGATCTCGCCGCGGCGAGAAGCTTCCTCTCAACCGCGATTCTGTTCGACGGGCACAACGACCTCGCGTGGGTCATCCGGCAGAATGAAGCGGCGCCCGGCGACGTCACCGCGTACGATCTGCGCCGAAGATCCCCCGGCCACACCGATATTGAGCGGCTTCGTGCCGGCGGCGTAGGCGCGCAGTTCTGGTCAGTATATGTCCCGTCTGACGACCCGACTCCTGCGACGACGCAGGTTGGCCAGATCGGGATCGCACGACGCGTTTTCGAGCGATATCCGGATGTGCTTCAGGAGACGCACTCCCCGGCGGCGGTACGGGAAGCGTTTGCGGCAGGCCGTATCGCGTCGGTGATGGGGATGGAGGGGGGTCATGTGATCGAGAACTCTCTCGAGCGGCTTCGGGAGTTCCACCAGATGGGCGCCCGTTATCTGACGCTCACCCATTCGGCGTCGACCGATTGGGCGGATTCTGCCACCGACGCCCCGAGGCATGGCGGGCTCTCTGACTTCGGTCGCGAGGTGGTGCGCGAGATGAACCGGCTGGGGATGATCGTCGATCTGTCGCACACTTCAACCGAGACGATGCACGACGCGCTCGACGTGAGCATCGCGCCGGTCATCTTCTCGCATTCGTCCGCGCGCGCGCTCGTCGACGTTCCGAGGAATGTCCCTGACGATGTGCTGCGCCGTGTCCGTCAGAATGGTGGCGTGGTGATGGTGACCTTCGTCCCCGGGTTCGTCAGCGAGGCCGTGGCTGCGTGGGAGGCCCTTCCCAGACCGCGGCCCCCTGGTCCCGCCCCGCGCGCCACCATCGACGATGTGGTGCGACACATCGAGCATGTCCGGGAGGTCGCCGGCGTCGACCACGTGGGGATCGGCGCGGATTTCGACGGGATCAGTACAGTGCCCGAAGGCCTCGAGGATGTGTCATCCTACCCTGCGCTCTTCGCCAGGCTGATGCAGCGCGGTTGGTCCGAAGGCGACCTGCGGAAGCTCGCGGGCGAGAATATCCTGAGGGTATGGACCGAAGTGGAGGCGGTGGCGCAGGGCGGGATCTGACCCGAACGTCGACCAGGGCGCTATCATCGCCAGCCGCCTCCTCTAGTTCGTCTGCGCTGCCCCGGGGGAACACGTCGGCCACGCCTGCGGCCCGCCGCCCGCGCCCGGCGGCATCTCACGCCTGGTACGCCCCACCCGCTCCGGGTCCTCGGACGCGAGATAAACGAGCATGGCGGTAAGCACCGCATCACTTCGGATATCTTCGAAGACGAGCTTGTCGTAGCTGTCCCGGTTGGTGTGCCAGGTCTGCTCCGGATAGTTCCAGGAAACCGATTTGAAGTTGATCGCCGGCGCCCCGGCACAGATGAAGGCTGCGTGGTCCGATGAGCCGGGGCTGGGCAGACCCGGAACGTCGAGGGTGATCTGCTGCGAGATCTCCGGCGGAATCTGAGCCATCCAGCGTGTCAGGTGGGCACCGGCGTCGACCATTCCCTGGCTGCTGATGTTGAAGACGCGCCCCGTCCCCTCGTCATGGTTGAAGAGCGCCTGCAGCCCGTCGACCACCTCCGGATGCATCCCGGCGAACCGACGTGACCCGTTCAGACCCTGCTCTTCGCCGTTCCACAGGCCGATCATGATCGTGCGCTTCGGATTCGGATAGACCTCCGCGAGGATGCGCATCGCTTCCAGCATCACCGTCACCCCCGCCCCATTGTCTGTCGCGCCCGATGCCCCGTCCCACGAATCGAAGTGCGCCGAAAGGATGATGTACTCGTTCGGGAGCTCACGCCCCCGGATGACGCCGATCGTGTTGAAGACCGGCTGCTCACCCAGCGACTCGGCCTCCGCGTTCAGCCTGATCCGCGGCCCCTGGTTGTTGACCGCGAGCCGCCAGAGAAGCCCATAATCTTCGCAGCTCAGGTCGACGACCGGCGTACGGGTGAGATTCGAGTAGTAGATGCGGTTCACCCCCATCTCCCCGGCCCACTCCGACTGGAGGATCCCCGCCACCCCCGCCGCTTCGAGCAGTGAGCGGATGAGCGGCAGCGCCGAGGCCCTCGCGTCGAAGGGGAGCTGCGCCGCCATGCGCTCGGCCTGCATCCTTTCGAGCGCGCCCGGTGTACCGAACTCCTGGAAGTGCGAATCGGGACGGCAGGCGGGCTGCGGGAAGGACAGCGCGACGAACTTGCCGCGGACCCCGGCGAGCCACACTTCGAGCTCAGCGGCTGTCATGAAGTCGGGGATCGTGACCACATCGCCCTCCATGGGTCCATCCGTGCCCGGGCTCCACGCGAGGAGTGTCCCCTCGAGCGTGCGCACCCGCGGAGCGATCAGGTCGAGGTGGGTCGGTCCGCGCGACCAGGCCATCCATGTGCCGTACTGCTCGTTTCTGGCTTCGATTCCCCAGCCGTTCATCAGCTGAACCGCCCACTCATTTGCTTTCAGCATTTCGGGCGTGCCGGTCAGCCGGGGCCCGATCGAATCGAGGAGCGGCTGGGCGATGCGCTCCGCCATCGAAGCATCCATCCCGATCTCCCAGATACGGCGGAGGACGGGATCGTCGGTGGGCCAGCTCTGTGCCGGGAGAGTCGGCGCGGCGAGCGCGGCAAGCGAAAGGGCGGCGAGCAGAGCGCGCATCGTTTGTCCCCTGTTGTTCGTCGCCGGCCCCGGCCCGACGCGGGTCAGCGGTAGGTCAGGTACCATGTGGCGAAGGAAAGATAGACGCCGACGCCGGCGATATCTGCAATCGAGGTGACCAGCGGGCCACTCGCTGTCGCGGGATCGAGCTTGAACCGGTAGAGCAGAAAGGGAAGCGACATCCCGATGAGGCTTCCGATCACCACGACCAGCAGCATCGTGAGGGATACCACCAGCGCGAGGTCGCGGCCTCCGACGACGCCTCCGCTGATGGCAACCGCGAGCGCCATCGTCGCGCCGAGCGTCACCGCGACGCCCAGCTCCCGGAGAAGCAGGCTGAGCCAGTCCGATGGAGTGACGTCGCCGGTGGCGAGGGCGCGGACCATCAGCGTCGATGACTGGGACCCCGCGTTCCCCGCGCTTCCGATGAGCAGGGGCATGAAGATGATCAGGGCCATCACCTCGCTCAGGGTTGCGTCGTAGTATCGGATGACGGCGCCCGAAACGAGGTTGAAGAAGACGAGCGCGAGGAGCCACCCGATCCGTCGCCGGTAGAGAACGAGGAGCGGGGTCTCGAGCAGGCTGGTGAAGATCGGCTCGACGGAGCCGACGCGGTGGAAGTCCTCCGTCGCCTCCTCCTCCGCGACGTCGAGAAGGTCGTCGACGGTGACGATGCCGACGAGCAGCCCGGCAGAATCGAGGACCGGAAGAGCGACCATGTCGTAGCGCCGGATCACTCGGACGGCCTCTTCGCTTTCGGCGAAGGCGGAGACGCTCACGTACGAGTCGTCCATGACGTCCGACACAGCCGCCTCGGGATCGGCGAGGATGAGCCGGCTGATTTCGATGTCGTCGACGAGACGCCAGGAGTTGTCGACCACATAGATGCGGTGGACTGTCTCGCTCCGTTTGCCCGCTCTGCGGATGTGACGGATCGCCTGGTCGATCGTCCAGTCCTGACGGACTGCGACATAGTCGGGGGTCATGAGACGGCCGACGCTGCCCTCCGGGTAGCCGAGCAGCCAGCGGGCCTCCCGCAGATCCTCCGGGGTGAGCAGATTGAGCATCCGCTGGGTTACCTGACCCGGGAGCTCCTCAAGGAGGTGGGTCCGGTCGTCCGGCGAAAGGTTCGCGAGAAGGTGCCGCGTTTCCTCGTCCGAGAGGTCGTGGAGGAAGTCGTCCTGGGTGCTGACCTCGAGGTGCGAGAATACCTCCGCAGCCAGGTCGCGCGGGAGCGATCGGTAGAAAAGCACCCGGTCGGACTTCGGGAGGCTGAGCAGCAGATCGGACAGCTCGGGCGCAGGCCATGCCTCGAGCGCTTCACGAAGCACCGCCCAGTCACGGCTCTTGATCAGTTCCTCGATTTCCGGTCCGAGAAGCTCTTTCAGCAATGGCCCTCCTGAGAAGAAACGTACCCTGTGGCGTGGAGCCACCTTGCCGGCCGCTCCCTAATCTGCGCACCTTATCGTGCCGATCACCCCGCATTTCCGAGGAACGATGCAGCTGAGAACCGCGACAGTCCTTCTTGCCCTGCTTGCCGTCACAGGCTGCAGCCAGTACACCCTTGCCAGCCTCGATCAGGTGGAGCTCCCTTCCTACGAGCCCCGGCCTGTGCCGCTCCCGGCAAGCTGCGACAGCGTCATCGCGCGGGTCGCATCGCTCGGGATGGAGCGGGTCACGGAAATCGAGTCCCGCGAGGCGCTCTTCTGTCAGCAACAGATGATCCTCCGGGCGCAGGAGGAGGAGGCCGCATCAAAGCGCCTCGAAGCGCATGCGGAGGCCGGCCGCTTCGCACTTCAGATGGTCACGTTCGTCATCACCGGCCTCGTCGCGACGCTCGCATTCATCTTCTGAGCCGCCGGGGCTGACAGCGACCCGGGCCATCCTGCCGGCGGCCGGAAGAGCGGAGGTTATCGGCAGCGGTTCAGCGGCCCTCGCGACGCTCCTCCGCAGGTGCGGCATGGTACGCGCGGAACTCGGGATCCGCCAGCACCCCGGCGCCGCATATCACTCGCTGCACCGGGGCCCTGACCCTCATCCAGACCTTCCAGCGCGGAGTACTTCTGACATGGCCAATAGCGTCAGCTCGATCGCAACACTCGGGGGAGGTTGCTTCTGGTGCATGGACGCAGCCTTCGAACAGGTCGATGGCATCTCCCGGGTAGTCTCAGGCTATGCCGGGGGATCGATCGATAACCCGACCTACGAACAGGTCTGCTCCGGTAGGACAGGCCACGCGGAGGTCGTCCAGCTTACCTACGACCCTGAGACGATCTCCTACCGCGACCTGCTCGAGATCTTCTTCACGATGCACGACCCTACGACGCTCAATCGGCAGGGCGCGGACGTCGGGACCCAATACCGTTCGGTCATCTTCTATCATGACGAGGCGCAGCGGAGCACGGCCGAGGAGGTGATCTCGCAGATGACGGAAGAAGGGTACTGGCAGGACCCGGTCGTCACGGAGGTCGTTCCGGCACCCGTCTTCCACCCGGCGGAAGCCGTGCATCAGGGATACTACGCGCGGAACAGCGGCCAGCCCTACTGTCAGGCGGTCATCGCGCCGAAGCTGGTAAAGCTGAGGAAGAAGCATTTCGATCGGCTCCGGGGCAGCCGTGCCGATGCTGCGACGCCCGCTGAAGGCCAGGTTCGGCCTTTCCAGAGCCAGCCGCAGAATCCGATCGATCAGGGCGGGATCACAGACTGATGGACCGCCCGCAATGACGGACTGGCCACGGGCCTTCGGGCTGCCGACCTTCGAAATCGAGACGCCCCGGCTGCACGTCCGGCTCGCCGAGGAGGAGGACATCCATGCTGTTCTGGATTTCTACCAGACGAACCGGGAGCGTCTCCGTCCCTTCGATCCGGAGCGCCCGGGCTACTTCTATACTGAAGAATTCTGGCACCGTCAGGTCGCCCAGAACATGGACGATTTTTCCAGCGGGCGTGCCCTCCGCTTCTTCCTCTTTCCCTCCGATGCGCCGGAGAAGGTCATCGGCAACATCGGGTTCTTCAACTTCGTCCGGGGGATCGCGCAGCACTGTACCGTCGGGTACTCCATCGATGGCGATCATGAAGGTCGCGGGCTGATGAGCGAGGCGCTGCGCAGCGCCATCGACTTCGTCTTCCATACGCTCAACTTCCACCGCGTAGAGGCCAACTACATGCCGCACAATCGACGGAGCGGCCAGCTCCTGCGGAAGCTCGGCTTCGTGGTGGAGGGGTACTCCCGCGACTATCTGCAGATCAATGGCCGCTGGGAAGACCACGTTCGCACGGCGCTGACGAACCCGGACTGGATCACCCCGCTTCCCGAGTAGCGCGGCGGGACCGGCATCTTACACGGCGCAGCTATCTCGGCGCCTCCGCGGCACCTCCTCACCCTGCCCGCCCGACCATCTGCCCGGCGCGTCCCGCGCTCCAGCCGGTGACGAACTTTCCTGCGAGCACGATGACGAGGAAGAGCAGGGGGACCGTCCATCCACCCGTCAGCTCGTAGAACCATCCGAAGATCACCGGCCCGACTGCAGCCACGAAATAGCCGACGGCTTGCACCATCCCCGAGAGCTGTGTCGTAGCGGCCGTATCGGATGCGCGAAGAACGAGGAAGAGCAGCGCGAGTCCGAGCGTCCCGCCCAGCACGAAGCCGAGCGAACCGACGAACAGCAGGGTCGGGCCGAACCCGAGGTCAAAGAAGAGGCCCCCGAGCGCCACGGCTTCGATCGCCGCCAGCGTGGCAACGATCGAGCGCTGATCGGAGACTCTCCCGGCGAGAATGGGAATGACGGCGGCACCGATCACACCGGGGATTTGCGACATCGCGAGCATCCATCCGGCCGTCCCCGGGCTCATCCCCCGGGTCTGCAGCAGGTCGGGCAGCCAGGCGATGATCACGTAAAAGGTCAATGACTGGAGGCCCATGAAGAGCGCGAGCTGCCACGCGAGCGCGGAGCCGAACATCGCGCGGAGAGGAGCGCTCTGCGGCGCGGCGCGTCTCGTCCGCCGCTCCGAAGCGCTCACCTGAGGCAGCCAGACCAGGAGCGCGACGATCGCCGGAATCGCCCACACGGCGAGCGCATTCTGCCACCCGATCTGGCGGCTGAGGGGCACGGCAACCCCCGCACCGATCGACGCCCCCACTCCGAGTATACTCGAATACAGGCTCGTCACGAGCCCCGACCGATGGGAGAAGTCCTGCTTCACGAGCGCAGGAAGGAGAACATTACCCAGCGCGATCCCCACGCCCAGGATCAGCGTCCCGAGATAGAGAAGCTCCGTCGATGTAGTCGCGCGGATGGAGGCTCCGAAGGTGAGGAGCAGGAGGGCGAGGGCGAGGGCACCCCCGAAGCCCAGCCGTCGGGTTATCGCCGAGGAGAAAGCGGATACACCGCCGAAGGCGAGCAGCGGAAGGGCCGTAAGCAGGCCGAGCGCGGCGTGCGAAAGTCCCGTGTCGGCGCGGATCTCGCCCACCAGAGGTCCCACGCTGGCGAGCGCCGGACGCAGGTTGAGGGCGATGAGGAGAATGCCCGCGAGCTGAAGGCCGCTTCTGAGCCTCGGGCGAACAGGAGGAGCCCCGAGCGTCGTCTCTGCGGCGATGGCCCGTGGCTTCGCTGGTCCGGTCAGGTCGGGCAAAGGGAGCGCCCCGGCTCCATCTGCTGAGCCGACCGAAGGGTCCCGACCCGCACGTCGGTCCCCGAATCCGTCTTCCATCTCTCACCCTGCTACATGTGGGTTTCCGCGCGGCACAGGACCGTCGACCGCGGGATCTGCACACGGACTGCCGGCTTTCTACCTGACTGCTGCGAGCACGGGGTCACCGAACGCTCGGTTTTCGACCTCCGGGATCGAATCACGCCCCGGTACACCGCGGCGCCGGCGTCGGTCCGTGGGGCATGTCGCACGTTGTCCGCGGGCGGTTCGCTGTTCAAGGCGGATCGCCCCGGCAGGTTGCCAACGCACAACTGTAAGTCGCGGATTCACACACGCAGCAGACGAACCCCGGCGCAGATCCGGAGAATGCCCACCTGTGGCAAACATGCCTCCGCGCCCCAATACTGTGGCACGAGAGGTCGAAGGATGAACGGAGAGGTTGGACAGCAGGGAGAGGGGGACGGCAGAATATGCATTCCGCGAAGGCGAGCCCGTGAACCCGGGGCCCGCCCTGGCGGAACGATGATCAGCGGACCGAGGAGGGGAACCGGACGTTCACGATGTTCGAGAAGGTCGAACCCCAGCGATAGTTCAGACCGACCGACGCCTGGTACTCATACCCGGTCGCGAGATTCTGCCGGCCAAGAAGAATATCCTCCTCGGAGATCGCGGCCAGGGGAATGTAGATCTGGTCGCGAACCCGCGAGCCGGACGCAGAGAGGGAGAGCTCCAGTCCGCGCATGATGCGGAGCGATATGTTGCCGCTCGCACCCAGGTTGTAGAGGCCGCTCCTGTGCAGATACTGCGAGGCGTCGATGCCGACCCCGGCGTTACCCCACGGGGCCACCGCGCGGTACTGGATTCCGAGCTTGTGGAAGGGAACCGTCTCCTCCGTCTTGTTGAAGATCGTCTCTTCACGATACGTGCTGTGCTCGAGACCGACCCCGTAGTGCGCGAGGAGCTGCCGGCGGCTCGCCTCGACGTACGGGAAGTAGCCCCACTCGATGCCGGGGGCGATCTCGAACCGCATACGCCTGTTGTTCGCGACCGAGCTACCCGCACTCGTCGAAAAGCCGGTCGAGAGCCGCGGGCCGAGGCTGCGCACGACCAGCGTGCTGCTCGACCAGTTGTCGACGTCGTTCCGCACCACACGATCGTTCGCAAGCGTGATCTTCTCGCGACGGGAGTTTGCCGAGAAGTTCAGATTCAGCTTCCAGTCCTCGGTCACGCGATCGGCGCTGAAACTCGGGTTCGCCCGGTAGTTCGATCGGTTTTCGGTAACCGACATGTTCCCCGAGAAGCCGGCGCGGAAGGTCCAGAAGTTCCACGGGTCGACCACCGTCGGCACTGCCGGCGTCGGCTCCCCCTCGGCCGCCTCGCTCGTGGCTGCACCGGTGAAGGCGATGTTGAAGTCGTTTCCGAAACCAGCCTGGACCGCGTACCGCATCAGGCCGAGCCGCAGCGTCCGCGTCAGGCCATCGAGCGTCTGAAGATCGACGTCCGTCCCGCTGGCGACATAGGTAAGCACATCCGAAAGATGGGCCATGTCGCCACTCCCGATGAACTCCATCGTATAACGGCGCCCACCCCCACCGACGCTCTCCCCCGTGACGAGAACGTGCACATCCGCATCAGCACGGTCACGCGCCCAGTTCACGAAGCGAATCTCCGTCTGGAAGTGGTTCATGTTGCACGAGACGAAGCTCGTACAATCCATGAACACGCGCGGGGCGACCTGCCCGGCCGTGCTGCTGGCGGAACTTAGCTGAGCCGAAGCAGGGCGAAGGGGAACGATCGCCGCCGCGGTCACTACCGTCGCCAGTGCGAGAGCTCTCACGGATGTACGGGCAAAGCCGAAAGAAAGCACCTTGTTGAACTGAAACTGAAGCATCGACTGCGATTCGTAGTTTGTGTAGACGAACAGGCTTCTGCGATCTGTCGCTTCGCGACGGCGTACGGACCTGGCGTGACTCCGCACAGTCGAACTGCACTGAGCGGGCGTCGTGGGGCGTCGCCCCCTTCGGTTACATCCCACTCCCCCCGGCCGTTTGGAATAATCGCGCCGCGGCCCGCCGGAGTCAGCACATCCGGTGGGACGGGCGTCAGTCCGGGCCGGCGGACGCGATCCACGACCGTCCTTCCGATTATCGGCGTTCGACCACCACTTCGCCAGCCGCAACGCTACTCCCGTCGACCATCCCGACTGCCGGGACCCCGACTCACGGCGAGGCACTGTCCTGTTGACGCCGCATCAGCAGGCGACGGAGCCGAAGTTTCGATCCTCCCGCCGCCCTGCGCGGCCAGGTGAGATGCCGAGTCCGTCATAGGTACCGCCCCGGCCCTGTGAATGATCCGGTCGCGCTCCGCCGCGCCTCCGGAATACCCCGAATCCGGAGCAACCCGCGATCCTTTGCCCCTACCGTCGCGGAAGCGTTACCTTTGCCGCCGGTAAACGCATGGCGCGGAGAGCTGCGCACCTTCTGAAACCGACCCGCTGGAGATGATGCGCCCAGGACTGGTGATATTCGACTGCGATGGCACCCTCGTCGACAGCGAGGTACTCGCCAGTCAGGTGCTCGTCGAGATGGCGATCGAGGAGGGGCTCGAACTCGGCCTCGCGGAGGCGATCTCCGCCTTCAAGGGGATCAAGATGGCAGAATCGGTCCTCGAGCTCGAACGCCGGCTGGGCCGCGCGCTGCGCCCGGAATTCGTGCCGGAGCTTCGACGTCGATCGGCAGACGCCTTCGCGACCTCTCTCGTCGAGATCCCGGGCGCGCGCGACCTCGTCAGCAGCGTCAAAACCGCGAAGTGTGTCGCATCGGCGGGCCCCCGCGCGAAGATCGAGCTCACCCTCACCGTCACAGGCCTGCTTCCCTTCTTCGGCGAGCACATCTTCAGCTCCTACGATGTCGGGGTCTGGAAGCCGGACCCCGGCTTCTTCCTGCACGTCGCCGGGGAGATGGGCTTCGCTCCGGAGGAGTGCATCGTCGTGGAAGATAGCCGTCCCGGCATCCTCGGCGGTGTGGCGGCAGGGATGCGCGTCTTCGCCTACCAGCCGGAAGCTCCCGACTTCGATATCCCGGAGGGCGTCACGGTCATCCGGGAGCTGCGGGAGCTCAGGCCATTCCTCTGCGACGACTGAGTCTTCAGCCGGCCCCCCCCCACCGGCGACGCTCCTAACCCTGCTCCTCCCCGACCCGGATCAGCTCCAGAAGATCGTTTCTCACGACATCGTCCCCATCCTCCGCGTGGATCAGCACGCGGAGCTTCCCTGCCCTGTCGATGCCGAAGACCTGCGTCGTGTGGGCCATTGTCGGCTCACCATCGTGCCCCTCGACATGACGGGCATAGATCCCGTAATCCGCCTGCACGGACTGGATCTGCTCGGGGGAGCCGGTGAGCCCCGTCACCGCCGGCCCGAAATACCCTACATACTCCTTCATCCGGTCGGGCGTATCGTTCTCGGGATCGACCGTCACGAGAAGCACCCGCACATCCTCGGCGCTCAGCCCCTCTGCCTCGATCACCCGCGCGAGTGATGCGAGCGTAAGGGGGCAGACGTCGGGGCAATTGGTGAATCCGAAGAAGAGCAGAACGGTGCTTCCGGAAAAATCCGACAGCTTCCTCTCGGCCCCTTCATGGTCCGTGAGGGTGAAGTCAGGTGCGACGGGTGTATCCGGGTACTCCGTTCCGAGGAACGCCGGGATGGCGGATCGTTTGCTCACCTGGATCGCCGAGTAGATGCCGACCGTGAGCGAAAAAACCCCGCAGATGATTAGCAGACGGACCGGCCAGGACTTTAGAAGGGAGTCAGACATTTGCTCGTGCATCAGGGTCATGCAGCCCTATCGTACGATGACAAATCGATACAGGCCGCGCTTTCCAGCTCTAATGGCGGCGCCGCACGAAGCGGCACTGCCCTCTGAAGATAGCGATTTCGGCGGCGGCGGGGAAAAGGGCGTGTTGTGGAAGGGAGGGAGGACGTCCTGCGGGCGGGATGGAGCAAAAAAAACGGGGGCCAGCTTTTTTCGCTGGCCCCCGATCTTCTGCGACTTCGGGCGGACGGGTCAGGAGGAGACGTGCTGGTTCACCAGCTTCGTCATCTCGAACATCGTAACCTTGTCCTTGCCGCCGAAAACAGGCTTGAGCTTCTCGTCGGCATTGATCGAGCGACGATCCTTCGGGTCCTGCAGGTCGTGCTTCTTCACGTACTCCCACACCTTCTGAGTAAGCGCGGCCCGGGTCAGAGGAGCGGTGCCGACGATGGATGCGAGTACCGCATCAGGAGTTACGGGCTTTGCAAGCCCGCCCTGCGCGGTTCGCTTCGACTTGGCCTTTTCTCCACCAGACTTACCGCTGCTCTTCTTCGGTGCAGCCATATCTCCTCCTCATTGCGGGTTCGCGCG
>CAYRLB010000019.1:0-17203 GCA_964424945.1 uncultured Gemmatimonas sp.
ACGCGATGCTGGCCACGCGCATCAGCTTCATGAACATGATTGCGGGCCTCTGCGACGCGGTCGGTGCAGATGTGAGTATGGTCAGACAGGGAGTCGGGACGGACGACCGGATCGGGCCGGCCTTTCTCTTCCCGGGCATCGGTTATGGAGGGAGCTGCTTCCCGAAGGACGTCAAGGCGCTCGTCCGGACGCTGCGCGAGTTTGGTGTCGATGCATCGATTCTCGATGGCGTGGAGCGGGTCAACGAGTGGCAGAAGTCCCTTCTGGTACGGAGCATCGTCGCGCGATACGGCGAAGATCTCACCGGCCGCACCTTTGCGATCTGGGGGCTCGCGTTCAAACCCGAAACCGACGATATGCGGGAAGCGCCCAGCCTCACGATCGTGCGCAGCCTGTGCGAGCGGGGCGCTGTCGTGCAGGCGCATGATCCAGCGGCCAGACCCGAAGCCGAAAGGTACTTCGAGGATCTCCTCCAGGAGGGCCGGCTCACCCTTCACGATCGTAACTTCGACGCCTGCGACGGCGCCGACGCACTCGTGATTCTGACGGAGTGGCAGCCATATCGTCGCCCGGACATTGAGAGGCTGCGGTCGCTCCTCAAGGCGCCCGTCGTCTTCGACGGCAGAAACCTCTGGAGCCCGAACCGGATGGAGGAGGCTGGATTCACGTATATATCAATCGGGAGGCCGGTGGCGGGCGCGGAGACAGCTCTGACAGTCTGACGGAGGTGAAGCTTCTAGCGCCTGTCGGCGCTCGAGCAGATCCTCGCGAAAGGTTCGTCGTGGCGATGCCCTGGCCGCTGCGTGCACGTTCAAGCGTCGGCGGGCCCGGATTCTGCTCAAATTCGCAACGTCTAGCGCTGAACATCAGCCCGACGGTCGCGCTCAGGGTCTGAGGAGAGTGGAACTTGCGGACATGACCGCCGCTCGTATCACACGGAGCACCCCTTCAGGGCGCTCCCGATTCCCTGTCGGTACAGCGCAGCGCCCCATCTCGCCGGCGCTGCGTCCTCTGATGCATCCCCACTCCTCCGCATCACCTCGACGTCAGCGAGCCCGTAGCCTTTCCTCCAGCTTCTCCGCGACATGCAGTTGCATCTCGCGAGTTCGGTTCGGAGGGCGGTCGATCCACCCTGATCCCGGAGCATTATGAACGACACACGAGCCAGGACGCATTCGGCATGATGATCGATATGCAGAGTGTTGGAAGACGAGCCGTTTCCCTCCTGGAGCAGGCCGGCCATCGGCGGAGACAACGAATAGCACTCTGCGTTTACGCCACAGCGACGGCGATCGCGTTCACGACAGCCTTCTTCGTTCGGTTCGAGTTCCGCTGGGATCCCGCGTACACAGGAACGTATCTCCTCACGCTGGGCTTGATCGTCGCGATTCGCTGCGTTACAAACCTGGCGCTGAGGCTGACCACCAGCAGATGGCGCTTCGTCGGCGTCCAGGACGTTTTCAGGCTGGGCGGCGCGACGAGCATCGGCTCCATCCTCTTCTATCTGACGGTCCGCCTCCTCCAGCTCGATCCGCCACTTCCACGCTCGGTGATTGTCATCGAGTCGCTGCTGAGCGCGATACTGACCGCCACGGTCTGGCTAGCGTATCGTACGGCCTTCGAAGCTTTCCGCGAGGGAAAGGTTCAGAATGGCGGGACGGGCGTGAGTGGCGGAAAGGTTCTGATCATCGGGGCGGGAGAGTCGGGCTATATGCTCGCCCGTGAGATGTTGCGGAGCATGGTCGGCTACCGGCCGGTCGGCTTCGTCGATGATGATCCGTACAAGTGGGGCACGCGCATCGCAGGCCTCGAGGTGCTCGGCTCCTCTGACCAGCTCCGCGCGATCTGTGCGGCGTCTGAAGCGCAGCAGCTGATCCTGGCGGTGCCGCAGGCGTCACCCGCCCAGCTTCGGGAGCTCGTGGCGAAGTGCGCGGATGCAGGTCTCCCGTACAGGGTGCTCCCGAGCATCGCGGAGGTGCTGGCAGGAAACATCCGCCTCGACCAGGTCCGCGAGGTTCAGATCGAAGACCTTCTCGGCCGGAACCCCATCGAGCTGGATCTGAAGGAGCTGGCGGAGGACCTGCGCGGCGGTTGTGCGCTCGTTACGGGCGCGGCGGGCTCCATCGGGTCGGAGCTTTCAAGGCAGATCGCGCGTCACCGGCCGGATACGCTCCTCCTCCTCGACCAGTCGGAGACCGAGCTCTTCTATCTCGATCTGGAGCTTCGGGAGCAGTATCCGGAGGTGCGGGTCGTGGCGATCGTGCGGGATGTTGTCGACAGGAGATCCATCGACCACATCTTCCGAAAGCACCGCCCCACGCACGTCTATCACGCGGCCGCATACAAACATGTTCCGATGATGGAAGCGAATGTATGCGAGGCGATCCGGAACAACCTTCTGGGGAGCTCCACCATCGCCGATGCGGCGGGCCGGCATGGCACGCAGAAGTTCGTTCTCATCAGCACCGACAAAGCGGTGAGGCCCCAGAGCGTCATGGGCGCTTCGAAGCGGCTCGCCGAGATCGTAACAATGGAACTGCAGGAGAAGTATCCCGACACGACCTTTGCCGCTGTTCGTTTCGGGAATGTTCTGGGCAGCAACGGCAGCGTTATTCCGGTCTTCAAGCGGCTGCTGGCGGCAGGCAAGCCGCTTACGGTGACGCATCCTGAGGTCACCCGCTACTTCATGACGATACCGGAGGCGGTTCAGCTCGTTCTCCAGGCATCGTTGCTGGAGGAGATCCGGGGGCATGTGGCGATGCTCGAGATGGGCGAGCCGGTGAAGATTGTGGACCTTGCCGAGAATCTGCTCAAGCTGTCAGGTGTTCATGGGTCCGAGCATCTCATTTATACTGGATTGCGCCCCGGTGAGAAGCTTCATGAAGAGCTCATCGCGCCGGAGGAGGAGACGGTGACCACCGCGATCCCGAAGGTGCACCTCATCAAGCACGGGCCCGCCGCCGCCGCCTCGCTGCTGGATCAGCTCGATGCCTGGGAAGATGCTGTGGGAGATGGCCGGGATGAGGAGGTTCACGCCCTCGTCGATCGTTTCTTTCCAGCGTGGAATGGTTTGCGGCGGAACGGCCATCACGCCGCTGCCCTCGCTGCACAGCCGGTATTCGACGGTGATGAGCCGTCGGGGGTGGCGGTCGCGCACGAGGGCGATTTCATCGATGGTGTGGAGGTCGAGCGCTATCCCGCCGCACGCGCGGCGGGACGCAACGGCCGGTAGAGCTTTGAAGGGGGGAGACGAGCAGGGATGCCCGGCCGCGGTGCGACTCCGGGACGGGTTCCGGGTGCACGGCCGGCGCGGCGGTGCTGTCGGAGCGGAGACTCTGTTCCTGGGGAAGGCGCTTTGCAGCCGGCGCTCAGCGGAGCGGACCAGACGCCTTCCGGTCCGTTGCCCGTTTTGCGCGGGCACGACGTCAAAGATATACTTTCCCGCCCGAGCGCCTCAAAGTGTCTGCGGTATTCGCCGAGACATCTTCCCCTTTCGCTCCTGCTGACCATGAATGCTTCCGGCCATCCGGCTGTAAGAACGCCGCAGATCGTCTCGAAACCATGGGGTAGAGAGATCTGGTACGCGCATGAGGAACGTTATGCCGGCAAGATTCTCGAGGTAGAGAAGGGCCACGCGCTGAGCTTGCAGAAGCACGAGCGCAAACACGAGACGATGTACCTTCAGAGCGGGAAGCTCCTGTACCACTTCAATGGAGCGGACTTCGAGCTGAACCCCGGTGAGTGCATTACGATTTCGCCGGGCGATGTCCATCGGATCGAGGCGCTCGAAGACGCCGTCATTCTCGAGGTCAGTACGCCCGAGCTCGACGATGTGATTCGGCTGGAAGATCGTTACGGAAGACAGTAATCAAGGCTGGACAGTATCATCCTGCGGTCCCGCGCCGGCGACGGTGCGCTCCGCGCAAAGGTCCCGGGGGCTGAAAAAGGCCTTCCACCGTACCTGATCGGATGCACGTTCGTGGCAGTGTAGTGTTGCACATTGATGGTCGGCACCCCGACAACTCCCCGGGGCTTGCCACTGGGTCGACGATCCCCATCAGCGGTGCCTCGCCGGAACGCGACGGTCAAGGTCCATTGGTCGATCCTCGGTGACGTGAACTCCTGAATCCCCGAAGGGTACGACCGGCGCATGACCCCGCACATCAAAAGACTTCTTTCGCTGGCGATCTTCTGTATCGCGCTCGTGGGATCCGGCTGCTCGGCCCGGCAGCAGAGCCTCGCGGAACTCGCGCCCGATGCGATGTACGAGGAGGCGGAGCGCGCCTTCGAATCGCGCGATTACGACCTCGCAGCACGGCTCCTCGAGTTCTTCGTGTCGGAGCACATTGGCCATCCGAGGGCTCCCGACGCGCGGATGCTGCTCGGGGATCTGCGTCAGGCCCGGCGGGAATATGCGATCGCCGCGACACACTATCAGCGGCTCGTCCAGGACTTCCCTACCAATCCCCGCGCGCTCGAGGCGCGGTTCAAGATCTGCGAATCGTACCATCACCTTTCGCCTCGTCCCGCGCTGGACCAGGAGTTCACCCTCGCCGCGCTCGACCACTGCCAGTCGGTGATGAACAGCTTTCCGGGCACCTCTGAGGGGGAGCGGGCGGCTGAGCTGGTCACCGAACTGCGCAACAAACTTGCGCAGAAGGCGTATGAGAACGGCCTCTTCTACTTCCGCCGTGGTGCGAACGATGCTGCCGTCGTGTACTTCGAGCGGGTTCTGGCGGACTATCCCTTCTCTGCCGTGGCGCCGACCGCCCTCGCGAGGATGATCGAGGCCTTTGAGCGGATCGGGTATGTGGAGGATGCAGAGGAGGCGAGGGAGCGACTTCTGCGCGACTATCCGGACAGCGCGGAGGCCGGCGAGCTCGAGCCCTGAAGGTGAAGAGGCGGCTGGGGATCTTCGGAGGGACTTTCGACCCCCCGCATAACGGCCACTTCATCGTCGCGGGAGAGGCGTACGAAACGCTGGGTCTGGAGCGGGTCCTTCTCGTACCGACCGGCTCCCCCGCGCATCGACCCTCGGAGCCGGGCGCATCGCGCGAACAGCGACTCCGCATGGTGCGCGCGGGGGCAGCCGACGATCCGCGATTCGTCGTCGATGATCTCGAGCTTCAACGGGAAGGTCCGACGTACACGATCGATACCCTCCGGGAGCTGCGTCGACGTGAGCCTGATGCCGAGCTGGTTCTCCTGCTCGGCATCGACCAGTTCCGGAAGTTCTCGACCTGGCGCGACCCGGAGGGAATCGCGGAGCTCGCGACGCTGGCCGTACTCTCACGTGAGGGCGAAGCCGCCGAGCCGGGAGGAGCGTACGATATGGTGAATGTCCCCGTCACCCGGATCGATATCTCGGGAACGCTGGTAAGGCGCCGCGTTGCCGAGGGCCGATCCATCCGGTTCTATGTACCGGGGAGGGTAGGGGAGATCATCGCTGGTGAAAAGCTTTACATGGTTCCGGAGTGACGAACCGAATCGCACCGAAGTGCGCCGCCCGTGAGGGCGGGGTTGTCTATCATCCGGTCCATCTCACATCTGCAAGTACCAGAAATGTTGAAACAGCTAGTTCGCAGCGTCTTCGGCTCGCGTCACGATCGCGAGGTGAAGCGTCTCACCCCCCGGGTCGAGGACATCAACGAGCACTGGCAGCGACTGCAAGGCGTTGGTGAAGACGAGCTGAAGGGCCAGACGCTGAAATTCCGCGGGATCATCCGCGAGCGGACGCAGGCTCTTGAGGACGACATCGAGCAGCTGAAGCAGGAGCGGCGCGAGGCCGCGAGTGCCGCCGAGCGCGAAGGCATCTCCGGGCGTATCGCGGACCTGGAAAAGGAGCTGTACGCGGTTCTTCAGGGGACCCTCGACGACATCCTTCCGGAGGCGTTCGCAACGGTCAAGGAAGCGTGCAGTCGGCTGGTGGGCACCGAAGTGTCGGTGACGGGCCAGAGCCTCGTCTGGGATATGGTCCCGTACGATGTGCAGCTGATCGGCGGAATGGCCCTTCATGAGGGGAGGGTCGCCGAAATGGCCACGGGTGAAGGAAAGACCCTGGTCGCGACGATGCCTCTCTACCTCAATGCGCTCACCGCCCGCGGGGTTCATCTCGTGACGGTGAACTCCTATCTGGCACAGCGTGACTCCGAGTGGATGGGGCACCTGTACCGCTATCTCGGGCTGACCGTCGACTGCATCGATCTCCACGATCCCGGCTCGCCCACTCGCCGTGAAGCGTATCTCGCCGACATCACGTACGGCACGAATAACGAGTTCGGCTTCGACTACCTGCGCGACAACATGGTGCACTCGCTCGAGCAGCGGGTGCAGCGTCGTCACTACTTCGCGATCATCGACGAGGTCGACTCTGTTCTGATCGACGAAGCGCGGACACCGCTCATCATCTCGGGGCCGGTCGGCTCCGACACGAATACGGCGTACGCCCGCTTCAATCCGATAGTGGCCGACCTCGCGCGGCGGCAGGCCCGCATCGTGGGCGACATGATTGCGCAGGCGGAGAAGGCGATCGCCGCTGGTGATGAGTTCACAGCCGGCGAGAAGCTCTTCCTCGCGAAGCGTGGAGGACCGAAGAACCGCAGGCTGGCCAAGCTCCTCGCCGATGAGCCGAGCCTCCAGAAGCTCGTTCAGAAGGTCGAAGCCTCCTACATGCGGGAAAAGCGTCTCCACGAGCTCGAGGAGCAGCTGTACTTCGCGATGGACGAGAAGGGGCACAACGTCCATCTCACCGACCAGGGGCTGGACATCCTCTCACCGGACGACAGCGATGCGTTCGTCGTGCCGGATCTGTCGGAGGTCATCCATCAGGTCGAGGAGGATCCCGACCTTTCGATCGATGAGAAGCGAGACCGTCGGGCGGCGCTGGAGCGCGAGTATGCCGAGAAGAGCGAGAAGATGCACGTCATCCATCAGCTCCTCAAAGCGCACTCGCTCTTCCACAAGGATGAGCAGTACGTCGTCCAGGATGGGCAGATCGTAATCGTCGACGAGTTCACCGGCCGCATGATGGTGGGCCGGCGCTGGTCGGACGGCCTGCATCAGGCGGTGGAAGCGAAGGAGCACGTGACCGTAAAGGGGGAGACGCAGACCCTCGCCACGGTGACGATCCAGAACTACTTCCGCATGTACGACAAGATCGCGGGCATGACCGGAACGGCCGAGACCGAGGAGGGTGAATTCCACCAGATCTACGGGCTCGACGTGATGGTCATTCCGACGAACCGGCCGATTGTCAGGGAGGATCGTCACGATCTCGTCTTCCGCACCAAGCGGGAGAAGTACAACGCGATCATCGAGGAGGTGGAGCGGCTCAGCAAGATGGGGCTCCCGGTTCTCGTCGGAACAGTAAGCGTGGACGTCTCGGAGACGCTCTCACGGATGCTGAAGCGGAGCGGAATCCCCCACGAAGTGCTGAACGCGAAGTACCACGGGCGTGAAGCGCAGATCGTGGCCGACGCCGGCCAGCCTTCCGCCGTGACCATCGCGACGAACATGGCCGGTCGAGGCACGGACATTAAGCTCGGCAAGGGGGTCACGGAGCCGCGTAGCGTTACCGAGAACGGGGAGACGCACGAGGAGACAGGCGGGCTGCACATCATCGGGTCGGAGCGTCACGAATCCCGGCGGATCGATCGCCAGCTCAGAGGTCGCGCGGGTCGTCAGGGTGACCCCGGAAGCTCGCAGTTCTTCCTCTCCCTCGAGGACGATCTGATGCGCCTCTTCGGGACCGAGCGGGTTGCGGGCGTGATGACGAAGATGGGCGCCGAGGAGGGGGAGGTCATCACCCATCCGCTCATCACCCGGTCGATCGGGAACGCGCAGAAGCGCGTCGAGATGCAGAACTTCGAGGCGCGCAAGCGGCTGCTCGATTATGACGACGTCATGAATCAGCAGCGCGAGGTCATCTACGACCTGCGTACTTTCGCCCTTGAAGGTGGTGAGGATCTCCAGGGCGAAGCCTGGGACATGATCGAGAAGACGCTCGATCGACTTGTGGACGAGCAGGCGCCTGAGGGCAGCTCACCGCACGAGTGGGAGCTGGCCGAGCTGCGGAACCGGCTGATGCTCGACTTCTTCCTGACGGCCGACAAGCTGCCGCAGACGGAAGACGAAGCGTCCTCCTTCCGGTCCACGGCCGAGCTTCAGAAGTACCTCACCGAGCTCGCGCGCGCCAAGTTCGAGGCGCAGATCCGTCAGTTCGGGGAGCACGCCGACTCGCTGCTCCGATACATCGTGCTCAGCACGATCGATGAGCGGTGGAAGGACCACCTGTACGATCTCGACCATCTGAAGGCGTCGATCGGGTTCCGCGGCTGGGGGCAGAAGGACCCGCTCGTCGAGTACAAGAAGGAAGCGTACGAGATGTTCGTCGATCTGCTGACGGATATCGAGTCGTCAATCTCCCGTTTGCTGTTCAGGGCCCGGATCGAGGTGGGCCCCCCGCCGCAGATGCCTGCGCGGGCGCCATTGCCTGGCACACCGATGCGTGGCCCTTCGCCTGTGGGCGGCGCCATGGCTTCCGACGCGCCCGGAGAAGTTGTCGGGGCAGCCGGTCAGCCGAACGCACCTTCCCCCGCGCCTCGGACGGACAATGGAGCGGGCACACCGCCGCAGCGCCGGCCGGAGGTGAATGCGGCGCTGGCTCTTGGGGTGGCGCCTGGTGCTGCGGTAAGACAGCCGCGCGTCGAGGAGATGCAGACCAACCGCGGTGAAGACACGAAGAAGGCACCGGTCGCTGCTGCTGAGGTCGTCGGCCGCAACGATCCGTGCCCCTGCGGGAGCGGGAAGAAGTACAAGAAGTGCCACGGCCAGTAGGAACGACGCGGTTGTGTCGATAGGAAAAAAGCCCGCCTGATCTGTCAGGCGGGCTTTTTTCGGTTCCGGAGGGAGGGGAGGCGTGGAGGCGGGAGCAGGGCAGCCCCGGTTGCTGCGGACAGGTGCTGCTTCTTCCTGCGTGGCGTATCCGAAGAGCCGAGTGACTGCGGCGCCAGGAATGGGCTGATACGTCGGAGCGACCTCGGGCGGACGATCTTAGAATACCCGTTGTCTCAGCGGGCGCGTCCCTCTCCCTGTTTGTCCATCAGATTAATCGGTTATCGTGCCAGCCGTTGCCTCCAGTTCGATGCATGAAATACCGCTGACTGACCGGCCTCGTGAACGGCTGCGTATGGTCGGACCCAGGGCGTTGTCGAGTCGCGAGCTGCTTGCAATTCTGGTTGAAACCGGGACCGCGCCGGCGGGAGGGCGACCGGGGCGTTCCGCGATCGATCTGGCTTCTGATCTGCTGCGGCACTTCCGCGATGGGGACGGACCGGGGTCGTTGCGGAGGTTGCTCGCCAGCTCCGTGTCAGAGCTGTGTCAGGTCGATGGTATCGGGCCGGCAAAGGCCACACGGATCCTCGCCGCGATGGATCTTGGACGCCGCGCCATGGAAGAGGGTCGGGGTGCTCGGGAACGGGTACGTTCCGCTGCGGACGTCAATCGCATCATGCACCTCGGGATGCGGGATCTCCTGCACGAGGAGTTTCATGTGCTTCTGCTGAATACGCAGAATGAAGTGCTGAGGATGCTTCAGGTCACCCGGGGGACCCTCGACGCCTCCCTCGTCCATCCCCGTGAGGTATTCCGGGCCGCGATCTCCGAAGCCGCTGCCAGCGTAATCCTCGTGCACAATCACCCCAGCGGCGATCCCACGCCCTCGAGTGAGGATCGGGCAGTGACCCGACAACTGCGCAGCGCAGGAAGTGTCGTCGGTATCGATGTGCTCGATCACGTCATTATCGGGGAAGGGCGCTATGTGAGCTTCGCCGAGGCCGGTCTGCTGGAGTAGGGAACGCGTCAGGCGCGCACAAACGCCAGATGTTGTTGGTATCAAGGTGAGTAGATAACTTGACCGTGCCCGGAAGTTGCGGGTCGGGGCAAGGTTCCCCGACCGGGACGCTCCACTCACGCACCACCAGCAGCCTCATTGATGGCGACCGCGACTGCCCGCCCCGACGGCGCGCGCGAGCAGGCCAGGGAAATCCTCCCGCCGAGTCTGTTCACGAAGCTCGATGCGTATTCGGATCGTCTCGACATGGAGATGATCAGCCGCGCGTACGAGTTCAGCCGGCGTGCGCATGAGGGCCAGAAGCGGAAGTCGGGTGACGACTACATCGTCCACACTCAGGAAGTCGCGGAGATTCTTGCGGACCTTCACCTGGATTCCGTCACCCTTACCGCCGCGCTCATCCATGACGTCGTGGAAGACACGCCCACGACCCTCGAGGATGTCCAGAACACCTTCGGTGAAGAGGTCGCTCGCGTCGTCGATGGGCTGACCAAGATCGCGCGAGTCCAGTTCCGCACGAACACCGAGCAGCAGGTGGAGAACTACCGCAAGCTGCTCCTGTCGATGGCCCAGGATGCCCGGGTAATTCTCATCAAGCTGGCCGACCGGCTGCACAACATGAGGACGCTCGAGCATCTGCGGGAGGAGAAGCGGCGGCGGATCGCCCAGGAAACGCGCGAGATCTATGCGCCTCTCGCGCATCGTCTGGGGGTGGCGACGATCAAGTGGGAGCTTGAGGATCTCTGCTTCAAATTCCTGGAACCGGAGGCATACCGCGACCTCGTCCACAAGGTTTCGGAGAAGCGCAGGGAGCGGGAGGAGGGGCTCGAGCGGCTCCGAAAGCCTCTCGAGGAGGATCTTCGCGAGGCGGGGGTGAACTGCGAGGTGACGGGTCGCCCGAAACATCTCTGGTCGATCCACCGGAAGATGATGAAGCGCGACAAGCCTTATGAGGAAATCTATGACCTCATGGCGATCCGCGTCATCGTTGATACTGTGGCGGACTGCTATCACGCGCTCGGCATCATCCACAACAAGTGGACCCCGTTGCAGGAGCGCTTCCACGATTACATCGCCACGCCGAAATCCAACCTTTACCGGTCTCTGCACACGACCATCTTCGGCCCGGGCGGTAGGCTCTACGAAGTTCAGATCCGCACGAGGGAGATGCACCGCACGGCCGAGGTCGGCATCGCGGCTCACTGGCGCTACAAGGAGGGCACCGACACCCGGAACGAGGTCGATGAGAAGCTATCCTGGTTCCGGCAGGTCCTCGAGTGGCAGCAGGAGACCCGCGAGCCCGAGGAATTCATGGAGTTCCTCAAGATCGACCTCTTCCAGGATGAGATCTTCGTCTTCACGCCGCAGGGTGACGTAAAGCAGCTTCCGCGCGGCGCGACTGCGATAGACTTCGCGTTCGCCGTGCACTCCGAGGTCGGACTTCGCTGCGCCGGCGCGAAGGTGAATGGACGTATCGCCCCGCTCTCGAAGGAGCTTCGGAACGGCGATACCGTCGAGATCCTGACGGATCCGAAGCAGCGCCCTTCGCGCGACTGGCTCGCATTCGTAAAAACGGCGAGGGCGAGAAACAAGATCCGCCAGTGGATCAAGGAAGAGGAGTTCGACAGCTCGGTGCGGCTCGGCAAGGAGTTCATCGAGCGCGAGATCCGCAAGGCGCGGCGGGGGAAGGTCGGCGAGGAGAGGTTCGGCGAGGTCGCGGCGGCACTCGAGTTTCCCGACAAGGAGCATCTTTTCGCGGCCCTCGGCCGCGGTGATGTAGGGCCGGTGCAGGTGTTCCGTGCACTCTGGCCTGACGCCCCCGAATCGGCCGAACCCGACCACCCGCCCTCGGCCTTCGAGCGGCTCGTGTCGAGGGTCAGGGGAAAGTCACCCGGGGTTCGCATCCAGGGGATGGAGAACCTCATGGTTCGCTATTCCCAGTGCTGCCAGCCTGTCCCGGGAGATGACGTCATCGGATACATCACGCGGGGGCGCGGCGTATCGATCCACCGGAACGATTGCCCGAACGTCCTCAATCTCGCGGACCATCCCGAGCGCCGTGTGGAGATCGAGTGGGAGGCGGAATCAGGAGAACGCTTCTACGTTCGACTCGAACTGGAGGGCACCGACCGCCGGGGCCTGGTCGCTGAAATCGCCGCGACGATTACCTCCGTCAACACGAACATCCGCAGTGTCAACGTACAGTCCGAAGCGATGGGCATGCGCGGTGAATTCGTCGTCGAAGTCGAGAACCTCGAGCACCTGAAGAAGGTCATCAACGCGATCAGACGGGTGAAGGGGGTGATCACCGTCGAGCGGAGGGAGCATTTCGGGACCGAGGGAGGGGTGGAATAGCCGGAATTCCGGGTGGCGATCTCCGGTCAGCAGCTGCCGGCTTCGATCACCAGTTCTGCGCCTCGTCCATTCGTAGGCCGCCGTTCTGATCATGTCGCAACGTCCGCTGACCTTCCTCCCGGCGGTGCTTCGGTGAACGCCTTCCTCAGCTCCGGTCATCTCGTCGCCCCTGTTGCGTCTTCAGGGTCCACCAGGCGGCGCACAACCGCGCTCCGCCCGTGTATACTACCTCGTCCCCCCGGAACACCTGGATCTGCCCTGCCGAGTCTGGCTTCGTCAGGGCATGACGCCGACAGCTTCGGCGGGTCCTCGCGGCGCTGTTGCGCTGACGGCTGGCGGCCCGTCGGCGGCCGAGCCTTTCCGGGGATCGGCGCCGCCGCTGCAAGAGCGTAAACCGAAGATTGAAGACTGACTGCATGACCTTCTCCCTCTCGTCTCCCTTCTCGCCAGCGGGCGACCAACCCAAGGCCATCGCGGAGCTTGTCGCGGGTATCGAGCAGGGATCACGCTTCCAGACGCTCCTCGGCGCGACGGGAACCGGGAAGACGCTCACCATCGCGAATGTCATCGCGCAGCACGGGCGCCCGACGCTCGTGATGAGCCACAACAAGACCCTCGCCGCCCAGCTTTACGGGGAGCTCAAGCAGTTCTTTCCGAAGAACGCGGTCGAGTACTTCATCTCGTATTACGATTATTACCAGCCCGAAGCGTACGTCCCGTCGACCGACACCTACATCGAGAAGGATTCGTCGATCAACGAGGACATCGAGCGGCTGAGACTCCGTGCGACCTCGTCGCTCATGGAGCGTGACGACGTCATCATCGTCTCGTCCGTGTCATCGATCTACGGCCTCGGTGACCCGCAGGAGTATCGCGCACAGATGCTCACGCTTTCGATCGGCCAGGAGATGAAGCGGAAGGAGATCCTGGCGGCGCTCGTCAACATCCAGTACAGCCGCAACGACGCCTCCTTCGAGCGCGGCACCTTCCGGGTGCGCGGCGATACCGTCGAAGTTTTCCCGGCGTACGACGAACAGGGCGTTCGCATCGAGCTCTGGGGTGACGAGATCGAGCGCATCACCCGCTTCGACCCGCTGACGGGCGAGGCGATCGTGACCCAGCAGCGCGCGGCGATCTACCCGGCGACCCACTTCGTCACGCAGAAGCCGACGATCGAGCGGGGTGTGCGAAGGATCAAGGCAGAGCTGGAGGAACGCCTGAGGGAGCTGCTCGGCCAGAACCGGCTGCTCGAGGCACAGCGGCTCGAATCGCGGACGAACTTCGACATCGAGATGATGCTGGAGATCGGCACCTGCTCGGGGATCGAGAACTACTCCCGCCATCTCACAGGCCGAAGGGAGGGGGAGCGTCCAGCATGTCTGCTCGACTACTTCCCGGCCGACTTCCTCGTCGTCGTGGATGAGAGCCATGTCTCGATCCCGCAGATCGGAGCGATGTACAATGGCGACCGGGCACGAAAGACGGTTCTCGTCGAGCACGGCTTCCGCCTGCCCTCGGCCCTCGACAACCGACCCCTCCAGTTCGAGGAGTGGGAGGAGATGGTGCCGAAAGCAATCTTCGTTTCGGCGACCCCGGGCCCGTACGAGCTGGCGAAGAGTGGTGGCGTCGTGGTGGAGCAGATCATCCGTCCGACCGGCCTGCTCGATCCGATCGTCGAGGTTCGTCCGATCCGTGGCCAGGTCGACGACCTTCTCGCCGAGATCCGTGACCGGGTCGAACGGAATGAGCGGGTGCTGGTAACAACGCTGACCAAGCGGATGTCGGAAGACCTGACCGACTTCTTCCTCGGCGTGGGTGTTCGGGTGCGCTATCTCCATTCCGACATCCAGGCGCTCGAGCGCGTAGAGATTCTTCGCGATCTTCGGCTGGGGAAGTTCGATGTTCTGATCGGCATCAACCTCCTCCGTGAAGGGCTCGACATGCCCGAGGTGTCGCTCGTCGCGATCCTCGACGCCGACAAGGAAGGGTTCCTGCGCTCCGACCGCTCACTGATCCAGACGATCGGTCGCGCCGCCCGAAATGCGCAGGGGATGGCGATCCTGTACGCCGACAAGGTGACCGGCTCCATGCAGCGGATGATCGACGAGACGAACCGCCGTCGGACTATCCAGGAGGAGTACAATCGCAAGCACAACATCATCCCCCGGACGATCATCAAGTCGATCGAGGAGATCGAGCTGACGACGCGCGTGGCCGACGCCCGGGAGAAGCCGCTCGCGAAGGTTGCCGAGCAGAAGCTGTCGTACGGGCCCGATGGTCGCGGTAGGACGCCCGAAGAAATGATGGCATCGATTGAGAACGAGATGCGCGACGCGGCAGCGAGGCTCGACTTCGAGCGCGCCGCTCTTCTGCGCGACCAGCTCCTGGAGATCCGGGCCGAAATGGACGGGAATACCCGCAAACCGGCAGGAATGAAGGCGCTGCGCGGGTGATCGGATATTGCTCCGCGCCCCGGTTCAGTGAAGACTTTGTCGGATGATGATGACTTCCTTTGACGAAGACCAGCTGGTCGAATGGGGACAGCGCATCGGGGAAGGGGCGAAGGCGCCGCTCGTTATCGAGCTGCGTGGCGACCTGGGCGCCGGAAAGACCACCCTCGCGCGTGCGATCGCGCGTGGCGCAGGTGTGACGGGTACCATCCCGTCCCCCACATACAATCTGCTCTTCCGATATCCGGCGAGCGGGGGCCGGGAGATCGTTCATATCGATCTGTATCGCCTGGAGGATCCGGACGAGGTCTGGGCGCTGGGCTGGAGCGAGCTTCCTCCCGAAGCCGGAATCGTACTCATCGAGTGGGGCGAACGCGCCGAGGCACTGTTGCCCACCCCCCGTTGGAGGGTCACCTTGGCTGAGGATGCGGACCCTGAACGCCGGGTGATGGAGATCGAGGCTATCGGGTCGCCTCCGCCACTGCCCGATGCCGCACCCGCCACGAAGCCGGGATTCGCAGGATGAAGGAAGCTGCCGGAGAATTGGTGCTGGCGATCGACTGCTCCGGGCCGTCAGGATCGGTCGCCGTCGGCCGGGGTGGATCGGTTACGGTCGAGATCAGCCTGACGGTGAGGGCGTCGCTCTCGTCGGCACTGATGCCCGCAGTCGACTATGCCATGAAGAGCGCCAATGTCACGGCTACCGACCTGCGCAAGGTCGTGGTCGGAGCCGGTCCGGGATCGTTCACTGGGCTGCGGGTTGCGGCGGCTTCGGCGAAGGGCATCGTTCGCGCTCTTGGTCTCCCGCTCGTTGCGCATTCGAGCCTGCTGGCGGCAGCGGCGCCCTTCGCGGCCCATCGGGGTGCGGTCGGGGTTCTTTTCGACGCCCGCGGCCGGGACGTCTTCGCCGGGTGCTATACCTTCGGGACGGACGGCGTGAAGGAGATGTTCGAGCCCGCGGCGATGTCGCTGGAAGAGGCGCTCGCCCGCTTCGCGGAGAACGAGGTTACACTCGTCGTGGGAGAGGGAACGGGCCGTCACGATGAGGAGATCCGCACGACGATTTCGGCATCGATCGTGCCCGCCGCCTTCTCCTCCCCCCGGGCCGGTGCTCTGCTGTGGCTGGCGGAGAATTTTCCGGAGACCGGTGCGGACGCTTCGTCAGCCGACTGGGAGCCGGATTATCTTCGCGCCTCCGGTGCGGAACGGATCGCGGCGGAGGCGGCCAGAGCAAAGGCTGCGACAGTGTCGAGCGGCGAATGAAGCTGGACGATAGCCGGGAGATCGGAGCGGAGCTTCTGCTGCGCCCCCTGTCCTACGGGGATATCCAGGCTATCCTCGAGATCGAGCGCGCGTCCTTTTCGACGCCATGGCGGCAGTCGACATTCGAGGGGCTCATCGCCCGCCCCGATGCCGACCTGATCGGGGCGACACGGACCGGGCACCTTCTCGGCTACTGTGTCGTCTGGACGATCGGTGATCAGGCCGAGCTTGGAAATGTCGCCGTGAAGGAGGAAGAGCGAGGACGGCACATCGGTCGGCGGCTGATCGAAGCCGCCCTCGGCAGTGCGCGGCAGCGAGGGGCAGGTGAGTGCTTCCTCGAGGTCCGTGAATCGAATCTGGTCGCCCGCTCGCTGTATGAGATGTTCGGCTTTCGCGCCATCGGTCGGCGCAGGAACTATTACTCGAAGCCCGTCGAAGACGCCCTCGTGATGAGGTGTGATCTGATTTGACGATCCGGGCACGATGTATTGGTCGCTCGCTTTTCGCGAGGTAAACTGATCCAGTCGTTGCCCACCATGAATCCCCACTCCCCACCGCAGGAGGACCCGTGTCCCGCAGCGTTAATAAGGCCATCATCGTCGGCAACCTGGGTGCCGACCCCGAAATCCGAAGCATCGCCAGCGGCGCGCGCGTCGCGAACATCTCGGTCGCTACGAGCCGTCGTTGGACGGACCGCAGCGGCGCCCAGCAGGAAAAGACGGAGTGGCATCGCATCGTCCTCTGGGAGAAGCTCGCGGATATCGCCGAGCGCTACCTCAAGAAGGGCGACAGCGTGTACATCGAGGGCGAGATCGAGTACCGCTCCTACGAGGACAAGGATGGCGTTACAAAGTACATGACCGAAATCCGCGGACGGGAGCTCGTCATGCTGGGGAGCCGCGAGGGCGGCGGCGGCGGGGGCGGCGGGATGGGATCGTCGAGCGCGCCAGCTCGGAGAGCAGCGCCCGCACCAGCGGCTTCAAAGAGTCAGCCGAGCTATGAGGACTTCGAGACGAAGTTCCCGGACGACGACGACGACCTGCCCTTCTAGGACTTCGCGGACCGAGCAGGGTTGGCCGCGGGTTGGCGAAACCATGCTCGGTCGCACTCCTCGGTCGCATCAGCTGCCCATCCGCTGCCGCTCCGGCAGCGGATGGGGCTACGCTTCTCCCCTCTTCCCGTTCAGAACGCGAAACGGGACTTCCGTTCGGCCGCAACCGAAGCCGAAGTACCATCACCCGCCCGCTGGATTCAGAAACTTCCCCGATAGTCGCCGAGCCGGAGA
>CAYRLB010000019.1:17303-39743 GCA_964424945.1 uncultured Gemmatimonas sp.
CGGGGGATTCCCCTCCGTACGAAGAGCCTGAAGGATATTCATGAGACTGTGCACCGTTGTCGTATCGGCGGCGTATCTCTTTGTCGTTGCGCCGCTTGCAGCACAGGATGCCGGGGTCGTTCAGGACCGTCTCCACGTTGTGGGAAGGGGGGACACGCTGTGGGACCTCGCTCAGCGGTATCTGAGCGATGCCTATCGTTGGCCCGAGATCTTCTCAAGCAACAGGGAGCGGATTGCGAATCCGCACTGGATCTATCCCAGCCAGCAGATCCTGATTCCCGGCCTGAGGCCAGAAGCCGCAGACGCGACAGCCACGGTGTCGCCGACGCCCGGGGTCAGGCGTACTGTCTTCTTCCAGGGCGAGAGCGCAATTATTGGTGGGGCGGGCAGACCAGTACAGCCGCCCCGGCCTGAGGGAGAGCCTGTTGTCGGTCGCGGGACCTTCTATGCCGCAGGGATCCTGGCACCGGACAGCCTGGTCCGGCCGTTCGGTCGCCTCGAGGAGGTTGCAACTCCGGCGAGATTGTCCTCCAATCAGGGGAAGCAGATCCACCCGTTCGACCACGTCCATCTGTCGCTGATGGGCGAGACCGAGGTCGGCAGCCGCGTTCATTTCATGAGGCCGGCACGGGAGGTCCGACCATATGGACGCATCTGGATCTCGACAGGCACCGGCGTCGTGCTCGACAGCTCCGGTGGTCGGGCGACCGTTGAGATCGACGGGATGTACGACAGTCTGGCGCCGGGTGACATCGCCGTCCCGCTGCCGGACTTTGCTGTGCCGTCCGGTGTGTCTCCGCTCCCCGCGGGTGGTCAGGAAGGCGTGCTGCTGGCGTTTCAGATCGCACAGCCGCTCGCGGCGCGGGAGGATATCGCCTATGTAAGCCTCGGTCGCGAGAGTGGCGTGAGGGAGGGTGACGAGTTCGTGGCGTATCTTCCGGCATCGACGGCGGAGTGGGGTGATCGGCCGCAGACGGATGTTGCCACCCTCCAGGTCGTTCGGGTGGGAGCCCGGACTTCCGCCGTCAGGGTCGTTGCGATGCAGCAGCCCGCGCTGCGGGAAGGTATGCCCGTTCGACTGGTTGCAAGAATGCCCTGAAACGCTCAAGCACCACCCGGGAGGAGGGATCGTGATCGGCATACTGCACCTCGGCTCCTTCGCTCTCTACGGGGTGGCCGGCACACTGCTTGGGTTCTCGCTGGCGCGCGAGGCCAGGCGGCTTCCCTCCATCGCGAGCCTGCTCATGGCGCTCGCCCTCGCGCTCCATGCGTTCGCCCTCGCAGACTATACCTCGAGCTGGGACCAGCTTCCCCTCGTGGGTCTCGGCCCCTCCCTCTCGACCCTCTCCTTCCTCATCGGTCTGGGCACCCTCATCGTGGCGACTCTCGGGAACGCGGCGACGGTCGGTCTCGTCCTGATCCCGCTCGTCGCCATCTTCACGGGGGTGGCAGTTTTCGTTGGAATCGCACCAAGCGGCGATCCGGAGGTATTCCAAGGAGGCTGGGGCGCGCTGCATGTGCTGTTCGCGCTGATCGGTCTGGCCGGGTTGGCGGTAGGGTCTGGAGCGGGTCTGATGTACCTTCTCCAGTTCAGGGAGCTGAAAAGTAAGCACTTCGGCGCTATCTTCAGGTTCTTCCCGCCGCTCGAGACGCTCGATCGGCTCGGACGGATAGGAATGCTGGTCGGATTCCCGTTCCTGTCGCTTGCGGTGGTTCTTGGGTGGGCGTGGACAGCGAACTTCCAGCTCCCGGACGCTCCGGGAAACCCGAAGATGGTCTGGGTCATCCTCTCGTGGGGAGTATTCCTCGCGGCGTTGCTGGCGCGACTGGGTCAGGGCCGTAAGGGGAAGCGGGGGGCGATCGCAAGTGTAGCCGCGTTCGTCGTAGTCGTGGTGCTGTACGTTTTACTTCGTCTTCAGGTGGGACAGTCGGGCATCTTTCTTTGAATACGCATTATTTTCGGTGTGGGTCGCAGCGGTGCGAGCGCAGGGGCGTGGGTGCTGCCCTCGAAGTCCTGGCGTCGTTCCCTGGGGCGACGGCTCGCGGACCGGTGAGTGTCGCCGGCATGCAGCGGGTCGGGTAGAATGCCGATAGCAGTGATCGGTGCAAACCATCTCAGCGCACCCATCGAGGTCCGCGAGCGTTTCGCCCTGGGCAGAAGCGACGCGCCGTCGGTGCTCGCCGATCTCGTCGACACCGGTGTATCGCAGGAGGCCGTTCTCGTCTCCACCTGCAACCGCACGGAGTTGTACGTTTCCCTGCCTGACCTCGAACGGGGCGACGCCGCCTTCCGGGAGGTCCTCGCGGAGCGGCTGGAGAGCAGTCCGGACAAGCTTTCCGGTTATCTGTACCGCCACCGTGACCGGCAGGCAGTGGAGCACCTCTTCCGCGTCGCGGCAGGCCTCGATTCGATGGTGCTCGGAGAGCCGCAGATTCAGGGCCAGGTAAAGGACGCGTACCACCTCGCTCAGGAGACGTACGGGCAGACCGGTCCCGTGGTCGGGACGACGCTCAACCGACTCTTCCAGAGCGCGTTCAGCGTCGGGGCACGGGTGCGGACCCAGACCGAGCTCGGACTCGGCGCTGCCTCGGTGTCAACCGCTGCGATCGAGCTCGCGAAGAAGATCTTCGGGTCCCTCCGCGGGCGCCACGCCCTCGTACTGGGCGCCGGTGAGATGAGCGAGATCACCCTGGAACTCCTGCGCGCGGAAGGGGTGCGAAGCTGGGTCGTAACGAACAGGACGTACGAGCGAGCGGTGGACATCGCCACCCGATGGGGGGGGCGGGCCGTTGCCTGGGACGATCTGGGTTCGGCGCTTCAGGGCGCGGAGATCGTCATCTGCTCGACCGGTGCGCCCCACGCGGTGCTGACCCGCGACCGGTTCCGGGCGGCCTTCCCGAAGGGCGTTTCCCGACCGATGTGCATCGTGGATATCGCAATACCGCGGGACGTTGACCCACTCGTCGGTGAGGAGCCTAACGTCTTTCTCTATAATGTCGATGACCTCCGGCAGATCGTGGACGACAGCCTGGACCGCAGACGCGCCGAGATTCCCCGTGCCGAGGAGATCATCGCGACCGGCGTCGAGGAGTTCTGGGACTGGCACGCGAGCCTCGCGGTCGTGCCGACGATCCGCGACCTTCGAGATCATGGGGAGAGTGTGCGGAAAGCCGAGGTCGATCGGGTTCTGCGCAGGCTGTCGCATCTCCCTCCGGAAGACCGCGAGGCAATCGAGGCGATGACCCGTGCGATGCTCAACAAGCTGCTCCACTCACCCACCGTCCGGTTGCGGGAAGCCGCGGGCAATGGGCGCGGTACGACAGTGCTCGATACAGTGCGTTACCTCTTCCAGCTCGATCGAAGGCCGGAGGAGATGGAACAAAATCAGGACGAAGAGTCGTAACACACCGGTGCCCCTCGGGATCTTCCATCCATCCAGAACGGGAAGCGAAGAAGCGTGAGTTTCCATCTTGTATTCGCCCAGGCAGTGGGCTCGGGTGAGGCGATGTCGCCCTGGTCGATGATCGTCGACGGGACCCCGTCGACGAAGGTCGTCATGAGCATCCTGGCGCTGTTGAATCTCCTTTCCTGGGCGGTGATCATCTGGAAATTCTTCCAGTACCGGAAGATGGACAGCCAGGCCGCTGCCTTCATGGCGCAGTTCGACAAAGCGAGCCGTCTCGAGGATGCATACGCAGGGATCCGGAACCTCCCGGAATCCGCATTCACGCGGGTGTTCCGCAAGGGTGTCAACTTCTTCTCGGAGCTCCGGCCCGGCGCCCTGGGTGAGGGGAAGACCGCCGTCGGCCTCACCGCCGCACAGTTGGAAGTGTTCCGGCTGATCCTGGAGAAGGAGGAGGGAGACGAACTCGATCGGCTGTCGCAGGGTCTCCCCTGGCTCGCTGCAGCTGCGACCGCCGGGCCGCTGCTCGGACTTCTCGGCACCGTCTTCGGGGTGATGAACTCCTTCATCGGCGTTGCTGCAGCGGGATCGGCAAACATCAGCGCCGTCGCGCCCGGCATCGCCGAGGCGCTCATCGCGACTGCCGCCGGCCTCATCGTCGCGATTCCGGCCGCCATCTGCTACAACGTCTTCGCCAGCCGCCTGAAGAACTTCACCAGCACCCTGGAAGGCTTTTCCAGTGAGCTGATCGGCGCCCTCGCGCGCGAAGGTAAGATCTGATGGGGAGGCGGCGTTCCCGCTATTCGCCGGAGCTCAGCGCCGAGATCAACGTCACAGCGCTCGTCGACGTCACGCTCACGCTGCTCGTGATCTTCATGATCACCGCTCCGATCATGCAGGGGGGCGTTGAAGTCCAGGTGCCCCGTGCGCGCTCGGAGGGCATCTCCGACGACAGCGGAGTCATCGTCTCCGTCACCCGTGCAGGCGACATCTACATCGGCGAGGCGCAAACCGAATGGGAGGTGTTCGAGCCCGCCCTGATCGATGCGGTTCAGTCACGGCAATCCTCCACGGTTTTCCTGCGGGCCGACGCCGGGGTCGAGTATGGCCTCGTGCTGCGGGTGCTTGGCGCAATGAAGGCTCTCGACGTGGCCGAGGTGGGGCTCATCGCCGAGCAGGATGACGGTCCGATGGGGGCCGGGGAGTCGTTTTGAAGGGTCCCGAAAGCTGGGGTCTCCGAGGCGGCGTCATCATCTCGGCGGTCCTTCACCTTCTCATCGTCGGCGTAGCCTGGGCCGGAGGAGCCGGTCGCAAGCAGCCGGAACCCACGATGCGCATCTATGGGGTGAACATCGTTTCGCCCCCCCCGCAGATGCTGGGGCCGCCCCTTGCCGCGCCCCCCGTGGATGGACCGGTCGCCGCCCCGGAGGAGGCTCCGGAGGCCGTGGAGGCACCGGAACCCGAGCCCGCGCCCGAGCCTGCTCCGGCACCGGCTCCCGCACCGCGCCCGGCTCCGACGCCAGCGTCGACGCCCGCTCCCACACCCCCTCGGCCGGAGCCGACACCGCCGCGACCGGAGCCTGCGCCCTCGCGTCCGGCGACGCCGGCGGAGACCCCGCCCGCGACGGCTGCGGCGGGCCGGCCATCGACGGGAGAGAACCCGGATCCGAACTCTCCGGGGGGCGAAGGGATCGAACTTCGGTTGCAGGGGTTACGATGTCCTTCGACCGGCTACTGTGAGAACATCGTCCGGCAGCTCTACCGCTATTTCAGGAATCCGGGCGGGAGCACGGGCGAGGCGGATGTATACTTTGCGATCAACCGCGACGGGTCGGTGTCGGATATCCGGCTGCTTTCCTCGAAGGGGAGCACGGCTTTCCGGCTGAGTGCCCTCGAAGCGGTGGAGCAGGCCGGTCGTAACAAGGCATTCGGTGCGCTGCCCCCGGCCTTCCAGTCGGACCAGCTGCCGGTGAGCTTCTACTTCCGGCCGGCACGATAGTCAGGGGTGTTCCGGATCGCGGGATGATGAGAAAAGGACGCCGCGGATCATCGGTCCGATGCGGGTGCGGGGCGTCTGGTATCCTGGGAGGATCCGATCTTCAGGTCGCGAAGCGGATGCGGGGTGAATCGATGAATGGACGGATGAAATGGTGAAGCGCTTCTACAGATCATTGATTGCTGCCCTCCTGGTGGCGACGGTTGCGACGCCCCTGCTCGCACAGGTCGACGGGATCCGATTGGGGCTGATGTACCAGCCTGAGTTCCAGCCGGGACTCGTGGTGCTCCCGCTGGTCGCCGAGGGCGCGACGCGGTCGATGGCAGGATCCGTCCATTCGATCCTGACGCAGGACTTCGACTACAGCGATCGCTTCGAGATGCGTGCGCCGACCGGCGTCGCCTCCGATGAGACCTTGAACCTCCCCCTCTGGAAGGAGCGCGGCGCAGACTACGTTCTGCAGGGGTCGCTCCAACCCGGTACCGCTGGCGGTGCCCGGCTGAGGCTCGTCCTTCACGACGCCGTTTACGGCACAGTGAAGGAAGAACAGATCTTCGCGCTCCCTGCACAGGGCGATCCGAACTTCCGCATGGCGGTTCACGCTACCGCCGATGAGGTTGTCCGATGGATCACGGGGGAGCCCGGCGCTGCTGCCTCCCGCATCGCCTTCGTTCTGCTGACGCGGGACGCGAAGGAGCTGTATACCATCGATTACGATGGGGAGAACATCCAGCGGCTCACGAATGATGGTTCGATCGCGCTCTCGCCGGCCTGGTCGCCGGACGGGACCCGGATCGCGTATACGTCGTACCGGACGGGCGACGTCATCCTCTATGAGCGCGATCTGCGTACCGGTCGCGACCGTATCGTATCCGATCGCGCCGGAAGCAACATCACGCCCGACTATTCGCCAGATGGTCAGACGATCGCCTTTGCGACGCTCGTGGCGGGGAATACCGAGATCGCGACGCTCAACGGGACGCGGCTCGAACAGCAGACGCGTGGGAACCGGTATGACTCGCTTTCACCCTCCTATTCGCCCGACGGACGGCAGATCGCGTTCGAGTCGAGCCGACTGGGAGAGCCGCAGATCTATGTGATGCCGGTCGGCGGGGGCGAGGCACGCTTGATTTCCAACTTCGTGTACGGAAGTGGCGGCTACAACACCTCACCCGACTGGTCGCCCAAGGGGCGGCAGATCGCCTATCTTTCGAGGGTGGGGGGAATCCCTCAGATCGTCGTGGCCGATCTGGACAGCGGGACAGGTCGTCTGATGACGAACGAGGGATCGAACGAGGATCCAAGCTGGGCGCCGGATGGCCGACACATCGTCTTCTCCTCGCGGGATCGGGATGGCGGTGGTCTGTTCGTGCTCGATAGCGTCAGTGGCCGCATTCGCCCGCTTCTGCGGGGTAGCGGGTACGGGCTGCCGGCCTGGTCGCCCATTCTCAGGGAAGCGGAGCGGGCGGCTCCCTGATCGCTGAAGGAAGGTTCGTAACCGGGGTCGGGATCAAGCCTCCGGAGCTGGAATGTTGTAGACAGAGGGGTGTGAAATCGTAGTATTCGCGCGACCCGCCGGTCGCACAGGGGGCGTATACACGCCGATCTCGTTCCGTTCAGGGGGAAAGATGAAGGTTCGTTTCGCAGTGGTACTCGCTCTTGCAGTGGTGGGTGTAACGGGGTGTGCGCGGAGATCAGTGCCTGCCGTACCCACCGCGGAGACCACGCCGGCCCGTCCTGCCGACACAGGCGCCGCCGATCGCGCCCGGCAGGACTCGATCGCCGCCGCCGAGCTTGCTGCGCGGCAGGCCGCGGAGCGTGAAGAGCGCGCTCGGGCTGCGCGGGCCCAGGAGATCCTGACCACGGTCGTCTATTTCGAGCTCGACAGCGAGCAGCTCAATGCGGAGAGCCAGGAGCGGCTGCGCACCAAGGCTGCCATCCTGCGGGCGAACCCCTCGATCCAGCTCCGCGTTGAAGGACATGCGGACGAGCGGGGATCCACCGAGTACAACATCGCCCTCGGTCAGCGGCGTGCGGAATCGGTGAGGACCTTCCTTTCGGGCTACGGTATCACCGACTCGCGTCTTTCGACGATCAGCTACGGAAAGGAGCGGCCTGCCATGGAGGGATCGAACGAGACCGCGTGGTCCCGGAACCGTCGGGCGGAGTTCGTTCTCACCTCGGGTGAGATCACCGCGGTGCCACCCGAGGTTCGCTGATGTTCCGCCGCCTTCTCCTCGCTGCCATCATCCTGCCGCTCGGCAGTGGATGTGTGGCAATGCGGAGCGACATCTATGATCTGCAGGACGTCATGGCTGACATGCGGGCAGATCAGGATCGGCTGCTCCGCGAGATCCGGCTTCAGAATGAAGCCATTCTCGACTCGTTGCGCCTGCAGGACATCCGGCTCCGCGGGGATTTCACCAACCAGCTCATTCAGATCGAGCGACAGCTGGTGACGATTCAGGAGCTGACGGGGCAGGGCCAGCAGCGTCTTGCCGAGCTCCGGGAGTCGATCCGTGCGACGGAGGAGGCGATGCGGAGGTCCCAGGATGTTATCGTGTATTCCGATACCGGCGCCGTGATCACCTCCGACGACGATCCCCAGGAGGTTTTCGCGGCCGCCGTCGGGATGGTCGAACGCGGCTCTTTGTCCACGGCCCGGCTCGGTTTTCAGGAGTTCGTGAGCTCGTTCCCGACGCATCCGAGGGTCCCTCAGGCGCGTCTCTACATCGGTGAGATCCTGGAGGAAGAGGATGAGATCGATGAAGCCCTCGAGGAGTATGCGCGGATCGTCGACGAGCATTCGGCGTCCGCCGAGGCCCCTTCGGCGATGCTGCGGATTGCGCTGATCGAGCGTCTGCGGGGGAACGACTCGAGCGCACGTTCCATCCTGAACGATATCACCGCCGCGTTCCCCCGCAGCCCCGAGGCGGAAGAAGCACGGGCGGAGCTTCGGAGGATGCGGTGACACTCGGTCGCCATCTTCCGGCACTCGGGTAGGCCGCCGCAGACGAAGTCCCGATGCGATGCCCTTTCTGCAGTCACATGGAGGACCGGGTGGTCGACTCCCGGTCGAGCCGCGAAGGTCGTGCGGTTCGACGCCGGCGGGAGTGTCTCGAGTGCGGCAGACGCTTCACGACATACGAGTATATCGAGGAACGCCCGCTACAGGTCGTGAAGCGAAGTGGAGAGATCGAGCCGTATGACCGACGGAAGCTGCTCACCAGCATCCAGGTGGCAGCAGCCCGACGGCCGATCGCCTCCACGGAGATCGATGCAATCGTGGAGGATATCGAGCGGGTGCTCGACCGCTCGGACTCGACGGAGTTCAATAGCCGTGACCTGGGCGAGATGGTGATGGAGAGGCTCAAGGGACGCGATCACATCGCATATGTGCGCTTCGCCTCTGTATACCGTGACTTCCAGGACCTGACTGCGTTCTACGAGGAGCTTCGCCATCTCGATGAGCGGAACGCGCAACGAGAGATTCGGCGGTATCAGGCGGAGCTGCCGCTCGAACCGGAAGACGATGACGTGAAACCGGCCTCGAACGCCGTGCAGGAGTCGTGACGCATAAGTTTGTCGTAGAGAACCAGGGAGAGATGCCATTCCTCGATCACCTCGAGGAGTTGCGATGGCGTATTCTCTGGAGTCTCCTGGCGCTCGTGGTCTGCACGATCATCGGCTACTTCGTCGTCACCCGCTTCAACGTCCTCGGTCTGCTGACGGCACCGATCGAACCCTTCCTCGAAGGGGAGCTGCTGAAGACGCTCAACCCGATCGCGCCCTTCCTCATTACGCTGAAGCTATCCCTGGTCGTAGGCGCGGTTCTGGCCTCGCCGATCATCATCTACCAGATATGGGCATTCCTGTCGCCGGCGCTCCTTCCGTCGGAGAAGCGGGCGATCGTCCCAAGTCTGTACTTCGGGCTCGTTCTATTCCTGGCAGGCGTTGCGATGGCGTATTTCATCGCGCTGCCAGTGACGCTCGAGTTCACAATGGGCTTCCAGCGAGAGGCGCTCGAGCCGGCGATCGAGGTCAATGCCTATCTCGGGGTAGTGATCCGGCTCCTCCTGGCATTCGGCCTCGTCTTCGAGCTGCCGGTCGTGATCCTTGCGCTGACCTATCTCGGTCTCGTCACTCCGGAGTTCCTCGCGGAGAAGCGACGGCATGCGATCGCCCTCATCACTGTTGTGGCAGCGCTGATTACCCCGGGGGACGTCATCACGATCACCATCCTCATGATGATCCCGCTCGCGCTACTGTACGAGCTCAGCATCTATCTCTCGCGGATGGTGGTGCGCCGTCGATCCGCCGCGCCGCTAGAAGCGGGTAGCTGACATGGCGGGGCCGTTCACGGGATTGGTCGGCGCCCTCAGAGAGAGGTCGGGAGACGTCGGCATCCTGGATCGGCTCGACGATGTGCGCGGCCGCCTGATCAACTCCTTCATCGCGGTGATGATCACCACGATGGCGGGCTTCTACGTCGTCCTCAACTACAACGTACTGGGCATCTTCACGGATCCCATCACCCCCTACCTGGGGGATCAGAAGCTGAAGTTTCTGAGCCCGATGGATCCATTCTTCATCAGCATGAAGCTCGCGATCTCGCTCGGGCTGGTGCTGGCGCTGCCCTTCCTGCTCGCGCAGTTCTGGCGGGTCGTATCCCCCCTGATGCGGCCCGAAGAACGCCGGCTCCTCGCCCCCGCGCTGATCGGAAGTATCGTACTTTTCGCGGTCGGGATCGTATTCTGCTACATGCTGGTGCTGCCGCTGATGCTGGAGTTCACGCTCGGCTTCCAGGCGGACAGTCTGGAGCACTGGATCGTCATCGGTGAGTATCTGACCATCATCCTGCGGATGATGCTGGCATTCGGATTCGCCTTCGAACTGCCCGTCCTGATTCTGCTGGGTACCGTGCTGGGCATCGTGACACCGGCCTTCCTGGTCGACAAACGCCGTCATGCGGTCGCAATCATCACGGTCGTCTCTGCGCTGGTCACACCGCCCGACCTTGGAAGCATGGTTCTGCTGGCGCTTCCCGTATGGCTTCTGTACGAGCTGAGTATCGTGCTATCGCGGATGATTGTTGCGGGCAGAACCATCGAGAGTGGCGCTTGAAGACGCTGATGTCATCTTCCAGGGCCTCCGAGCCGATTCTGCTTCTACGCCGCGCCGCGTCTCTAGTCGCATGGCTGCTCCTCGTGCTCGCCCTCGCCCTCGTCCCGGCAGTAAGCGTGGCGCAGATCATCCCGAATGTCCCGAACCCACTGGCTCGTGACACGGTCCCGGCGGGGCCCGATTCGGTCGCGCCGGACAGCCTCCAGGATGTTCGTCTCTCGGCCGCCGCGGATTCGATCAAGCAGATTCTTCAGGCGCTCCCGGGGTACATCATGACCGAGTATACCGGGGAGAACGCGAACTTCCGGACGGATACGGGCGTCCTCCGGCTCGAGGGGCAGGCGAGCGTCAACCGCGACGGCACCCGGCTGACCACGGACACGATCGTCTACTATCAGCGGGATCAGCTGATCGAAACGTTCGGCGATTCCGCCTCGGTGACGGGAGAGCAGCAGAATCTGAGTGGACGCCGGCTCATCTACGATCTGCGGACGGAGCGGGCGACGGCCATCGAAGCGCGCACCGAGGTGACGGAAGGGCCGGCGACCTGGTTCGTGATGGGGGATATGACGGTGGAGGGGACCAATCGTCTCTTCGGGAGCCACGCCCGCTTCACGAGCTGTGACCTGCAGATCCCGCACTACCACTTCGAGACGGACGAAATCGTCGTCATCCGGAACCAGATTCTCGTTGCGCGGCCGGCCCGATTCTTCATCGGCGAGGTGCCTCTGCTCTGGCTGCCCTTCGTCGTCCAGAATCTGGAGCAGGGCCGGCGGAGCGGGCTGCTCACGCCGCGCTTCGGCGTAAACGATATCGTCCGAACCTCTTCCGGCTACAACCGGCAGATCACGAATGTCGGGTTCTACTGGGCGATCAACGACTACATGGGCGCGGAGGTCAGCACCAACTGGCGCAGCGGGGCGTACACCTCGCTCCTGGGGTCGCTGAACTACAATTGGCGTCAGCAGTTTCTCTCCGGATCGGTGTCCGCCGAGCGCTACTGGCAGGCCAACGGCGGGCGACAGCTCGCCTTCAACACGACATCGAACTGGCAACCGGACGAGCGAACGAGCGTTTCCGTCTCCGGCAGATACGCTTCGTCAGGGCGGTTCGTGCAGCAGACGAGCTACGATCCCCGCGAAGTTACGCAGGACCTGAACTCGACCCTCAACATCAGCCGTCGGTTCGATTGGGGTCAGGTGGCGCTCGGTGGCGATCGCCGCCAGAGCATCTCGAATGGAGATGTCACGCTCGGCTTCCCCAGCTTCAGCATCTCGCCACGGGCGGTGACACTCTTCCAGTCGACGAGCCCTGAAACAGCGCGCTGGTTCAACGATATCACCATGAACATCGGGGGAATCAGCGGAACGCGATCGACGGTTGATTACGCGGACAATCTCGAGAGCGGGCGGCGCGACCAGACGGTGACGCGGTTCAGTACCAGCCCATCGCTGACCATCGGGAATCTGAGCATATCGGCGCGGGCCGATGCGAATCGCGCGACGAATGACGCGGTCAGCGGGGTGCGTGAGGATCAGCAGATCGTCGACCTGGCAGGCTTCGAGCGGGACGAGGTGAACTGGTCTGCGTCGGTCGGCTACCGGCAGCAGCTCATCGGTTCCACGAGCATTTCGCCGGGTGTTTCGCTCAACCAGTCGATTCTGCGGGATACTCTGACTGCGGATTTGTACATCTCGGGCCCGACGCGGTACAGCTTCAGCGCATCGCTGAACACCGATATCTTCGGCTTCTACCCCGGCTTCGGCGGGCTGACGCGGATCCGTCATCGGCTGTCACCCTTCGTCAGCTACAGCTACGCGCCTGAAGTTCAGCAGACTCCAGCGCAGGAGGCGGCATTTGGCGCACGGGGCGGGCGGACGCAGAACCGGGTGACCTTCGGGCTGAACCAGACGTGGGAGGCGAAGCTCGCAACCCCGAATGTTCCGGAGGAGACGGTTGCGCAGGTGGACAGCCTGACCGGCGATACGATCAGGCAGTCACAGGTCCCGCCGGTAGCGGGCGATCCCCAGAAGGTGACGATTCTATCGCTCACGACGAGCTCGTTCACCTACGACTTCGCTCAGAGGAAGGAGGAGGGTTCGGGCTTCCTGACGGACCAGGTGTCGAATACCATCCGCTCCGACTATCTGCGAGGCCTTTCAGTCCAGATGCAGCACGAGCTGTTCGACAGACGTGAATTGGCGCCGACACCGGAGAATACGGGGAAGCTCGGGCGTTTCGCACCAAGGTTGTCGTCGCTGAGCACATCCTTCGAGCTGGGACCCCAGTCCGCCATCTTCCAGTGGCTCAACCGCATCGGGTTCGGGGACGCCGAGCGGCCGGAAGAAGGGTCGCCGACGCTTCTTCCCGGCCCGTCCGAAGATGACGAACCCGCCCCGGCAGGGACGGGGGGCTTCACCGGGAACAACCAGGGGACGGGCGCCGGGCCGTGGAGTGTATCGCTGGCCTACCAGTACACCCGTAACCCGAGAATCTTCATCAGTAACCCGCTCTACGTGGATGAGGACGATGGCATCCAGACGGTGCGGAGCGCCACCTCCTTTCAGCTTACGCCGAAGTGGGGGGTGAGCTGGTCGACCGACTACTCGATCACCGATGGCAAGTTCGGAAGCCACGCCCTGAATTTCCGGCGTGATATCCACGAGTGGCAGGCGAATTTCAGCTTCTACCAGACGCCCTCCGGCAACACTGCTTTCGAGTTCTACGTGCAGCTCCTGCACAACACCGATCTGCGGTTCGATTACGGGGAGCGGAATCTCGGCATCGATCGGAATCGCTAGTCGCGCGACGGTGTGTCTGGCCCTCTGCCTTCGCTGCAATTCACAGTCAGGGTTGAGGGGCAGGGGAGACGATGGTGCCCTCTTTCGGCGCCCCTGGTGTCCTGGCGGCAGGACGCCGGCTGATCGCCGCTCATCCCCCCTTCGCTTCCAAGTCGTTGTACGATAAGAGGATGTGTATCGCCGAATCCTGGGCCCCGGGGTTGCATCTTCTAGGGGGAGGGGGATGACGAACGGCGGAGCGGGCACGCCATCCTCGTCGATGCAGTCTCCGACACACAGTCCAACTTTCCATCAGGTCGAATATGCGCGCCAGTTTCGCGGCACTCCTGACAATGCTCGCACTTCCGCTCGCGGCGTGCGACGCGATCGAGCGGGTCGTCATCCCCGACGATCTCGAGCCCCGAAACCTTTCGGGCGATTACACCTGGGTCCTCGAGAGATGGAATGATGGGGCGCCCGTCGGGCATCCGGAGGTTCGGCTCCGCTGGGATATGCCTGCTCGCTTCAACAACCACTCCTTCCGCGTCTATTCCCGCGCATCGGGGGGTGGGGGCTACTTCCTGATCGGAACGACGACGTCGTGCACTGGAGGAAGCTGCCATTATGCCGATGCCAACCTCGACTCCGGGCAGAGCTACGACTATTACATCGCAACCGTCGACGAGCGGGATGGGCAGGAAGTCGGCGCCTCTGACGCGATCCGGATCGCCGTCCCGCCGGATGGGAACCCTGATGTTCCCGGCGCGCCCCGGGCCACAGCGCTCGACAACGCCGTCTACCTGTCGTGGGCCCCGGTTGCCGGCGCGCAGCGATACATGGTCCTTTCCTCCGTCGATAGCGGTGAGCGCTTCCTGATCGGCGAAACCGACGGGGCCAGCTACTTCGACGACCGGGCGGAGAATGGAACGAGCGTCATCTATTCCATCGCTGCCGTCGACGTAAATGATCGGGTCGGCAGACTGAGTCCGACGGTAACGGCGTATCCGCGGCCGGACTACCACTCCGAGCTCGTGCATGTACACGGGGACAGGCCGCAATCGAGCGGGTTCCGGTTCGTGGCGGATCCTGCCGCCCAGAGTCCCGTGCTGAGCGGAAACGCGACGAACGCCCAATGGCGGCTGACGGAGTCAGGGGGTGTCCTCCAGATCGAGCCCCTCGGCCAGACCCAGGTGACGGCTGGCGTCTTTACAACCGCGCTTACCTGCGGCCCCGGCTCGGAACCGGATTGCGTCGATGTCCCGACTGCTCCCGCCGCCGGGAATTTCACCGGCAGCCCGGTAGCCGCTCTTGCCGGGAGGAGCTATGTCTTCCGCTTGCAGGACGGGAGTGCAGTGCGCTACGCGAAGATCCGGATCCAGGGCGACGCCAGCGACTCCGCAGGCCGGCTGATCGTCTTCGACTGGGCATATCAGACGCGGATCAACGAGCCTTCGCTGGGGATCATTCCCATTCGCTGAATGCCGCCGGCGGATCGCGGGCAGCTTTACTATCCCCTCCCTGCCATCTACATTTCCGGGCTATGCCCGCATCCCGGAAGCGTTTGCTGTGGGTCGACGATGAGATCGACCTGCTACGCCCGCACCTGCTGTTCGTGCAGGGGCGGGGTTTTCACGTTGATGCTGTTGCGAATGGTGACGACGCCCTCGCGATGGTCCGCCTCAACCCCTACGACCTGATTCTGCTCGACGAGCAGATGCCGGGTCGTTCGGGTATGGAGGTCTTCGACGAGCTCCGTCGGATCGACCCGCTGGTGCCGGTGGTGATGGTCACCAAGAGTGAGGAGGACCAGACCATGACCGAGGCGATCGGCCGACGGGTGGCGGAGTACCTGGTCAAGCCGACCTCACCCCGGCAGGTACTTTCGGTCGTCACTCGCCTGCTGGAGGGGGAGAGCATCCAGCAGCAGCACGTCGCGCGGGCCTTCAGCTACCGGTTCCGCGAGCTGAATACTGAGGTCAGCGGTGAGCGCGACTGGCGGCAGTGGGCGGAAACGTATTCGGAGCTCGTCGATTGGGAGCTCCGCCTGCGGGAAGCCGGAGAAATCAGTCTGCTCGCCTCCCTCGAGACTCTCCTCGATGAGTTCCGTCGCGAGTTCGGCCATTTCGTGATCCGCGATTACAAGGGGTGGGTGAACGACGAGATCGACCGTCCTCCCCTTTCCGTCGATCTCGTTCCGCAATTTCTGCAGCCGGTGCTCCGCGAAGACGCGCACGTGCTCTTCGTGATCATCGACTGTCTTCGCCTCGACCAGTGGCGTACCCTGCTTCCCCTCGTGAAGGGAACCGCCGAGGTGGAGGAGGCGCTGTATTATTCGATCCTCCCGACAGCGACACCCTACTCGAGAAACGCCATCTTCTCGGGCCTCTTTCCGGACGACATCTCCGCCCTCTATCCGGACTGGTGGAGCCGCGAATCGGAAGGGAGCCTCAACGGCTTCGAAGATGAGCTCTTCGTCGCGCAGATCCGGCGGCTGATGGGGAAGAACCTTCCCGTCCATTACGAGAAGGTTTTCAACGCGGCAGATGGCGACCAGGTGCTGAACCGGCTGCCGGCCTTCCTCGCGCAGCCTGGCGTCACGGCGATCGTCTTCAACTTCGTCGACATGCTGACGCACGGGCGCTCGGAGTCTGCGCTGTTGCTCGAAGTTGCGCGGGACAAGGAGGCGCTGCGGGCGCTGTCCCGACAGTGGTTCGAGCGATCGGAGGCATTCACGGCGATCCGCGAGGCGATCCGCGCAGGCGTGTCGGTGCTCGTCACGACCGATCATGGTTCGATCCACTGCCACCGGCCGGCGACGGTCTTCGCGAAGCGCGACGCAACTCAGAATCTGCGTTACAAGTTCGGCGAGGATCTGCGGGCTGAGGATCCTTCCCTCGTCTTCGCCGTCAATGATGAGAGTGTGCTGAGATTCCCGAAGGGGAAGAGCTCGACGAACTACGTGCTCGGCCTGGAGGATACCTTCTTCGTCTATCCGACGAAGCTGCGACAATACCAGGCCCGCTACCGGGGGAGCTTCCTGCATGGCGGGATCAGCCCTGAGGAGATGATCCTTCCCGTGGCGCTGCTGACCCCGCGATGACGGTATATCGTCGGATTCTGGGCTACCTGCGCCCATATTCGGGAGTTTTCATCCTCTCCCTCGTATCCATGGTCGTGTATGCGGCGCTGGATGCGTTCAGCTTCACCCTTCTGATGCCCTTCCTGGACATCCTCTTCGAGGGGCAGCGGGGAACCATGCCGGCCGATGTCTCCTCGAATGGGGCGATCGGTCAGGTCCTCGACCAGACGATCGGTGGCCTCGTCGAGGGCCGTCCGGCGATGCAGGCACTCCGGAATGTCGTTCTGCTCCTTTTCGGCGTCTATCTCATCAAGAACGTTGCCCTCTACCTCCAGCAGCTGAGCATCGCGGTGCTGGAAGGCCGGGTCACGCGTGACATCCGGGATCACGTCTATTCGCATCTCGTGCGGCTCGGCTTCCCCTTCTTCCAGCGGACCCGCGCCGGGCAGATCATCAGCCGGGCGACAGTCGACGTGGACCATGTGCGGACGCTGGTCACGGCGAATCTCGCCCGGGCCATCTCGTCGGTGATCCAGGTCATCTTCTATCTCGGCTTTCTGCTGCTGATCTCCTGGAAGCTGACCCTGATCGCGATGCTCTTCCTGCCGCCCATGCTCGGCCTCTGGGCGCGCTTCCGTCAGCGGCTGAAGACGGGTGTGGTGCGCGTCCTCGACGCGGTGGGTGACGTCGCGTCGCAGCTACAGGAGACGGTCTCGGGGATCAGGCTCGTGAAGGCTTCAGGTGCCGAACCATGGGAGGAAAAGCGCTTCCGTGCGCTCACGAGCGGTCACTACACCGCCCTCGTGCGCAACGAGCGCTGGCGCCAGTTCTTCCCGCCCGCAACGGAGATGGTCATCGCCACGGCCATCCTGGGGCTGCTCTGGTACGGGAGCTTTCTCGTCCTCGAGGAGGCCTCCCTCGATGCGGCCGCCTTCCTCGTGTGCCTCGGCCTCGCGATGAAGCTGATGGCACCCGCAAAATTCCTCGGCCAATTCCCGGCGACGGTTCAGCCCGGGCTCGCCGCCGCGGAGCGCGTCTTCGAGATCCTCGACACCCCGGAAGAAATCCGGAACCTTCCGGGCGCGAAGCCGCTGCCGGAGTTCCGCGACGCCGTACGTTTCGAGAAGGTCGGTTTCGCCTATCAGCCGGGCGAGCCGGTGCTCCAGGATGTGGAGCTCGAGATTCGACCCGGCGAGGTCGTCGCGCTGGTGGGGCCGAGCGGGGGAGGGAAGAGCACGCTGGCGGATCTGCTGCCACGCTTCCACGATCCATCCTCGGGCCGGATCACGGTCGATGGCCTCGATATCCGGGAGGTGCGCCTCGAGGAGCTGCGCTCCCTGATGGGGATTGTGACTCAGGAGACCATCCTCTTTCACGATACGATCCGCGCCAACATCGCATACGGCTCGGACGATCCGCTGCAGTCCGGGGTGGAAGAGGCCGCGCGGGCGGCCAACGCACACGACTTCATCGTGGAGCTGCCCGACGGCTATGACACGCTCGTGGGGGAGCGGGGCGTCCGACTGTCGGGAGGGCAGCGACAGCGCCTCGCGATCGCACGGGCACTCTACCGCAATCCGCCGATTCTGATTCTCGATGAAGCGACGAGCGCCCTGGACACGGAGAGCGAGCATCTCGTGCAGAGCGCGATCGACGAACTGATGCAGCACCGGACGGTGCTCGTCATCGCGCATCGGCTTTCCACGGTGCGGAACGCCGACCAGATCCTGGTCATCGACCGGGGGCGGATCGTCGAGCGTGGCTCGCATCTGGAGCTTCTTGCGCGCGGCGGTATGTATGAGCGGCTGTACCGGATGCAGTTCGACGATGAACCCTCGGCCACAGCGCCGTCGGAATCTGCGTAGCGGCCTGCGCGGGTCCGCTCGCCGGGCGAACTGAACCACGATGCAGAAGCGTGGTTGCCGGCTCTGAAGGATGACGTCTGAAACGGAATTCCGGGACATCACCCGGGTTGGAGATATGATCGAATGAACGTTCCCCTGCTCGACCTCATCCCCCAGTACCAGGCATTGGCCGAGCCTCTGAAGGAGGCGGTGCTGCAGGTCATCGAGGACCAGCGTTTCATCCTCGGGCCCGTCGTCGAGGATTTCGAGCGGGAAGTCGCTGAACTGCTCGGCGTCCGCTTCGCAATAGGCTGCGCGAGCGGCACCGATGCTCTGCTCCTCGCCTATCGCGGCGTCGGCGTCGAGCAGGGGGAGGAGGTCGTGACCTCGCCCTTCACCTTCTTTGCGACCGCGGGGGCGATCCACAACGCGGGGGGGCGTCCCGTCTTCGCCGACATCGAGCCGGACACCTTCAACCTGGCACCCGACGCTGCGGAGAGCGCGATCACAACGCGCACGCGGGCGATCGTACCCGTGCATCTGTTCGGTCAGATGGCGGCGATGGCCGACTTCCGGGAGATCGGCGATCGTCACGGCGTGGCGATCGTGGAGGACGCGGCCCAGGCGATCGGCGCGCGTCAGCGGGCGTCGTCGGGCGACGAGGGGACGATGATCACGACCGGCACCCTCGGCGATGCATGCGCATTCTCATTCTTCCCGACCAAGAATCTGGGCGGATTCGGCGACGGCGGGATGATCGTCACGAATGACGAAGAACTCGCGCGTTCACTGTACGAGCTTCGTGTCCATGGCGGTCGGCAGATGTACCATCATGGGGTGGTCGGCTTCAATTCGCGCCTCGATGCTCTCCAGGCCGCAGTACTCCGCGTCAAACTTCCGCATCTCGAGGCGTGGAGTGATGCGCGCCGGGAGAACGCGCGATTCTACGACGATGCGTTCGCGGATCTCGACGAGATCGTCACCCCTTTCGTGCCTGAGACGAACGAATCGATCTACAATCAGTACACGATCCGCGTTCGCGATGGGCGCCGGGACGAAGTGCAGGCGGCGCTGAAGGATCGGGGCGTCGGCTCATCCGTCTATTATCCTGTCGCGCTCCATCTGCAGGAGTGTTTTCGGCATCTCGGCTATCGGGAGGGGGACTTTCCGGAGTCGGAGCGCGCGTGCCGCGAAGTCCTTTCCTTGCCCATTTTCCCGGAGCTGACCGAGGAACAGCGTGCTGCGGTCGTCCGGGCAGTGCGAGACCACTTCCGTGCCTGATCCGTCGACTTCGAGGATCCTCCCCATGCCAGGCGGGGCTTATGCTCGGAAGGATCCCGGCGTCTTCCATTCCGGCCGGCGAATCGCTCGGGATGCTTTCGAGCGCTGGTCGTGGGCGCTGGATGTTCCGCCCCGGCGCGCGGTCCGCGGCATCTGCGGGGACCAGGCGTGAAGAAGCCGACGCTGCAGCATCGCGCCGAGTTTGCCATCGCCCGGACGATCGAGTGGGCGCTGAGTCATGTCGGCCGCAGAAGGGCGGAGCGCTTCGGTGAGCGCCTGGGCCAGCTCATCCTCTCCCCACTCGGCATCCGCCGGGAGGTGACCGAGGCAAATCTGAGGCGCGCCTTCCCGGACGCCGATGAAGATTGGATCCGGGATGCCCTCAGGCAGACCTACCGTCATCTCGGCCGGGAGGTCGTGGCGATGATCCGCCTCTCGACGCTCGATCGCGAGCAGGTCCGCGAGCGCGTCGAGATCCCGGACGCAGACTGGGCCGCCTTCCAGGAAGCTATGGCCGAGGGGAAGGGCGTCATCCTGGCGACCGGCCATTACGGAAACTGGGAGCTCGCTGCGGCCGCGGTCGCCGCGCGTGGCGTTCCCATCGAAGCGATCGTCAAACGGCTGAGCAACCCGCTCATCAACAGGCGGATCGAAGGGGCGCGCTCGGCGCTCGGGATCGAGACGATCGAGATGCGGGACGCACCGCGTCAGGTCCCTCGCACCCTGCTCTCGGGCAAGAGTGTCGGTATCGTCGCGGACCAGCACGCTGGGGCGTCCGGCGTAATGGTGCCCTTCTTCGGGACACCCGCAAGCAGCCATCGTGGGCCCGCCCTCTTCGCGCTTCGCCTGGGTTCTCCCCTCTTCGCTGCAGCCTGCCGGGCCCTTCCGGATGGCCGCTATCAGTTGACGGGCAGCCGTGTATCCGTCGAGCGGACCGGCTCGCTCGAAGCAGATGTGGAGCGTCTCACCGCCGAGCTTGCACGGCGGCTCGAGGATGAGATCCGGGTCGACCCGGGTCAGTATTTCTGGCTTCACAAACGCTGGAAGAACGCTCCGGCCAAGGAACTACCTTCCGCTGTAACCGGTACTACATCGCACGGCAGGCAGGGCGGCTGACCACCCCTGGCTGCACATGAGCAGGATGATTCCGCAACCGGGACGTCTGTGATCTACTTCTGCATTCCGGCCTACAACGAGGCCGCAACCGTCGGTGTCCTGCTCTGGAAGATCCGGAGAGTGATGGAGGAGCTGCCGCGCGACTACGAGATCCTCGTTCTCGACGACGGCTCCACCGACGGCACGGAGGACGTTCTCCGTCCGTATGCCCGGGTACTCCCGCTGACGGTGCTTCGTCAGGATGAGCAGAAAGGCTACGCAGCGTCGCTCGAGAGGCTGATCCGCGAGGCGGTGAAACGGGCGACGCACCCCAGGCGGGATGTCGTCATCACCCTTCAGGCGGACTTCACGGAAGGCCCGGAGGATATCCCGACACTCATTCGCAGGATCGAGGGGGGCGCGGACATCGTCGAGGGCGCAGTGGTGGGCGCCGAGGTGGACGTTCCACGTTCGTTCCGACTCACCCGGAAGGGGATCCCCCTCATTCTGAAGGGTGTGGCGCTCCCTGCCGGATCTCTCGATCCGGTGAGCGGCTTCCGCGCATATCGGGTGAGCGTGCTCAAGCGGACGCTCGCCGAGACGGGCGGTTCGCCACTGCTCACCAGCGATGGATGGGCAGCGAATCTGGAACTCCTGATGGCCGTCAGCCCGCATTCAAGGCGGACGGAGGGCGTCGAGGTTGCACGCCGCCATCGGATGCGACAACGCGAGTCGCGCTTTCAACCCTGGAATACACTGGTCCGAGTCTGGCAGTTGAGCCGTCGGCTTCGTAGCAGACCGGCAACGCCGCCAACTCCTGAACCAGCTTGAAGATGTCATGGAGTACAAAACTCGGCAGCAGCCCGGAGGAAGGGTTCTGCGGCTCGCCGCAGCGATCGGCGCGTTCGCCGGCCTGACGCTCCTTTCGACCGGGGCGGCAGCGCAGGCTGCGGCAGCGAATGACCCCGGGCCAAGCATCCCGATCCCCTTCGCCGCTGGGGAGAAGGCTGAGTATCAGGTGAAGCTCGGCTCCATTTCGGTGGGGTCCGGTACGCTCGAAGTGGTGGGGATGGAGCGGGTGAACGGATTCCTGACCTACCGCACTCGCCTCCATGTGCGAGGGGGGATTCCTCTTGCCCGTGTCGATACCCGCTTCGAAAGCTGGATCGATGCCCAGGGACTCTTCTCCCGACGCTTCGACCAGGACCAGAACGAGCTGCGCTTCAAGCGCAAGCGGACGTACGACTTCTTCCCCGAGAGCCGCACCTTCCGCCGAACCGACAATGGCGAGACGGGGACCATCCCCACGAACCGCCCACTGGACGATGTGTCGTTCATCTTCTACGCGCGCACCCTTCCGCTCAGGGTCGGCGAGACGTACACGATCCCCAGGTACTTCAAGGAAGATGGAAACCCGGTGGTACTCCGGGTGCTGCGGAAGGAGACGGTGAATGTGCCGGCGGGGACCTTCTCGACGATCGTGGTGCAGCCGATCATCCAGACGGACGGTCTCTTCGGCGAGGGGGGTGAGGCGGAGCTCTACTTCACCGACGACTCGCGCCGCCTTCTCGTGCAGCTCCGCAGCCGGGTGCCGGTAGTGGGGTCACTTTCCCTCTACCTCAGGAGCTACGAGCCGGGCGCCAACTGACGCCCGGCCGCCGGCCTCAGCGACCGCTGCCCGGCTCCAATCGCTGATCGGGCAGCAGATAGTTCCTGACGTAGTCCCGCACCGCCTCATCCAGGGGCGTTATCTTCCGGTCGTACCCTGTCCCCCTCAATCGCCCGATATCCGCCTGCGTGAAGTACTGGTACTTCGCGCGGAGATGCTCCGGCATGT
>CAYRLB010000020.1:0-2075 GCA_964424945.1 uncultured Gemmatimonas sp.
ACCACCCGCGCCCGCTTGATCTCATCCATGATCTGGACGTAGATCGGCCTGGAGTCGGATGGATCAATCGTCAGAAGCATTCCGTCATAGTGTACTGGTTCGCTAATACACTAGCGGCGCGCGAATGTCGCGTCAAGGGCTTTAGCTTCGCACTGGCTGGAAAGTGGCTGACTGTCTCTCACACCGGATCTGAAAATCACCAGCTAGGATCGCGACCATGCATCAGAGCCGGATAGACGCCATCCCTGAGAAAGTGGTGGCGGGAGCGGCAGACGCCTGGATTTCAACTTTCAGTGGGAGAACGGCGGGAGACGGGGAAGAAAAAAGCCTCCGAATCGATCGGAGGCTTCATCTTCCGCCTACTGCATCCCGCTCCATGGCGTCAGGAACCAGACCATGAGAATCGGGACGAGGGGGATCGCCAGGATTCCTACCATCCAGAGAATCATCTCGCCGGTGGTGTAATCCGGTTCCGGATCGTTATCGATCTCCTGGGTGTGGTTCAGCTCAGCCATGGTGCGGTCAGGTGTCAGAATGCGGCGCCGCGCCGCGGACGATATCGAATTTCCGGACTCGACCCGTCATTCTAGCATCGGGGCGGAAGCATGTCCAGAAGCTGTGTCCGGATCGGCGAAAAACCCGCCACCGGCGCCACTCAGATCGATCAGGGCCGGAGACGGGGCAAAGTGCGGCCCGATCTCGTGCTCCGCCTTCCGCAGACCGTTCAGGATGCGCTCGAGCCCGATCGTCTGGGCATAGTAGAGGAGTCCGCCATGCTCGCGGGGGAAGCCCAGCCCGATCAGTGCAATCGCCTCGAGGTCTGCCGGGTCGCTGACACATCCATCCTGTACGATTCGCGCGGCTTCATCGATCAGCAGCAGGAGGATTCGCTGCTGGATCCAGCGGGTAACGTCGTCCGGCGAGCTGTCCTCTCCGTCGGAAGGTTCGGGAAGCTCAGGAGCCAGCCCGGCCGGGCGGCCGTTGCGATACCGGTAGAAGGTTCGGCCCTCTTCGGCGATGCCTCGGAAGATTCTTCCGGGGTTCGCGCGCGCTCCGATCGAGTCGGAGACGTCATCGAGGATCCGGCGAACGCGGCGTGTCCCGATCCCGTCGATGCGGCGAAAGGGTCCGAGCACGAAGCCGAAATCCTCCATCGCATTGTCGATAACATCGACCGGGATACCCTCTTCGAGGATTCGTGCCGCCTCCGCAAAATAGACGCTGATGAGCCGCAGCCAGGGTGTCGGGGTCGGAGCGCGAACGACCACCGGCGTCATCCCTCCCCGGGATGCGAGCTGCCGCGCGGCGTCGAGACTTTCCGCAGAGGTCTCCGGCCCCGCAACGATTTCCAGAAGTGGGTAACGGTCGAGGGGAAGCGCCGTCCCGATCCCGAAGCTGCGGTCCGGCCGAGCGAGTTTCGCCTGAAGAGCCGCCGGCGGCAGGGTCCAGTCGTGGAACGCCAGAAGGCAATCTTCCCTGATGTGCCCTTCCACTTCGGCCAGGAGCGCGCCGACATCTCCCGGCGTTCCATCCGGAACGACGATGGCGAGGTCGAGCAGGCCAAAGCCGCCAAAGCCGGTCGCCGCCTCGACCATCGCCGCGCGGCTGATGCCCTCCTCCTCCGTGAGATGCTCCTGCTTCACCTCCCATTCGATCCTCGCTCGTGTCCGCGCCACAGCGATTCGTGCGACATCGCGAGCGTCCTTGATACGGACCGGCGTTCCTCCGGCGATGAGAAAACGCGCGAAATCGCTCCCCATCTGACCACCGCCGATGATTGCGGCAGCCTCCGTTTCCTCCCACGCCGCCGCCGGTGTGGCGGCAAGCTCGGTGACCCGCTCGGAGTGTAGGCGGCCCTGGGTCTCGTTCGTAACGATCAGCTCGCCCGCCATTGCGGATTCCCGATCGAATGCCTGCGCGAGGGGGAGCGCGCACGTTTCGACCATCAGTTCGAGTGCGAGGCGCGCCGCGAGGGTCGCCGATCCGTCGGCAAGGTGTCGGCGGACGGCGCGCGCCCCGAGCAGCCTTCGGCCGGGTGCCGTGTCCTCGACCAGCCTTCGCCCAAGCTTCCGTCT
>CAYRLB010000020.1:2175-36662 GCA_964424945.1 uncultured Gemmatimonas sp.
GCAGCCTTCGGCCGGGTGCCGTGTCCTCGACCAGCCTTCGCCCAAGCTTCCGTCTGCGCTTCAACCGACGGTCGCCGGAGCTGGCCAGCTTCTTCAGGTGGCGTTCAAGACGCTCATCAAAGGCGTCGACCGGTATGATTCGGTCGATGAGGCCGAGGTCCCGCGCCTCCCGCGCTTCGATCGGATCGCCGGTAAGGATTAGCCGCAAAGCCGCGTGAAGCCCCACGAGACGAGGCAGCCGCACGGTTCCCCCCCATGCCGGGAGCAGGCCCCGCCGCGTCTGAGGAAATGCGAGGCGCGCTTCCGGCATGGCGGCTGCCACCCGATAGGAGCAGGCGAGGGCCAGTTCGGCCGCGCCGCCGGCCCAACCCCCCTGCACGAGGGCCACACTCGGGAAGGGGAGCTGCTCGAGCCGCCGAAGGATTGCCTGTCCCTCGTGCGACCACCCGACGATGCCGCCCCCGGAGAGCGCCCGGATCTCCTCGAGGTCGTACCCAGACAGTGTGGGGTGGGGAGGTGCGCTCCGGATGACGAGCAGGCGGACCCGCTCGTGCGCGCTCTCATCCTCCAGTTCCTGCAGCTTGAGCTCGAGTTCGCGCAGGAGCTTCACACCGAGGGGTATCGCGGAGCCGCGGGATGTCGCGAAACTCAGCGTCGCGATACCCTCCTGCGAGATGTCGAGGGTCAGGGATACGCCCGCGGCGCCCGGATTGGCGGCAGGTTCAGGCATCAGGACGCGAAACGATCCCACGAAGGAACACCCGCGCGACCGCGGCAGCCTGCGCCGTCAGAGGCTGGGTCTGCGGCCCGAGCAGCCAATCGACCTCGATCTCGCCGAGGCTTCCGATCAGCATCCGCCGGACGAGGGGAATATCGATATCTTCTGCAACCGTTCCCTCGGCGAGACCGGAGAGCAGAAGGCGATCGACGGCCGCGGCGTATTCCCGCAGGACCTCCCGAACCGGTGCCCCGTAGAACTTCGACGATTGTCGTGATTCGAGGAGGAGCACCGTCGCAAGATTCGTATCGGCCTCGATTCCCGCAAACTGCAGTTCCACGAAGCGCCCCAGCTTTTCCGGGAACCGCCCCCCCTCCGCGAGCAACGCATCGACTGCTTCACAGAACTCCGAAACCTTCTCGCGGAAGGCGGTCAGCAGAAGATCGTCCTTTCCCTCGAAGTACAGATAGATGGTGCCTTCGGCGACTCCCGCCGATCGTGCGATGTCACGGGTGCGCGAGTTGAAGAAGCCGCGCGCCGCGAAATTCTCGATGGCGGAGGCGAGGATCGCCCTCCGCTTGGCGGCCCGGTCGGCGCTGAGTGTCGAGTCGTCCATCCTGGTATTCGCAAAGCATTCGGGCCGGGCATGAAGCCGGCGGGCGAGCCCTTCGAGGCTCTCCGCTCGCCCGAATTGAAGAAGCCCCACCCCGCAGGTTGCGGGGTGGAGCCGTCACCGGGAGCCGTCAGTCTCTCTAGAAGCCCGGGGCGAAGCTGAACTGCCAGTGCCACCCCCGGTCGCGCTGGAAGCCGTTCACATAGTCGATTTCAACCACCACCAGACCCAGGGCATTGATGCGCGCGCCGACGCCCGCGCTTGTCATGATCCCTCGCTCAAAGGGGTCGCCCGGGACGCCGCGGGTCAGGGTCGGCGTCGTCGAGCGGGACCAGGTGAGGCCCGCGTCACCGAAGACGAAGGTCTCGAAGGGGATCACCAGGCCGCCGATCATCAGAGGCTGGAGTAGAGGGAGGCGCAGCTCCGCGCTCACAACCCCGAGCCGGCTTCCAAGAAGCTGCTGCAGCACCGCGCAGCTGCTTGCTGCCCCGGCACCACCCTCCTGGCTGCGGCTCTGACAATCCTCCCACGCGCCATAATAGCCGCGGACGTACCAGGGCTGGCCCAGGTACATGTCCTGGAAGATTTGCGTCTCACCCGGAGCCGCTTCGGAATCGGGTCCATACCGGCCGATGTGCAGCGCTCGGGCGGCGAGGGTGAAGGGATTGAAGAACTGATAGCGCCGGTAATCCGCCTGGGCCTGGAGCAGCGTCAGCTCGCCGAAGGTCGGCGCGATCTGCAGCCGATAACGCTGACCCGCGAAGGGCGACGTGTACCCCATCAGCGATGAATCGTACACCAGCGCGGCAGAGGTCTCGAAGAGATTCAGGCTGATTCCGTCCTCTCCGTGCTCGCGCCAGCCGATCGGTGCACCGGTGGCGGCATCGTACGCATAGTCGAGGAAGCGGACGTCCTGACTCAGGCGGCGCATCCCCGCACTGAACTCGACGCGCTGCTGCCTCGAGAAGGGATACTGCGCGAAGCCCTGGAAACTCGTATCGAACAGCCGGATCCTGGCGATCCGCTGCAGGTAGATGCCGGGGTCTTCCGGATCGGTTCCTTCCATGTAGCCGCCATACACGATCGGAACACGCTGGGCCGCGCCGCCGAAATTCCAGCGCTCCCGCTGGTTGATATACTGCAGAGCGCCGCCCACCTCATCGAGCTGACCCTGAGCCTGAACCGCAAACCCCATCTGATGTCGGGCAAGGACATCGCTGAAGATCCCGAAGATGCCGCCATACAAGCCGCCACCCCCGAAGGCGCTGCCGCCGTACGCGACGCCGACCTGTGGCTGGCCCAGGTAGTCGAGGCCCAGCTTCGGACGGTACGGCACGACCTCCCATGCCGCCGCCTGCTGGGCGGAGGGCAGACCATTCAGGGAGTTCTGCAGGCTCTGCGTCACCCGGTTGTAAGGGCCTTCAACGGGCCGGGGAACGGGCGGGAGCAGCGCGTAGTTCGGCAGCGCGCTATCCGCCTCGGCGACCGTCATCAGTTCGACAGGCTCACCCGCGAGATCACCCGCATCGCTCAGAGAGTAGATGTTGTAGCCATTGTCGAAGAATTCGGTGAAGAGCAGACGGCTGCCATCCCGCGCGACCGTCATCGCCGGGCTCACATCGGTGATTCCGCTGACCCCGATGAAGAGGTCGGTCACCTGCGCGAGCGCGCCCGACGCGATGTCGACTCTGTAGATGTTCGGGATCCCGGTCCGATTCGAGATGAAGTAGAGGCCGTTCCCATCCGACGTCCACTGCGGGTTCATATTCTTCTCGCCGGCCATACCCATGACGGGCGTGATCCTGCGGCTCTCCAGCTCCATCACCGCAACCGTATACGGCCCGTAGCTGAGCGTGTTGAAGTCCGTCGTCGGCCCGCGGTCGGTCGCGAATGCGATCCGCGAGCCGTCCGGTGAGAAGGAGGGGTGAAGCTCGCTGTACTTGTCGTCCGTGAGCTTCGTCGCATTGCCCGTCGGCACGTCGAGCAGGTACAGATCGGCGATCCCGCCGACGAGGCCGGTGAACACGATGCTCCGGCCATCCGGCGACCAGGTCGGATTGGTGATTTCATCGACGCCGGGGATCCTGAATTCGTTTACGCGCGACGCCCGCTCCACATCGACGATCACAATGACGTCCGCCCCGCGCCGCAGTGCCGAGAACGCGAACTGCCGCGAATCGGGGGAGAAGGTGCCCGCCGAGCTGATGTAACGAAGACTCCCGAAGTGCTGGTCGAACGCCGTACCCTTCTGCAGCGTGCGGATGACCTGACCGGTCCGCGCGTTGGCGAGGTGGAGCTGCACATCGAGGAAATCGAGCTCGGAGAGGAAGACAACCCATTCACCATCCGGCGACAGAACCGGCGCGACGTTGAGTCTGCCGCCCCGACCTTCCCCGGTAATGAGTGGCTCCGCGACTTCACGCGCCTCCGGCCGCTCCGCGAGCATCGGGAGGTATGCCCGGCGGATCGCCGCGTGCCAATCCCCGGAAAGCTCGTCGAGCGAGATGTTGAGAATCTGCTGGAATGCGAGCGGATAGGGCACGCCCTCGCCCGTCAGGCGAAGGATCTGACCGATACTCGCATCGCCCCAGCGGCCACCGACGTAGGCCCAGAGCGCCTGACCCCAGCGATAGGGGAAGATGTTGGGGTCATTCGTCATCCGCTCGATGCTCGGGATGTCCCCGCGGAGGGCGCCATCCCGCAGCCACATGGCGGTGTGTGGATCGATCGGACCGACCGACAGATACTCCGCCATCCCTTCGACGAACCAGAGCGGCACCTGGAAGCGGGCTGCCGCAGCCTCGATTCCGCCACCCGCACGGCCCAGCCCGGAGATGTCGTACTGGAACGCGTGAACGAGCTCGTGGCCAAGAACGTGGTCCGTCTCCTCGTAACTGTAGGAGAAGGGCATCACGACCCGCTGCTTGAACGCCTCCGTCACACCACCCGTCCCCTCGCTGATCGCACCGACGATGTTCGTCTGCTGGAAGTGCGGGTGGGTGGCGTACATCACCACCGGCTGACGCTCGGTAAAAGCGTGGCCGAGGATGTCCGAAAGGCGGCGGTACCATCGCTCCGACATCCTCGCGACATCCCGCGTCGCTTCCTCCTCTTCAGGATAGAAGTAGATATCGAAGTTGTCCGTCTGCAGGACCCGGAAGTCGAATGAACGGTACTGGACCTGGTTCTGCCCGAAATACTGGGCAGAGGCCGTTCCCGGCAGACCCACCGCAAGCAGCCCGAAGGCGAGGGCCCAGGCCGCTTCAGCAGGTCGAACGATTCGCTTTAGCATGCTCCTCCGAACATCGGTAACGTGTAGATGACTTTCGGGAGTGCAACTCCCACGCGCGGAAGGGATCCGCATCGTCCGGAGAGGGGAGTCCCGATGCCGCAGGATGGATGAGACGGCCAGCGGCCGCCGCCGACGCCTGTCGTCGCCAGAGTCGTTGCGCGGAGGGCCTTCTAGCTTTGACCCTCCCGCATTGAGAGCTGCCGGGGTGCAAAGATCGCGCCCCCCTGGAAGTTGTGTCATGACGCCCTCTTGTGGTCCGTCGCTTGCTCCTTCGGCTTCACGCGAGACCCGAGCTGAAGATCTGCATCGCGAACCGAAAGTGGGGACGAAAATGCCGGACGATTCCCGGACGCCCGATCTCTCCCGAAGCCCTGACAGCCGCGAAACCCCCGACAGCAGGGAGCAGAGTGCGCAGCGGATCCTCGAAGGGTTCCGGGAGCGTCGTCGTCGCCGGCGTGGCGAAGACACCTACTTCGGCAGCTCCGCACTTTTCCGCGCGACGATTGAGGATGGCGTCAGCCTGGATGAGCTCGACAGTCGGCGAAGCTCGATCCTCGAGGAAGCCGTTGCCGAGGGTGTGCCTCTGGATCTTGCCGAGTTCCTCTATGACATCGCCTGGGAGGAGGGCCTCGACCCGGCTGTGGGCTTCGAGCTGGTGCGCACAGGACTCGGTGTCGCACCCCCGGCCGACGGCGTCAGCACCACCGCAGAAGCCCCCGCTGTCGACCGCTATCTCCCCGCCTGGATGTTCCCTCCGACCCCGCCAGACGCCCTTCTGCGCGAGCGGATGCTCCGCTTTTCCTTCCGTCGCCTGCGCCGCTTCCTCGAAGAGGAGGATGATGTGGACGAAGCCTTCCGGAAGTTCGCCAACGAGCCGGACGTCGGTCATTACGGCTACTGATGATCGGGACAGACGCTTTGGACGATTCCTTTCCTGCTTCGCCTCCGGCCGCTCATGACGTCCGACTGGCTGCGCCGTGCGAAGCGCTAGAAACGCCTTCCGTCGTTGAAAGGGTCGGCTGCGGTCAGCGGCAGCAGGCCGGCTGAGCGTGCGCGCTCCATCAGGTCGGTGATCGCCGTCCTCCCCTCTTCCCCGAGATCTACTGTATAACGATTGACATACAGCTCGATGTGCTGACGCGTCACCTCCTCCGACATCTCCTGCGCGTGGGCCCTCACGTAATCGGCGGATGCGCTCGGATGCTCGAATGCGTATTCCACGGAGCTACGGATGGCGCGATCGATGACGGGGATCATTCTTCCGAGCTCCCGCTTCGCGACAATCGCCCCGAGGGGGATCGGGGAGCCGGTCGCCCGTTCCCACCAATCTCCAAGATCCAGGATTTTTACGAGACCGTGGGACGAGTAGGTGAAGCGGGACTCGTGGATGATCAGCCCCGCATCGACGTCGCCGGATACCACCGCCGGCATGATCTGGTCGTAGGGGAGTTCGATACCTTCCGGGGCGTCCGGCTCAAAGAGTCGGAAGAGCAGGTTGGCTGTGGTCATGCGACCGGGGATGGCGACCCGGCAGCTTCCGAGTTGCGAGGCAACGTCGGGGTCACGCGCGACGATCAGGGGACCGCACCCCCTTCCGAGCGCGCCACCGCTATGCAGCAGCGTGTAGCGATCGAGGATGAAGGGGATGACGCCATAGGACACCTTCGTAACGTCGAGAAGCCCGTCCAGCGCCAGCTTGTTCAGCGTCTCGACATCTTCCAGCCGCGGCTCATCGAAGAGCAGCCCCGTCGACGCCGAGAGGCGGTGCGTCAGGGCGTGAAAGGCAAAGGTGTCATTGGGACAGGGCGAGAATCCGAGCGATATCTTCTTCACCGGCCAGGCCAGGATCAGGGGATGAATTCCGACGGAGGCGCGCCAGCGAAGTGCTGGCCGCGCGAGAGTGGCAGAGATGGGGCGCTGCGAAGCCCTGCGACCACACGTTCGGCGGCGGCTTCGGCTGCATCACGAAGCCGCCACGTGGTCAGATCCCGTTCAACGACAAGGTTGCTTATTCCGCGGACCTCGGCAAAGGGAAGCGAGTAGAGCGCGGCGATGTGGGCATACGCCGCGCCCTCCATGCTCTCGCAGATGCCGCCGAAGCGCTCGGCGATCTCGTCGCCCGCCGCCGCGGTGCCGGAGCAGCAGGAAAGGGTGACGAAGGTGCCTTGCGCGATTCTGCCGCTCACCGGGCCGGCCGTCGCCAGGAGCGTCGTGAGCTGTTCGTCGACGGGGAAATCGTTGTAGCGCGGGTCATCTCCGCCGATGAGCGGGATCCCGATGCCTTCGCTGGAGATCCAGCCATCCGGCGTTGCGACTCCTTCGTCCCCGTAAACCTCTCCAGTAGCTATCGCAACATCGCCGATTTCGAGGCCGCTGCGCCGATAGGCGCCGCCGACGCCGAACCCGATGATGGCGGACGTCTCGACGCGTTCGAGCAGAACCGTCAGTCCGTGTGCCGCGTTCGTCTTCCCCATCCCCGCTGCGAACGCCACACACGGCGTTCCGTCGACGTCTCCAAGCCACGCCTGCCTGCCGCCGCAGGCGAAGGGGCGGAGGTTCTGCAGGCGACGGGTCAGGGGTGAAAGTTCGAGCTCTACCGAGCAGACGAGAACGATCGGGTTCCGCACTTGATCTTTCGAGAGAGGGTCTATCACCGCCAATCTACCCGATAATCGGGGCTCGGCAAACGTCGTTGCCCATCCGTTTCTGTACACTTCTGCGAATGATCAGGAAACTCTCGGCGCTGCTTCTTCTCGGTGGGTGCGCTTTATCAGGGAGCGGGACGACGGTATCAACCGCAACGCCGGATCATGCTGCGGAGCACCTGGAGCCGGCGCCCTTTGATATCGCCTGGACGGCGAGAGAGGGGATCCGCTTCCTCCAGGAGAGGGGCGAGGGGACGGTTGTGCTCAGGCCTTTCACCCGACTGGAGGTGCTGGGCGTCGAAGCAGGGGGGCTCCGTGTCCGATGTGCGATGTGCGTCGTTCCGGTCGATGGGTTGGTGAGCGAGTCGGACGTGGTCTACCGCGCCTATGCGCCGGAGGTCGCGGCCTGGGGGACACTGGCGGAGTTCGTGCTCTCTCTTCGGATGGCCGCCGAGGAGGAGCGACTCGACCAACTTCTACCGGTGATGGTCCCCGACTTCACACAGTCGCTGATCGGTCCTCAGACTCCTGCGATGGCGCTCGAAGTCTGGCAGTCTGAAAATCTCGCTTCGCTGAGCCGGCTCCCGGCGCTGCTCGATCAGGGGCTTTCGACGCGGGATACCGTGATCTGGTCGGCGCCACCCGCCTTCACCGAGTCGACGACCTACCGCGGGCTGAGGACCGGGTTCCGACGCCGGCCCGACGGCCGATGGGAGTGGTTGTATCTCATCTCGGGGCTGCTACCGAACGAATGATCCGCGACGGGAACGCTGCCGGACGGCGCCCCGCTGCTGTTGCGGGGCGCCGCGTCCAGGCGACGCGATAAACCGGAAAGCGTGAGCGGCGGCTGAGAGGTTCTTCCTACCGCTTGGTATAGAGGGAGTGGCCGTGGTCCTCCTTGCCGTGGACGAAATCCGCGTAGCCATTATCGGGGTTGCGCCCACGACGGATCTCGCGGTCGACGGTGCCGGGGCCCCGGTTGTACGCGACTAGAGCGAGGCGCTCGTTACCCTCGTACTTGTCGATCAGCTGCTTCAGATAGCGGAAGCCGATGCTGAGATTCGTGGCGGGGTCGCGGAGTTCGGCGCGCGTCACGCCGGGTTGCAGCCAGGATGCCGTCTTCGGCATCAGCTGGGTCAGGCCGATGGCGCCCACCGGGCTCGTCGAGCTGTTCCGGAACGAGCTTTCGGCGCGGACGAGTCCGAAGGCGACGGCCGGGTCGATGTCATTCTCGACGGCGGTGTCGTAGATCGTTCCGGCGAGCTCGCGATCGAGGCCGAATTCAGCATAAAGATCAATGCTCTCGCCGATCGCCTCCTCCCGTTCCGCGGCTGCACTCGCTTCCTGATCAGCAAGGCTCTGCCAGTGGCTGCTCAGCGCCTCATCCGGTTTCCCGGTCGTCCTGGAAGCCTGCGAGCTCCCGGCCTCGTGGGAGGGATCCGTTCTCAGCGCCTGCTGGTACCGGTTTACTGCGATGGGTGCCGCCGATCCTGCGACCGCAAGTCCGATGAGGCCATTGCGCAGAGGGTAGTTCCTCAGGCTCGCCATGCCAGTGCGCCGGCGAAGGTGAGATCGACCTCCGGTGGGGAGAGGGATCAGATCGACGGCACGACGCTCGCGGCCAGTGGTGCCGTCATCCGACTCTTCGGGTCCATCATAGATGCGGGGCCAGCGTCGACGGAGTACCCCGATCGGGTTCGCATGAGGATCGTACCGTCCGCTGCGTCTTCTGCGACGCGCCCGTTCCGATCGCCTCCGCGGCCGATAGATCTCGCGTTTTTGAGTGGCCATGGGTTTTGCTCAGGATCGTAAGGTGTTGTTCGAGCGGTGTTTACGGTGCAGTATGCATGCCATGCGAAGGCGCTCGTCGCGGGTTTCCTCATTTGCGAGATCGGGGCGCAGCGAGTGCTGCTGGCGGCAGAGGGTCCTGCTCCTTTCGCCTGGGCCTGGGAAGAGTTTCTGGTGTACGAGGCGTAGCAGACGGCGGATGTGACGGATGGTCGTCAGCCCGCAGATGATGCCGATGACGTCCCCACGACAGGCATCCACGATGATCCATGAATGGACGATTCTGAACGGGCGGGGCGCATGAAATCAAAGCTGTCGGTACACGGGGCCGCCGCAGGGGGATGAGAGGTCGCGACAGGCTTCTCGTCATCGCCCTCACGCTGCTCGTGGTCGTGGGAGGGAGGATCAGCTGGCAGTACTATCGCTGGCACCAGCATGCTCCGGAACGCGCGATGCTGATTGCGCTCGAAGCGGACCTCGAAGATGCGGCCCTGGGCGTGATCACTACGCAGGTGGCCTCGGATACCCTTCAGGAGTCCATCCACAGGGCGGATGAAGAGCTGATCCGTGGCCGGGTGTATCTGGCGAATCTCGAACGCCGTTACTCCCAGGGTCGGGACCGCTCGCAATACCTGGACGAGCTCAGCGACTTCAACGCTCGGGTGAATGAGCGCAATCGGATGGTGGAGGAGTGGCGGCAGGTTGTATCCAGCAACCATCGCTACGTCGACCGGTACAATCAGCTGGCAGATAGCATGCGTTCGGTCGCCGAAAGGATGGGGGAGCCCTACTACCCGATCCGATCTCCAGCGGAGATTGCTACCGCCCGGGGCATGGCGGCGCGTGGCGAGTAGACGACGCGCCGAAGCTCTTCCGGATACCATCCATGCCTGAGAAGCGGATGTGGAGGCGACTCGGTTCGTCGCCCGACGACTTCACCTATGTGGCTGCAAATGGTCGCGAGGTCGGATCCGAAGCTGCCCTGCGCAGGATCCGGAAGCTGGCCATCCCGCCCGCCTGGACGGAGGTGCTGATCGACCCCGATCCGAGCGCGAAGATCCAGGCGGTCGGCTTCGACGCGGCGGGACGGAAGCAGTACCGGTATCATCCCGATTTCGTCTCTTTGCGGGCTCGGCGGAAGTTCCGGCGGATGCTCCCCTTCGCAAAGTCCCTTCCGCTCCTTCGCTCGACGACGAACCAACATCTCCGGTCCGGTGATCTGAGCCAGGATCAGGTTCTCGCGACGGTCGTCCGTCTCATGGCCCGGGCGTTCTTCCGGGTCGGCAGCGAGAGGTACGCCGTGCATAACAGGACGTTCGGAATCGCGACGCTTCACAAGCGGCACCTCACGATTTCCGGGAATGACCTCATCTTCCAGTATGTGGGGAAGAAGCAGATCCACCAGCGGCGGGTCGTCGCCGATACCCCGCTCGTCGAGATCGTCGCGAAGCTTATGGAGTTGCCCGGTGAGCGGCTCTTCCGCTACCGGTCCCCGACGGGGGAGCTTCGCGATGTGACGGCGGGTGACGTGAACGCTTATCTGCACAGGGTCCTTGGCGGGCGGTACACGTCGAAAGATATCCGGACGTGGGGCGGGACTGTCCGTGCCGCGACCATTCTGGCGGATATCGGGGCGGCCGCTTCGGAAAGGGAGGCCGAGAAGAACATCGTTCTCGCCTGCAAGCTTGTCTCGACGGAATTGGGCAACACGCCGGCGATCTGTCGGAGCGCGTATATCCACCCGGCTGTGCTGGAGAGCTACCTCGCCGGCGAGACGATCGAGCGGGTGATGCGGAAAACGGATCGACCGGTCGAGGCGGAGGCGTCTGCAGAGCTGTACCCTGAGGAGGCGGCGCTGATGCGGATGCTGGAAGCCGTGCAGGCGTCCGCCCGGCGGGGCCGGAGGTCGAGAAAGATTTCCGGATCGGCCGCTTCAGCGAAGAAGCCATCGTCGGCCGGCAGGTCGTCTTCGGCCACCGGAAAATCGTCGTCATCGGCGGGGAAGTCCGCCGCGCCAGAGCATTCGCCGAAGGCGGCGGCGGTGAAGAAGAAAACGCGGCGACGTCCGAAATGATGTCGGGCGGGTGGGCCGGCAGTGCGTGGCTGCGCAGACCACCGGCGCATCCGCGGCGCGCGCCCTCCCCGTTCGGAATCAGCCGGGAGGGGGCGGGGTGCTGTCGTCGGAGTCACCGATGCGCTTGAAGAAATCGTCGATCCATTGCGACTTCTCGTCCCAGACGTCGCTGTTCGCGATTTCGGCGATAATCGGTTCTCGTTCTGCCCGGCGAATCGACTCGCTTCGCACATCTGCCAGGCCCCATTCCTTTACGTCGATGGTGAAGCTGAACCGGGAGATCAGCGTGCCTCTCGTGACGGGTTTGCCGGTGCGCTCGCGTTTCAGTTCATCGTGCGCGCGTTCCAGAAGGCCCTCCATGACCTCGAGCGGCACGCGGCCCTCTGCCTCCGGGTAGACGTAGTGAAACATCTGGAGCTGAGCGAGAAGAAGAGGCCAGTGTTCACCGGTCTTCGCGACGAGGCGATCCCAGTCCATGCGGTGCCCCTGGCAGAGAATCAGGTGAACAATGTCGGCCATGTCCTGTCGGTGACGCTCCCCGATGAACAGACGGTGCCAGATGAGCTCCTCGACGGGCGCCACCCGAACTGGATGGGCCGCGAAGATCGCCGGCTTGCTGAAGCGGTACCAGTCGGCATCGACCAGCGCCAGACCGTTACCCATGCCGAAGATCAGATCAACGAAGTGTTCGCCGAGCGTGGCCTTCGCGATCCAGTGCGCCTGCTCCAGGCCCGTGCGGAAGCCCTCGTCACGCAGCAGTCGCATCGCGGCGATCAGGTGCTGGGGTTCGACGAAGAGATCCAGGTCCTTCGTCTCGCGATAGATGCCGGTATACTCGTAGATTGCGTACGCGCCGGTGACGACGAAGGGGATGCCCCCACGGTTCAGTGCTCCGACAGCCCGCTTATACTTTTCCCGTTCTTCTTCGGGTATCCAGAAGTCCCCATGGGTGACCGACTTACGCTCTTCGCGGGTCAATCCGTCCAGCGAGCGAAGCTCTATCGGCATGGCTGTCGTGAAGGCGGTGGTGAGCGTGGATAACCGAGGGGCCATCGCCCCTGTTGAGGGGGTGGAGGGAGCAAGGTTCGGGCCTTGCGCAGCAGGTTCGACTCCGGCCTGAGCGGATAAGCAGTGCCGGTGTTCTGCGGCTCCTCCTGCAACGTTCCGGGAGGGAGGGCAGAAGCAACTCTATCCCAGCCAAGCGATCGACGAACCAGAAACATGCTCGAAGACCTTCGCCGCATCTTCCGTCAGAGCCTCGACGCTTTCCGCGCCGAGGCTGGCCGCCGCGAGCCAGAGGACCAGATCGCGGAGATTCTGACCGCGATGCGCCGCGAGATGGTCGCGGTTCGTGCGCTTGCCGCCTCCCTCGAGAAGGATCTCCTCAGCACCTCAGCCGATGTCGACCGCGAGCAGGAGGCACTGGCGAGTTGCGAGCGGAGGGGCGACATGGCCCGCACCATCGGTGATGCGGAGACAGTTCGCGTCGCGGACGAGTTCGCTTCACGACATCGCGACAAGCTGCGGATCCTCCGGCAGAAGAAGGAGGCGTTGAAGGGTGAACTCGAACTTCGTCGCCGGGAGGCGGAGGAGATGACGGTCAGGTATCGAGAGGCAGACGCGAACCGCTTCGTCCTCCTCGCTCAGCTTCGTCAGGCGGCTGCACGCCAGGCGCGAACAGCCCCGCCCCCCGATCAATCCGATCCCTTCTCCGATTTTGCAAGGATGGAGGAGCGGGTCCGGCACAGCAGCGATTACCTTTCGGCGCTCGAGGAAATCGAGGACACGCCCCCGCCACCTCGACCGGATCCGGACGGGGCGCAGGTCGAGGATCGTCTTCGTGAACTCAAGCGGAGGATGGGGCGGGAGTAAATCTGCATTGTCAGGCGCCCTTCCCGCTGAGTAAGTTGCCCATTGCGATTCGGAACGCACTCAACCCGAGGTGGAGATTGGCGGAAAACAGCTACGATATCGTGGTCATTGGCGGCGGGCCGGCGGGATATGTCGCCGCCATCAAGGCTGCTCAGCTTGGATACAGCACCGTGTGCGTCGAGGAGCAGTTCCTCGGCGGGGTATGTCTCAACATCGGGTGCATTCCGACCAAGGCGCTGCTCGAAAGCGCTGCGATGATCTCGCATCTCGGCCATGCCGCCGAATTCGGAGTGGATGTTGGCGAGGTCAAGACCAACTTTGCGCAGGCGGTGAAGCGCTCGCGTGACATCTCCAATCGGCTTACGAAGGGGATCGGATCTCTCTTCAGGAAGCACAAGATCACGCACATCGACGGGCGCGGTCGCCTCGCCGGCGGCGGCAAGGTCGAAGTGTCGCTCAAGGATGGTAAAAAGCAGACGGTTCAGGGGAAGCATGTGATCGTGGCCACCGGATCCCGCCCGCGTGACCTGCCCTTCCTCAAGATCGATCACGATCGCGTCTGGGATTCCACCGACGCGATGATGGCGCAGACCTCTCCGGAGACACTCGCCATCGTCGGGGCGGGGGCCATCGGCTGCGAGTTCGCCGACGTGTACGCCGCCTTCGGCGCGAAGGTCACGATCATCGAGGCGATCGATCGGATTCTTCCTCTCGAGGACAAGGAGTGTGCGGCTGTCGTCGAGAAGTCGTACCGGAAGCGCGGGATAGAGATCTTTACCGGGGCGAAGCTCGAGAAGGCGGATGTCGCCAGTGATGGCGTGACCCTCTCCTTCCGCACGGCGAAGGGCGAGCAGCAGCAGATGAAGGTGGACCGCGTCCTTTCCGCGATCGGGCGTGCGCCCAACGTCGAGGATCTCGGGCTCGAGAAGGCCGGAGTGGAGCTGACCGACCGGGGTTTCATTGCAGTCGATCGGCAGATGCGCACCAACGTCGACGGCGTCTACGCTATTGGCGATGTAGCCGGACCTCCTCTCCTGGCTCATAAGGGATCGCACGAGGGCGTCGCGTGCATCGAGGGTATTCACGGCAATCCCGACGCTGGGATCGATTACCAGAACATCCCCAACTGCACCTACTGCCATCCGGAAGTCGCGTCCGTGGGTCTCACGGAGGATCAGGCTCGGGAGCAGGGCTATGACGTTCAGGTCGGCAAGTTCCCCTGGATGGTGAACGGGCGGGCGCTCACCGCGGGTGACACCGAGGGCTTCGTGAAGGTCATCCGTGATCGCAAGTACTCGGAAATTCTCGGGGCTCACATCGTTGGCCCTCACGCGACGGAGCTCATCGCCGAGTTCGTGATCGGCCGACACCTCGAGGCGACGGTCGAGGAGATCGACCGGGCCATGCATCCGCATCCGACCCTTTCGGAAGCGGTTGCGGAAGCCGCGCTCGCCGCGCTCGGCCACCCGCTGCACATCTGATGATGGCCGGCGGACCGTCCCTGTGACGGACTCCGCCGGCGTTTCACCCGGCTGGCCCCCGTTCAGCGAACGACGGGGGCACCGGGTAGAACTTTCTTCCGCAACGACCCACCTCCCACACCCTCCTTCATGAATCCCTTCGCCGAGTACGAGGAGTACGATGCGACAGGGTTGGCGGAGTTGGTCCGCTCTGGTCAGGTGCACCCGGCCGATCTGCTGGAGGAAGCGATCCGCAGAACGGCGGCGCTCAACCCGCAGCTCAACGCGGTGATCACCACGATGTACGACGAAGGTCGAACCGCGGCCGCCCGCCCCTCCTCCGGTCCCTTCGCCGGTGTGCCCTTTCTCCTCAAGGATCTCCTCCAGTCGTACGCCGGGGTCCCTACTGCCGGTGGCTCCGCATCGATGCGCAACATCATACCTGCCCAGGACAGCGAAATTGTGCGCCAGTTCAAGGAAGCTGGACTGGTCGTTTTCGGGAAGACGAATGTACCGGAGATGGGACTTCTCGCGGTGACTGAGCCGGCTGCTTTCGGAGCCTCGCGCAATCCATGGGATCCCGATCGATCGCCGGGTGGCTCGAGCGGAGGGTCGGCCGCGGCGGTGGCGGCTGGTATCGTCCCGATGGCGTCTGCCAACGATGGGGGCGGATCGATTCGAATACCCGCCTCCTGGTGCGGCCTTTTCGGAATGAAGCCTTCCCGCGGTCGGATTTCCGCTGGGCCGGACTACGCGGAAGTCTGGGAGGGGGCCGTCGTCGATCATGTTCTTACCCGCAGTGTCCGGGACAGCGCCGCGGCACTCGACGCCACGATCGCTTCCGCTGCCGGCGATCCGATCGTTTATGCTCGGCCGGAGCGGCCCTTCACCGAGGAGCTGGAACATCGACCCCGGTCCGGGCTCGTCATCGCCATGTCGACCCGATCCCCTCTCGCGACGCCCGTTGATCCTGAGTGCAAGCGAGCCGTCGAACAGACGGCCGAACTGCTTACTGAACTCGGTCATCATGTCGAGGAAGCCGAGCCGGCGATCGAAGGGATGGCGGTTGCCGGGGCTTATCTTACGCTCTTCTTTGCACACGTCGCTGCCGATCTCCGGTGGGTTTCCCGGATTGCCGGCCGGTCGATTGCGAAGAAGGGCGTCGAGGATACCACGCGTCTTGTCGGGCTCCTCGGCGAAACCATTCCGGCGGCGGAGTTCGTGGAGGCGAAGCGGAGCTGGAACACGTTCGCGCGGACGATGGGTTCCTTCCTGCGGGGGTCGCACGGCCATTCCGCTGGCCGGTATGATCTTTACATGACACCCGCGACCGCCACCGGAGCCGTACGAGTCGGCTCCCTCGCCCCGTCTCCCGTTGAGAAGTTCGCTATCCGGATGGCGAATATTCTTCATGCCGGGCGGCCCGTCCGCTGGAGCGGTGTCGTCGAGAAGATCGCCATCGACCAACTGGCTCCTGTACCCTTCACGCAGCTCGCAAACCTGACCGGGCAGCCGGCGATGTCCGTTCCGCTGCATTGGGGCGCTGATGGCCTTCCACGCGGGGTCCAGTTCATGGCTTCGGTGGGCGACGAGGCGCTTCTGTACAGACTCGCCGCCCAACTGGAGGAGGCGCGACCCTGGTGGCACCGCAGGCCGGATGGAGTCCGCAATCCGGGCGCGGCGGCTCCGCGAACGAATGGCACAATGCACCAGGGCTGAGCCTGTCTGCGCGGCAGCGACCTCCGCAGAGCCGGCGATGGAAGGAGGTGTGCGGACCCACGCTGCGCTTCGCGGATTTGTCCCTGGTCGGACTCGGCACGCTCCGGACGCGAGCCGGGGCCGGACGAGGCTGGATTCCGTGCGGCGTATGGCATATCCTCTGCACCCCCGCACGGGGGTCGGGCTCCGAACGAACCGACAGCGTTCCAGATATTTCCAGACATGCTGAACCTCCTGCGCAAATTTCTGCGTCCCACGCTGCGCGAGCAGCTCGAGGATGGGGTGCGTGAGGCGCTCCGACGGTATGCGGATCGCCGGGCTGCCCCTAATCTGCGGGTTTTCGTGTCGACCGACCTTGTCGAGGAAGGACTGGAACCGTCGGCCTGGTCACGGGACGAAGCCGAACATCTACGACGCTTCGCGCTTCAGTGGGCGGAAGACAACGATGTGCCGCGGGCGGGGCTCCGAACCGAGATCATTCTGCTTGATACGAAGCGAGAGTTTGCCTTCGTGAAGCCGGTGGGGATCGATCAACCGGAGTCGGCACCAGCAGATCGACCCGAGCGGGAGAGCGCGCCTGAGGCGAGCCGGCCACTCGCCTCGCAGGGTCCCGGAAGTGCGCTCCTCGAACTGGTCACATCTCCTTCGCTGAGCGAGCCGGTGCGTGTGAAGGGTGAGCTGACTGTCGGGAGGAAGGCGGACGGGAACTCCGTTTTCGGGATGGGGGACCGCTACATGTCGGGTCGGCATGCGCGTTTCCATCTCTCCAACGGAACGCTTCACGTGACCGATCTCGATTCGAAGAACCGAACGTTCGTCAATGATCGTGCGCTCCCGCCGCACGAACCTACCGTTCTCCGCCCCGGAGATGAGATCCGGCTGGGCACCACCACTCTGCGCGTCAGCCGCATCGACTAGATGGACCTACTCCTCAACTGGATCCTACGCGCCATCGTCGTAACGATCGGGCTGGGTGCCGCTGCCTGGATCTTGTTCTGGGTGCGTCATATCTGGCGCTCCAGTCCCGAACGGTGGACAGCGCGATTGGCGGGCGGCATGATCGTGCTCGTCGGCATCTACGCGGTTGCCCATATCCGGCTGCTGGCGCAACGGAGCACCATCGAGGAAGGACGGGAGGCGTATGCGATTTTCGGCGATCCGAGGCGGACCGAAATGCGGCGAGGCGAAGTCCGCGGATGGCTGCTCGACTGCAGCGGGGCCGACGAAAATGCTCTCGCATACTATCGCGAGAGAGAAGGCTCGATCGCGCGGGAGTACGCGCTCGGACAGGCCGGGGCCAACTTCATTGGCGGGGGTGAGCGCGCCGACGAACGCGACTACACCGTGGAGGTCCTCTTCGGGGCCAGGCTCCGGGAGACGCGCAGCCTCCTCGATCTCGAGCGGCTGCACCCTGTGGGGAAGGATCTTCGTCTCACGCTCTGCCGGGATGCGACTGGAGAAGCGTATCGTCGGCTCGCCGAGAATGGCCGGCCGGGCGCGGTGGTGGTGCAGGATGCTCGGACAGGTGCGCTCGTCGCCTATGCGGCGACCGGCGGCCCGGACGATCCTCCGCTCGGGATCAAGCGGTACTCTCCACCCGGCTCCGTATTCAAGCTCGCGCTTGCTGCTGTGTGGTATGAGAACGGGCTTCCGGAGAACATCACCATTGAATGCCCGGCGGAGATCCGCGTCAGCTCCCGCGCGACCATTGCCAACTATGGACGTGTGGCCCGCGAGGATGTCGTCGGCCCTACCGGGATGCTCATCCCATCGTGCAACACTGCGGCCGTGTGGATGGCGCTCCACATGCGGGAGCAGATCGGCTCCGAGCCTTTCATCGAGGCATACAGGCGGTTCGGCTTCACGCCGTACGAAGATGCACCGCCGGCCGGTATCGCTGAGGACTTCTGGCTGACGGAATCCGATGCGTGGGTGGCCCGCATGTCCCCGCCGCCCTCCAGGATACAGATCTCGGAGAACACGGGGACCGATGAGTGGGCACAGCTCGCAATCGGCCAGGGTCCGCTCGATGTGACCGTCGTCGGTGTCTCGAGGTTCATTCAGGGGATCGCAAACGATGGGGTCATGCGGCAGCCCCGGTTTGAATTCGACCGCGTCCGCGATGGTCGGGACGAGCGCATCATGAGTGAGGAGACCGCGCGTCGGCTGCAGCGGGATATGAAGCTCGTCGTCGAGCAGGGGACGGGGCGTGCGGCCGGCGCCACACTGTCAGGGACCGGCTGGACGATGGGGGGGAAGACGGGCACGGCGCAGGTAGGCGGCCGTGCTGACAATGGTTGGTTCGCCGGTATCCTTTTCGGACCCGACGGCGAACCGCGGTACACGATCGTGAGCTTCCTCGAGGGGGGCGGGCCCGGGGGCGCTGGGCCGGCAACCATCGCCGGCCAGGTCGCCCGTACGCTGACCGGGCTCGAGTTCGACTTCAGGGAGGCTTCGTGAGCCTTCTTGACCGGCTCCGAGGCCGGAAGCCGCGGCCGGGACCTGCCGGCGTCGAGATCAAGCTGAAGGCGCGGAACCGCGGCCAGCGCGTTGGTCCGGTACGGCAGGGTATGCCGCGTCGGCTGGTGCTGGGACTCGCGCTCGCCGCCGTCTTCTACCTCCTGGCTCACTACTCGATCATTGCCGGGGTCTGGCCTGCTCATGGCACCTACGCAGGTGCGGGTGGGCTCGTGATCCGCGATGCGGTCGCCCTGGTGGCGTGGCTTGCGATCTTCCCGATTCTTCGGATGCTTCGCTATCGCGGAGCGTGGACCGTTGTTGCCCTGCCGGTCATCATCTTCCTGCTGACACGCCCGTCGCTCTTCCAGCTTTTCAGCGATCCTGTCTACCAGGCCCGTTCGACCGCGCGGGTGGAAGCGAATGCGCTGAAGGCAGAACGAGCCCGGTTGACGACCATCCTCGACGGCTACAGCGCGGAGCGGCAGGCGCTCGTTTTCGAGAACGAACCTCCGGCGATCCCGGAGCCCTTCGAAGCGATACGTGAGGCGACCGCGGAGCAGCGCTCGTCACCGCAGCGGTTCGGCTCCGCTTTCAGTGTCCTGCTGGCCCCGCTCGCCATGCTCGGGACGTTCATCATTGTGCGCAGGCAGGGGGTTCTGCGATGGTTCCGGGACAACCGGAGAATTCCTTTCGCGGCGATCATCGGCATCTTCTTCATTCTTGCCCTCTTCTTCGTCGAACTGGGAAGAGTAGGCGGAACGACGCCGTGGGAGCTGTTCCTGCCAATCTTCGTGCTCGTCTGGGCCGCGGTTCTGGCAGACGATGTGTACAATCTCGCGCGGCCTGATGCGCTGATGAGTCCCAGGCGGCTCATCGGTTTTCTGACGTATGGAGCGCTGCCCCTCGTGCCCTTTCTGATCATCCGGGAGCTCGGGCTATCGGTCGTTCTGGCGGGATCGCTGGCAACGATGCTTCTGGTGAGCACACGTCGGAAGTGGTGGGCGGGACTGATGCTCGTGGTGTGGGTGGGTCTGGTGACCGCCGCCTTCAACCTCGACCCTCGATCTGCAAACCGGCTTCAACTGATGCTCAACCCATACCGGGATCTGAGCGCGATGACCGAGGAGGAGGGTACCGCGTGGGCCGCCCGGATGCACCAGTTCAAGCTCTTCGACGCGAACGTCCTGGCGGGCGGGCTGCTGGGTGAGGGGGCAGGTCGGGGCCACCCCGAGACTGCTCCGAACGCCGCGGATGACGGGTACATCACGACGATCGCCGCCCATTGGGGTCTTGCCGGCGCCCTGACCGTCGTCCTTCTGTATACTGTGCTGATCATCGAAATTCTGGGCATCGCCGTGCGGGAGCGAAGTGCGTTCGAGAGGTCGCTCATTGCGGGGCTGGCAATGCTGCTGGCGATTCCTTTCTGGATGGCGGCGCTGGGCGGGATCAGGGCGGTCCCGCTGACCGGCGTCGCGACCGCCTTCGCCGCGAATGGCGGTGCGAAGCTCCTCGCATCCTCGGCTGTCGTCGGGATCATCGCAGCCGTGAGTCACCGTCGGACAGAGGCCGATCGTCTCGCCGCTTCGGCCGATGCCTTGCACGCGAGCCCGGAAGAACAGGGAATACGGATTCGATGACCGAGATAGCATTGCACGGCTTCCGGTTCGATGTGGGCGCGATCTCGGAGCAGGGTCCGAGGCCCGAGAACCAGGATGCCTTTACCACGGATATGTTCGCTACCGGCGGCCTCCTGGCTCTCGCGGACGGGATGGGTGGCGAAAAGAGCGGCCGTGCCGCCGCGGACACGGCCCTCGAAGCGCTCTTTGCCAATCTGCCGATCCGGAACATCGATGACGCCCGCCGTGCGGTACGCGATGCGGATCGTCTCGTTTCCCGCACCGCGGAAGAGGATCCCGCCCGCTTCGGCGGCATGGGCGCTGCCCTCGGCGTGATGTCGCTCGTAAGCGGAGGCGACGGGCCCGGCTGGATCGTCGCACATGTGGGGGACGTGCGGATCCTCTCCCGCTCACCGGATGGCGTGCTGCGTCTCGAAACGCGCGATCACACCCCCGCTTTCTCCCGCTGGGAGGCGGGCGAAATCAGTCTCGACGAGATCCCTGACAGCGCGGGTGCGAACCGTCTTCAGCGGGCTATCGGTCGGGGTGGCGAGCCGGATGTGAGTTGGCTTCCCGCGGCCCCGGGGTGGTCGTGGGTCATGATCTCCGATGGCGTGTACAAGGCGATGCGACTCGACGAACTGGCCGAAGCGCTCGCCTCGCCCACCGCGGAGGAGGCGTGCGAGGCGATCCGGCGGAAGGTCAACGAGCGGGGGGCCGATGACAACTTCACGGCGGTCGTCGTTCGAGCGCTCGGAACAGGTGCGAATGGCGTCCTTCCACTGAACCCGCACGACATGACTCTCGAAAACCCCTCGCGTGAACCCGCGCGCCCCTCTCGGGCTGGCGGCTTCGCCATGGCCCTCGCGGTGCTCGCCCTCGCGCTCGCCGGCGCCGCCTTCTGGATCGCTCGCGAAACGAGCGGAGTGTCGGTGAGAGATGCGGAGGTGGTCGAACTCCGGCAACAGCTCGATTCCCTCCGCGCGCTCATGGACGAATACATGGTGGACCCGTTCGCTCCGACGCCACCCGGGACGATCACACCTGCTCCGACCTCCGCGCCCGGCCAGGGTGGCGTTCAGGGCGCGGGCGGTACCGCTGGTTCGGCAGGCGCGGCGGGTTCAGTGCCCAGCTCCTCGCAGGTGCAGCCCGGCGCAGGGCTTCAGCCGGGAGTCGGGCGATGAACGGCGCATCCCGCCAGTCTTTGATGGACGAACTCCTTCGGGGAGCCGTCCCGGAGATCAAGCTCGGCCTCGGTGAGGCGATCGACAGGGAGAACGCGCGGCCTCTTCCGCCACGCTACGCACGCCTCCTGCCTGAGACGCTGCTCGTTGTGACGCTCCGGCCCGATGCCGCTGACGCACTGGAGCCGATCGCGGCGGATCTGGAGCGCGAACTCACGGATTCCTGCACGCGACACGGTTCGCTGTACGATCGGGCCTATCGTGTGCGCCTGCAGCGCTCCGGGGACCGCGACGCGCCACTGTACGTGGTGAGCACGCACGCCGGAAAGGACATCGGCGGGGCGGGCGAGCCGGGGGCGTTGGAAAGCTCCAGCGGTGGGGAGGAAGCACCCGCGAAGGTCCCGGAGGCCCCTTCATCGGCGGCTGCGGGGACCGTTCGCCCCATCGCACAGGTACAACCCGTCGGTGGGGATCCGAGCGCGGACGCCCCTCGCCAGTTGCCCTTCAGCGAACGGGAGGTCACCCGGGATCCGGGTCCCGTCAGCGGCGAATGGCACCCCGGGCGCTGGGTTCTCGTAGTGGAGTCGGCTGATGGCCGGGAGAGTGAGGTTTTCCGACTTTCGGAGCCATTGCTTACCGTCGGGCGGCGGACGGCCGACCCGTCGCTGCGGGCGGCAATCGCGATCAGCGACGCCCCCAACGTCAGCCGGAGGCAGTTGGCGCTGGAATGGGAGGATCGGGATGGCGCCGCCGGCTTCCGGGTATACAATCTGGGGCTGAACACTCTTCATATTCCCGGTTGCGAAATCCCTGGCTCCCGGTCGGGAAAGACGATGACGGAGCTGAGCAGGGTGGGCGAGGAGTTTACCGGTTGGCTGCCGCCGGGCGTCCCTATGCGGATCGGCGATCAGGGCCCCACCCTGCGCATCGAGGAGGTTCCGCCATCCGAGGATGATGAGCCGGACGATGAGGCAACCGTGTACGAATAGCTGGCGTCAGCATTTTGCGGGCGATCTGATCCTCCCGATCCACGGGGCGATCAGCCGAAGAGTGGAAGACGAAGAGACATGAGTATCGAAGGGCTCCTTATCGGCCGGGTTCTCGGCGGCCGGTACAGGATCGAGGAGGTCATCGGCCGGGGTGGCATGGGCGCGGTCTACGGGGCGCTGGATGAGCGGCTCGGGCGACTCGTTGCGCTCAAGGTCATCACCGTGTCGGGTCCCGGCGATGCCGAGTCCCGACAGAGGCTGCGGGCGCGCTTCTTCCGCGAAGCACGTTCAGCCGCCGCATTGCCCCATCACCCCAATGTCGTGCCGGTTTACGACTACGGGAGCGATGAGGAGCTGGGGCTCGACTACCTCGTTATGGAGCTGCTGCGCGGATCCGACCTCGCGACGCGGCTCGCCCGCACGGGCCCGCCTCCGCTCGCCGCCGCCCTGAAGATCCTCGTCGAGGCGACCCGTGGCATCGCGGTCGGCCATCGCCAGGGGCTCATCCACCGGGATGTGAAGCCTGCGAACATCTTTCTTACCGAGCCGCACCCGAATGAGGTGCAGGTTCGCGTCGTCGACTTCGGGATCGCCAAACTCGCGGATGAGGATGACACGCTCGGACAGCTCACTCAGGACGGCCGGGTTCCGCATTCCCCGGCCTACGCTTCTCCGGAGCAGCTCCGCGGCCTGTCCCAGCTTTCCCCCGCGTCCGATGTATTCAGCCTGGGCGCGGTCGGTTATCAGCTGCTGACGGGAGAGCGTCCATTCGGGGATGAAGATCGCAACCGCATGCAGCTCGGGATGTCGGTGGATCCGAGGCCGCTACGGGAGCTGAATCCTGCCATCCCTGCGTCGATCGACGCACTGATCCGGCGGTCGCTCGCGATCGATCCGCAGAGGCGCTTTCAGGATGCGGACGAGATGGGGAGCGAACTTGAGCGTGCGATGCGACTGATGGCCGACCAGCCGCTCGACCCCTATCTCGCTGGCGCCACCATCGTCACGGCCACGGAGGACGACACGACCGAGCCAGGGGACGCCGCCGGGATCGGCAGCCTCCCGCCCGTCGACGACGATGACCGCACGATGCTCGTCTTCGACGATGATGATCGGACGCTGCTCGCGCCGCCCCCGCCCCCCCCGCCGCCTCCTGCGGCACCGACAGCGGCGACCCCTGCGCCGCGCCGCCCTGCAGCGGGCGGGACCCCTTCCCGTCCGTCGAGAGCTGCGAAGGCGGCTCCAACCGTGGTTCAGCCCCGGAAGAAGCGGGGCGGCCTTTTCGTCTGGACGCTCGTTACCCTGACCCTCCTGGTCGCCGGGATGTGGCTGTTCAATGAGATGACGAAGCCGGGCACAGGCCCGTCACTCGCGGATCAGCTTCAGTATCCGGAGGTGGTGGAAGAGGTCGACACACCCGAAGTCGTAGAGGTCGTCCCTTCCGCGGAGGACAGGGCGCGGGAGCTCGACCGGCTGGGCCGTCAGGCGTATGACGCGCGGCGTTTCGATGAGGCGTACAGATATCTATCGGAGGCGGTGACGCTCGATCCCGATGTATACGAGTATCGTCGGAATCTGGGACTGACGCTTATCGAGATCGGCGACGCCGACGGGGCCGCCGAGGAGTTCGAGCGGGCGATCGGTCTGAACCCGGTGGTCGCGCCCGCCTATTTTGATCTCCACCGCAGTCAGGTGGCCCTGGGGGATACTCTGGGAGCGATCCAGTCGTTGCAGCTCTATGTGGCGCGGGAATCCAGGCAGGTGCCGCGCGCTGCAGCGGCGAGTCGTCTCGCGGAATTGCAGGCGTCTCAGAATCCTGCCGCTCCGCCGCTGCTGGGTGAGGAGGTGGAGCCTTCGTCGAACAGCGGCCTGGGTCCGACGGGTCCATCGTCCGGATCGCCTGCGGCAGGTCCTGCGTCGCCGGGCGCGCCGCCCGTTCAGGCTCTACCTGATCGGCCGCAGGCAGGTGGCCAACCTATTCTGGGGTCGCCGGTCGTCGAACCCGGCACGCAGACACGAAACCTCGCACCTCCTCGCTGATCGATGCCATCCCGCGTTCGGCTGCGGGGCACGGGTGTCGCGACGCTCGTGGCCCATGGCCCCGTCGACGCTGAGCGGACGCTCGAGAAGGAGCTCTGCCGCGCCCTCCCCGGCAGCGGTCTGAATGTTCGTGAGATCCGACGGCTGGATGAGGAGCCCCGCCTCGTCGAGAGCTTCGCCCTCACCTACATCCTTACAGCGGAGGTCGAGGTAGAGGGGGAGGAGAATGATAGCGCCCGGACAGCCGCCTTCCGTGTGGCGCGGCGGGCGTTGGAGGGGACCCGCTTTGCGCGAGTCGCCTGGGAACCGCTGGTTTCGGTCACCAATCTGTGAAGCTGCCGACCGCTGCGCGCTCTGCTGGCGGAGCGCAGGGGCAGCAGAGATGCGGCAAGGGTCACGCTTCCCGAAGCGTCGATCGTGCCTGCCGCTCCTCGTTCAGCATCTTCACGAACTCGTTCGCCGCTTGTCTGAACGCGCCCATCTCACGCAGCTCGGTGGGACTGGCGTTGAGGAACTTCTGCGTGATCCGGCGGAGCCCGCTGTCGGAGGAATAGCCGCAGGTGTGCGCCACGCTCAGAACAGTACGCCCCGGATCATCGAGCAGCTCACACGCGAGAAGGACTCGGATCCACGCCAGCAGCTGACGCGGCGCGGGCAGACCGGCGCGCTGACACCAGCGAAGAAGCGTCCGTCTCGACAGATGCAACGAGCCGGCGAGATCCCGCCCATGCTCCCCGACGGTGACCACATCGGTCGCCGCCTCGAGGATCGCACGCGCGCGGCCGCTCGTCTCGGGAGGCAGAACCTCCTCGATCAGCGCGCGAAGCGGACGACCGCGCGCAGCTCGCAGCCGCTGGGAGATGGAGAAGGTCGTGTCATCATGATCGAGCGCGATCACCTGCACGACCCCCCACTTCCCGAGTGTCCGGAGGTCATCGAACCGATCGGGCCGCACTTGGAGCGCTGCAAGAACCGCCGTCGACGGGTACTCGGCGAGCAGGGAACGCAGCGCGGGAGAGAGGGCGCTCTTGCCATTCTTCCTCGCCCCCTGCCCTTCGTAGGGGTCGAGAACGACGAGCGCTGCCGGCGGAGAGTCACGCACTGCGTCGTGCAGCGTCTCCCAGTCAGGCACCGTGCGATATTGATAATCTGTACCGCACGCCTGACGCACCCGCTCCCTCAACCGAGGGTCGGAGTGCATCACCAGCAGCGGTCTGTGGACTTTCTTCATTATTATCTGATTGCGATCAATTTGGGCCAGATAATGAATATCGGCAGAAATGACCGTTTGTTACAGGGCGTCGCCATGATAGAGGTCTCAGACCTGATTCCGTGGCCGCTTCTGCCGATCAGCTTTCTCGTTGAGCCGGCGACCGTTTTCCGACCATCAGACCCGACGAAGCGTTGACGAAAGAAGCAGGCATTCCGTGAGGTCCGTCGCCGGGTCGCTGGCCATCTTCCTTCTCTGGAATCTCGTCGCGGGGAGCTTCCTGCTCCTCACGGACCCCCTTTTCGGCTTGCCGATCGCGGTGGGTCTCGGCGCACTTCTGCTCTGGGGCTTCGTCCTGCGGCCGTGGGGTGGGGAGACGCAGGAAGAGCGATGGGCAACCCTTCGTCTCCGGCCGCTGAAGGGTGCAGCCCTGAAGTGGACCCTGGTTTCCATTCCCGCACTGCTTCTGCTTGGCTGGTCACTGGGAGATGTTTACGTCCGGTTCGTTCCAGTGCCACCGGAAAGTCTCGACCCCTTCGCCCCCTTGATGCGAACGCCTGCCGGGCGCCTGACGATAGCCGTCTTCGCCATTGCCGTGGCGCCTGTGGTGGAGGAGTTCGTCTTTCGCGGCATCATTCAGCGGCCGCTCGAGCACCGGCTCGGTGCATCGGCCGGAATCATGTGCGCTGCCGCGCTCTTCGCGCTCGTACACTTTCTGCCATGGGTGTTTCCGCTCCATCTTCTGCTGGGAGCGGCCTTCGGCTTCGTCGTCTATGCGACGCGGAGCATCTGGGCGGGCGTTCTGCTTCACGCGGCGAACAACACCGTCGCGCTCATCGGGGTCGAACTAAGCCGGGGCGCTCCGGATACCGCGGGCTCGGTCTGGGAGATCGGGGTGACACCGGAACTCTGGATCAGCCTTTGCGCTCTCGCCCTCTCGGTGGCAGGATCCCTGTACGTAGGCCGCCGGCTCCTCGAAGCCGGACGTCCTGCCGGCTTGCGGGTCTTCTGAAGCAGCTTCTACCTTTGCCATGGGCACCCTGATTCCGGCTCTGTTCCTCGAGCTGATCCTCCCTGCCTTCGCCGACGGGGTCCGTCCGAGGCTACCCGTCGCAGCGAGACGCGCGAGCTCCGTCGACGGTACGGAGCGGCCGATCACGCTGTCGGAAGATATCTTCGCCGATCTCTCCTCTGTGCTGGTTCACCCTCAGCTTGCGAAACCGGTGTGACTGACGCGAACGAACAATCGTTTCCGGATCTCGACGCTCTCCTCCACGAAGGCCGGCGCTTTCCGCCGCCAGCCGATTTCGCGGCGAATGCCACCGTAACGAATCCGGACGTTTATACCGCTGCGGCTGCGGATCCGGAGGGTTTCTGGGCAGGGTGGGCGGAACAGCTCCACTGGTTCCGTCGCTGGGACAGGGTGCTCGATTGGGATCCGCCGCACGCCCGCTGGTTCGACGGCGGCAGACTCAACGCAGCGTATAACTGTCTGGATCGCCACCTCGACGGCCCCCGCAGGAACAAGACTGCGCTCATCTGGGAGGGCGAGCCCGGCGATCTTCGGAGCTACACCTATGAGGAGTTGCACCGGGAGGTCTGCAAGGCTGCCAATCTGCTTAGGTCGCTAGGCATCGGGCGGGGCGACAGAGTCGCGATCTACCTTCCTATGACGCCGGAAGCCGCCATCGCGATGCTCGCCTGTGCGCGAATCGGCGCTCCCCACAGCGTCGTCTTCGGCGGTTTCTCAGCCGAGTCGCTCCGTGATCGCATCAATGACGCAAACGCCCGCCTGCTGATTACTGCCGACGGCGGATACCGTCGCGGCGGCATCGTTCCGCTCAAGCGCAACGTCGACGACGCACTCGACCGGAATGGCGGCTGCCCGTCGATCGAGAAGGTGCTCGTGGTGAAGCGAAATCCGGGGGCAGAGGAGCCTTTCGGCGATGCAATCTTCCGTCCCGAGCGGGACCTCTGGTGGCACGAAGCAATGCGCGACGTTGCAGCCGGCGACTGTCCTGCCGAGGAGATGGATGCCGAGGATCTGCTCTATATCCTCTACACCTCCGGCACGACGGGGAAGCCGAAGGGCATCATGCACGCCACCGGCGGTTACATGACGCAGGTGTTCGCCACGACGCGATGGGTGTTCGATCTCAAGGAGGATGATGTCTACTGGTGCACCGCCGACATCGGGTGGGTGACCGGTCACTCCTATGTCGTCTACGGTCCCCTCGCTGCCGGCGCGACGGTGCTGATGTACGAGGGCGCGCCCGATTTTCCGGACCGTGGAAGGATGTGGGAGCTGATCATGAAGCACCGCGTGACCATCTTCTACACCGCCCCGACGGCGATCCGCGCCTTCATGAAGTGGGGGACGGAGCATCCGGCGCGCTATGACCTCTCCTCGCTTCGGCTGCTCGGCACGGTCGGCGAACCGATCAATCCGGAGGCGTGGGTATGGTATCGTCACTACATCGGCGGGGATCGCTGCCCGGTCGTCGATACATGGTGGCAGACGGAGACGGGCGCCATCATGATCGCGCCACTTCCGGGCATCACCGAAACAGTGCCCGGTTCTGCCACAACTCCCTTCCCGGGCATCGATGCCGACATCCTGACACTGGTTGGCAGATCAGTACCCGAGGGGGGCGGCTTCCTCGCGATTCGCAAACCCTGGCCTTCGATGCTTCGCGGGATCTGGGGCGATGAGGAGCGGTTCCGCGAGACGTACTGGACGAAGTGGCAGGGCCGCGAAGTCGGCGGGGAGGGGGACCGGCAGCCCGGCGAGAGTGTCTACTTCCCCGGGGATGGCGCGAAGCGGGAAGATGGCAACTTCTGGATCATCGGCCGTATCGACGACGTACTCAACGTCGCCGGGCATCGAATCGGGACGATGGAGGTCGAGAGCGCCCTCGTTGACCACCACGCGGTGGCAGAGGCCGCAGTGGTCGGGAAGGCGCACGATGTGAAGGGCCAGGCGATCGCCGCTTTCGTTACGCTGAAGGACGGAAATGCATCGTCGGAGGCGCTGAAGAAGGAGCTGATGGCGCACGTGGCGGAGAAGATCGGTGCCATCGCCCGCCCGGATGATATCCTCTTCACTGCCGACCTGCCGAAGACGCGATCGGGGAAGATTATGCGCCGCCTGCTGAAGGACATTGCCGAAGGACGCGCGATGGGTGACACCACGACGCTCGCCGATCCGGAGGTGGTCGAGATGCTGAAGCAGGAGTACGAAGGCCAGGAGAGCTGACCGGGACGAGCCACTCTGATGTCACAGGAAAGGGCGGACCGTCTCCGCCTCGGTCATATCTCGTACAGCAACTGCTTCCCCGTCCACAGCCGATTCATCGACAGGCCGGCGGCGGGGGATCCACAGTTGATCGAAGGCACGCCCGCGATGCTCAACGGTCTTCTCGCCGAAGGGAAGATCGATGCGGCGCCCTGCTCGAGCATCGAATATGCGCTGCACGCCGACCGGTATTCCATCGTGCCTGACGTCGTCATCGGGACGAGAGGGCATGTTCGGAGCATACTGTTCGCGTCGCGCGTCGATCCTTCCGAGCTGTCAGGACGCACGGTCGCGCTGCCGACGGCGTCAGCGACCTCGGTCGTTCTTCTGCGGATTCTGCTGCGGGAGCGCTGGAAGGTGACGCCGAACTTCACCTGGTTCGACCAGGCGCGGGACAACCCCATGGAAAGCGGGGCGGATGCGGCGCTCTACATCGGAGATGTGGCGTTGGGGCTTCGTACACCTGCGGATGGGCTGGCGCTCGACCTGGGCGCCGAATGGCTCGACCACACCGGGCTTCCCTTTGCCTTCGCGCTCTGGCAGACGACGCTGCCGAAGGGTGCTCGCTCCGAAGGTTTGCACCGTCAACTCGTAGAGTCGAGGGCCTACGGCACGGCGAACCGAAGCCGGCTCGCCAACCGCTACGCCGGGCATTTCGGCCTGAACGCGGACGCTCTGGATGAGTACTGGGATACGTTGCAGTACCGGCTCGATCCTGAGATGATCGAAGGTCTGCTCACCTTCTATCGCCGGGCAAAGGATGCCGGCGCGCTGGAAAGGGTCCCGGAGCTGCGGTGGGCGGTGTGATTATCAGCCGGCAGCCCAGCGATCGAGGATCGGCTGCCGGCTGAACGCCCGGTCAGAAGATACTGAGGTCGATATAACGGCGCGGGTTCGCCTGGAAGTCGGCGATCAGCTCCTGCAGGCTCACTACGGTGGAGTTCAGGTTGTCATAGAGCGCCTCATCCTCGCTCAGCTTCCCCAGCGTGCCTTCCCCCGCTTCCATCCTTCCCACGACGACATTCAGCGAGCTGCTCGCTTCGCCGAGATCGACCGTCGCAGCCGCCAACCGCGTGGTAAGCGAATCGAGATTCGCGAGTGAGCGGGCCAGTTCCGGGCCCGAGGTCGAGTTCTCGAAATTCTCCGCCGACCGCCTCAGGCTCTGGGAGAAGGGCGTCAGTTCGCCGCGGAGGGCCGCCGTCGTTGCGGTAAGCTGAATGAGGAGCGCCTGCAGCTCCGCCGCGCTGGCGCCGATCGTACCGATGTTCTGGTCTGAAAGCAGGGAAGCAGCCTGGGTGAGCACCACCTCCGCCTGGCCGCCGAGGTCGTCCGCGAGGCTGAACATGTCCGCCGCCACCATTCCCGGCAGGACCTGATCATCCGCGGCTCGTTCGGGGGACACCCCCGGGCTCACATCGACGACGACCCCGCCGAGGAGACCCGCGCTCCGGATCGCGATCCGGGAATCTTCCGGAATACGGTAGCGGTTGTAGATCTCCATCGTCACCGCGACGCCGTCCTGCAGCATGTCGAAGCCGGTGACCCTGCCGATGTTCACGCCCCGCATCTGAACCGGATCGCCGTTGCGCATGCCCCCGGCGCTCTCGATGACCGTCTTCACATAGTAGCGACCCCGGAAGGTACCAACGTCGGTAAGGGTGAAGAGGGCGACCAGGAAGGCCGCGACGCCGATGAGAACGAAGGCGCCCACTTTGACTTCACGGTTCGCCGAACGCGCGGGCAGCGCCGCGAGCAGATCCTTCTCCCGCAGCTGCTCACTTTCGGAGCCTCTGGCGCCCTGAGCGGAGCCAGCCTTCATACAGCCTCCATTACACGGTCTGAGCCGGTGCCGGCGTCGCGCTCGAGGAATGCCCGAACGAGAGCGTCGTCACTCTTCCTGAATTCGCCGGGTGTACCGACGAAGCGAATCCTGCCTTTATCCAGCATGGCCACACGGTCCGAGATCGGGAGAGCCCCTTCGATGTCGTGGGTAACGACGATCGAGGTGACGCCGAGCTCGCGACCAAGCCTTTCGATCAGCTGATGCACGACGGCGCCATTCACTGGGTCGAGCCCAGTCACCGGCTCGTCGTACAGAAGAATTTCCGGCTGCCCGACGATCGCGCGGGCGATGCCAACCCGCTTCCTCATACCTCCGGAAAGCTCCGCGGGGAGCTTCGACAGAACCGCGCGAGGTTCCAGGTTCACATGTTCGAGCGAGGACGCGACCCGCCGCAGCACGTCTCTGAAGCGAAGCTTCCGGACCTCCTCCTCCGGAAGTCCCTGTGCGACATTCTCGAACACCGTCATCGAGTCGAAAAGGGCGGCATTCTGGAAAACGTACCCGGCCTTCCGGCGGAGCCGTTCGATCGAGCGACGGTCGCTGCGGAACACCGACTCGCCATCAATCAGCACATCTCCGAAATCCGGCGTGATGAGACCGATCGTCGTCTTCAGCAGAACACTCTTGCCCGTTCCGGAGTGCCCGACGATGGACATTGTCTCGCCGGAGGCGATCGCGAGATTCACCCCCGCAAGCACCGGGGCGTCGAATGTCTTGTGAATGCTGACGTACTCGACCATGCTCTGCATTTCCTCGCACCCTTTTCCGGAGCAGCCGCCCCATTCCTTCAAGCCCGCTTGTTACACCGCTCGGAGCGGAACGTCTCAGCGCAGGAAGATCATCGGGAAGGTGGCGTCCAGAATGAGGACCGCGAGAATCATGTAGACGACCGACGTCGTCGTCGCCCGACCCACCCCTTCGGCCCCTCCATACGTCCGGAACCCCATGTGAACCGCGATCACGGGGATGATGAACCCGAACACCATCGCCTTCCCGACGGAATAGAAGAGGTCGAAGGTGTGGAAGAAGAGGCGCGCGCCATAGAGGAAGGTCTCTCTGCCGAGGCCGAGCGTCGCTTCTGCGGTCAGCATTCCGCCGATGACGCCGATGACGTTCGCGATCGCGACGAGCATCGGGAGTACGAGTGTGCCCGCGATGATGCGGGGCGCGGCGAGGGTCCGGATCGGGTCACGCCCGAGTGACTGCAGCGCGTCGAGCTGCTCCGAAACCTTCATCGTGCCGAGCTCCGCGGTGATCCGTGCGCCGACCCGGCCGATGAAGACCACACCCGTCAGCACAGGGCCCAGCTCGAGAACGATGCTGGACACGACGACGCTCCCCACCACATAGAGCGGCACGCTTCCTGTGAACTGATATCCACCCTGCTGCGACGTCACGACGCCGGAAAGAACCCCGGTAACGAGCACGATCGGAAGGCTCTGCACCCCCATCGCGTACATCTCGCCGAGGACGGCCTTCATCGAGACGCGGCCATTTATGAGCGCGATGAAGCTGCCCCAGAGGATCAGCGAGATCTGACCGGCTTGCCTGGCGATGTTCTCCGTCTGACGTCCGATGCTCGCGACCCAGCGCCGCCAGAAACGCTGCCCGCTGCGCTTCGGCTCCGGCTCGCTCCATCCAGTGGAATCCGAGGGATTCTGAACCTGCATCGTACCTTTCGAAGGTCGGACCCGCGTCCCCTCAGGAAGGGGCGCTCACATCCTGAATCTTCTGCTGTACCCTTTCAGAGATGGAAAGGGTCTCCGCAAAAAGCACTATATAGTTGCGCGATGGGCGATCGAACGCAAAAGGACGGCCCCGGGGAAGGCCGTCCCATTCTCCTGAAGCGGCTGCGGAAGGGCCGGAATCAGCGATTCAGCCAGTAGTTGAACTTGATCAGAAAGACGTTCTCAGGCTCGAGGCCGAAGAGCGCACGCGCATCCTTCTCGAAGTCGAAATCACCGGGCGTCCGGCCTTCCGCTGCGAAGGCGGCGGTCAGGCGCTCAGACCGGGACTGCTGCCAGACCAGGAAGATTGTGCTTCCCGGCCGCCACTCCCACCGGAGCACCGCATTCCCCAGCAGCGAATGGAAGTTGAAGTCGAGATCATTGACCTGGAAGCTTTCCGCCGGCCCATCTCCATCCGGATCGATCGTGTAGCGCCCCGTCGCGTTATCGCGGACAGCGTTCGCCCCGAAGCCTCTGAAATCGAAAGTCCTCGGCGCCGCAAGCTCGACAGGGGCGCCATAGCTGCCACTGGAGATGAAGGGCTCGGCATAGACTTCGAAGGTCAGCGTCGGGCTGAAGGTCATGTTCACCCGCGCATCGAGCGATAACGTCGTCTGATCCAGAGGCGCGTAGATGTACCGCCGACCGAAGGTCGTGCCCGCGGTGGGGTCGTCGATCCCGCTCACATACTGCGCGACGACGTGGCTCTTTGTCAGGCTTGGCCCCAGCTGGATCTCGTGGGCGTCCGAGATGCGCCAGTTGAGATTCATGCTGTAGCTGTCACGGATCGCCCCGGCGTCGTCCCGGTTCGTCGAGAGGTTGCCACGGAAGGTTACGCTGCGGCGGTTGTCGGTATTGAACCCGATGCTCGCCGAATATCCTGCGGGTTCGATGGTCAGCGGCCCGCCGCGGGTAAAGCGATCGTTCAGCGTCTCGAAGCTCCGTGCGATCCGGCCGTTCATCCCATGGAAGCTGGTGAACTGGACGCTGCCGAACGCGTTCACGTCGGTTGCGATCCTGTCCCCGCCATGGTTCCAGCCGCTGGATAAGCCACTTCGCAGGCTCCAGCGCCGGGTGAAGCGGCCGGTGCGGGGCTGCTCGTAGCCGAAGCTGTTGCTCCACTGGACGCGATCGGCAGTAGTCTGGAAGCCGAGGTCGTTCACCTCGTAGAAGGGACTCGTCACGACGACGCTGCTGCTCCCCCGCCACAGGCCCGCCTGTTTCGCGAACTCGATCTGGCCTGCGTAACCGGCCATGCTGGTGCGGCTCGCGTCCACCTCGAGATGGTCAGCATCCGGCCGCTGGAAATATCGCGCGGAACTGCGCTGAAGCCGCAGAATGGCGGGCGAATCACCCGCTACATGGCTTCCGCTGACATCGCCGGACAGGCGCCACATCCGGTTCGACCATTCGTGTCGGAAGTCGATGCCGCCGGTGAAAGCCCGCGAAGCCAGCCGCGAGGTGAGGGTCTCCTCCTCGCCGAGGTCGCGTACGACCGAGGTGCCGAAGAAGCCGAACGCGGATTCTCCCTGGTTGATGTCCCGTCGCGCCCGGGCGACGAAGTAATTCGTCATCGGCTCGAGCAAGCCGGTATGACGGACACCGCTGTTGTCGAGGTAGCGGCCCTCCTCGCGATCGGTGACCGCTTCGAGAAGCCCCAGCGACCAGCCGTTCTGCGTCTTCCCGGTGAGCTTCAGCGCGCCCAGGATCGTGGTCGAAGAGGGGGAATCCGAATAGGCGACCCCGCCCGGCAGACCAAGCTGCGGGGCACGCCCGATCCTGCGCGTGTAGAGCAGCTGCGTCGACATCATTCCGCCGCCGCCCTCCCCGAAGCTGAAGATTTCAGCCCCTTCAACGAAGAAGGGCCGACGCTCGCCCAGCCGGGTTTCGAACGCGGTGAGGTTGATCTCGGCAGGGTCCATCTCCACCTGACCGAAGTCCG
>CAYRLB010000021.1:0-4493 GCA_964424945.1 uncultured Gemmatimonas sp.
CCGGTGAACACCAGGAAGGCGCCGAAGACGTAGATGATCCAGTGGAAGCGCTCGATGAGAAGGGCGCCCGCACCGATCATGAACCCGCGCATCACCAGGGCGCCGAAGATGCCCCAGAACAGAACGCGATGCTGGTACTTCGGAGGAACCCTGAAGTACGAGAAGATCAGAATGAAGACGAAGATGTTATCGACCGAGAGCGCCAGCTCGATCAGATAACCTGTCAGGAACTCGAATCCCGCCTGGGTGCCGCGCGTCGAAAAGATGATCGCGTTGAAGATCGCTGCACAGGTGACGACGATCGCGGTCCAGCGACCGGCTTCCTTCATCGTAACGACATGGGCGTGCCGGTTGAACACACCGAGGTCGATGGCCAACATGCCGAGAACGAAGACGTTGAAGCCTATCCAGAGCCAGGTTTGATCCATGTATTGTTACAGTCGATGCTAGTGGTACTGCAGCCGTTATTCATCCTCTTTGCATCGAAAAAGGCCGGATGCGCTCTTTCGACGGCCATGAAAGTACCGCGGCCCCGGCAGGCCCGCTACCCACTCATGTGCTGAATAACTTCGGAGGTGAGGGCCCGCCGTCAGCGGTAGGGATCGGACAGCGGCCGCCGCGCGTGTCCCGGTCTACCGGTGCGTTCGGGGAGGCGTTTCCGGGATTGGAAAGGAAGCTAGTCTTCGACGATTCGGGCGAGCATGTCCAGCAGGCGATCGAGCCGTATCCGCAGGTCGTGGAGGTGGTCGTCCGCCTTCTGCCATTCGGATGCCTTTGCAGCGGCTTCCAGGCCGCGAAGCACACTGGTGACCTCGTCCGCCGCAAAGATTGCCGCCGAGCCGCGGAGGGTATGCGCGAGCCTGGCTGCTTCGCTGTCGCGTCTGGCGGTCACCGCTCTCTCCAGCTGCGCGAGCTGTTCCGGGGCGTTGTTCAGGAAGACGCCGCCGACGCTGACCAGGATCGCGTCACCCCCAAGCAGCGACGCGAGCCGGTTCCGCTGTGACTGGACCCCCTCCTCCTCGTCCTTTGCGATGTTGTATCCCGGGACGACCTCCGCGAGCTTCTGCAGGAGCGTCGTCGGAGTCACCGGCTTCGAAAGGTATCCGTCCATCCCCGCCTCCAGGCATCGTTCGGCATCGCCCGCCATGGCGTGCGCCGTGAGCGCGATGATGGGAAGGTGCTTTCCCGAGCCACGCTCCGCCTCCCGGATCCGCGCCGTCGCTCCGAAGCCGCCGAGGTCGGGCATCTGGATGTCCATCAGGACCGCGTCGAACGCCTCCGCTGCGGCGAGCCGGACGGCCTCGATGCCATCCGGTGCGATGACGCCGGTATGGCCGGCCCGGTTCAGCACCGCGAGGACGAGACGCTGGTTCACTTCGTTGTCTTCCGCTACGAGGATGCGAAGGGGCCGCTGAGCCGCCGGGGCAGGGGCGGGGGCGTCGTCAACGGGAAGCGCCGGGGGCGGAGAACTCGCCACATTCGCCGGTATCGAGAAGTGGAACGAACTCCCCTGTCGCGGCTCGGATTCGGCCCGGATCGATCCCCCCATCAGCCCGACAAGTTGAGCAGAAATGCTGAGGCCGAGGCCAACCCCACCATACCGACGGGTCGCAGAGCTGTCGCCCTGGGTGAAAGGGTCGAAGATCGAGTCGAGCCGGTCGGGCGAAATGCCGATGCCGGTGTCCCGCACCTCGACCAGCAGTTCGCCGGCCGCGCCCTCACCCTCCCACCCCACATTGATACGGATGGAACCGAGCGGCGTGAACTTGATGGCGTTATCCACGAGGTTCACGAAGACGTGGCGGATGCGCCCGGCATCGGCCAGGATCCATCTGGGAACGTCGGGCGAGATCGTCGTGGTGAGATCCAGCCCCTTCTCCCTCGCCCGCCGCGAGAGGATCCGCAGTGCGTCGCCGAACTCCTCCCGAATGTCGAACGGGATCGCCTGCAGCGAAACCGCACCCGACTCGTTCCGCGAGAAGTCGAGAACGTCGTTGACGAGACGAAGCAGGGCCTCCCCGGAGGTGCGGACCGCAGAGAGGTAGCGCCGCTGCTCGCGGGTCAGTTCCGTCTCGAGGGCGAGGTCGGTCATACCCATGATGCCGTTGAGCGGCGTGCGGATCTCATGGCTCATGTGTGTGAGGAACTCGCTCTTCACACGGGTCGCCTCGCGCGCCGCTTCGAGCAGCTCGGCCATCCGCGTCTGGCTCTCGACCAGCGCCGCTTCCGTACGCCGACGCGCGATCGAAGGGCCCACCTCCGCCAGGATCAGGGTAGCGGCCTCCGGATCGAAGGTCGCAGGGAAGCGAGCGGCCGCCGAAGAGAAGACCGCCGCGCCGATGCTTTCCCCTTCCCGCGTCCGGATCGGCAGGGCAACAGCCTTCACGCCTCCTCCTTCGAGTTTGCCTGACAGATGGCGATCGGTTCGGTGCGCGTCGAAAGCCAGGTCGGCCCATTCCCCTTCGGCGACCGCGCCATGAGGGCCACCCCCCTCTCCGGCAGGCCAGGAAGCGATCTTCCGAAGCTCCGACTCCGACCCGATCGGAAGCCAGATCGCCCCACGCTCGAACCCGGTGTGTTCGCACAGATCCTCGAGCACGAGCGTCAAACCAACCTCGATCGTCTCGCTGCCCGCAATCGACCGGATAGCTCGATCGACGAGGGCGGTCTCCTGCTCGAGACGACGCTGCTCGGTCACATCGCGGAAGATGAGCCGGGTGGATACGGGGACGCCGTTCTCGTAACGGCAGTTACCGCTTCCGGCACAGAGGATCCGGCCGCCGTCCCGGGTCATCAGCTCCGCCTCGAAGTCGCGGAGCTCCCCCTCGGTGACGATCCGCATCGCCGCGGCTTGATAAGCCTCACGATATTCGGGCGCCACAAAGTCGACGGCTGCCCGATCCCGCATCTCCTCCGCGGTGTAGCCAAGAGCCCGGGTCAGGGTCTGGTTCGAATAGAGGATGCGGCCATCCGCCGCGACGCTCACGATCATATCGCTGGCGCGCTCCAGCAGATCGTGGAGCTGCTCGTCATGGGAGCGGAGCCGCGCAGCGAGTCCGCGGAGGGTCATTTCGGCTGCGACTCCGGCGGCGATGTCCGTCAGCGTGGTCAGCTCTTCGGCGCTCCACTCACGAGGGGTACGGTCCGCAACCGCAAGCGTCCCGATTCCATGACCGCCGACCTCGAGAGGTGCGCCCGCATAGGCGGCGAAGCCGAAAGGGCTCGAAATACCGCCCCCGGTCGGCCCCGGGAGCGCCTGGATCGCGATGGGCTCGCCGGCAAGCGCAACGGCCGGGCAGGGGGTGTGGTCGAGCGCGGCATCGCGCCCTCCGCTCCGCGGTAGCGGAATCCCCACCATGCTCTTGAAGTAGATCCGGTCCACATCGATCAGAGAAATGAAGGCCGCGGGGGCGCCGAGCACCCGGGCGGCGAGGCGCACGAAGCGGTCGAACGCCTCCTCAGGCGGGGAGTCGAGCAGCTGGGTCGCCCGCAGCGCCCCCAGCCTCGCAGTGTCTTCGAGTCGCTCTGTAAATTGGGGATCCAAGAGATGGCGCCTGGCTGATGAGCCGCTGAGAGGAATGAGGAACCCGCCTGCCCGGGACGTCTCCGCCGCCACTATCGCGCCCTGAACGGACTTCCTAAACTGGCTCGCGAGTCCTGATATCGGTCACATCCTGACCGACGGCTACGCCTGCACCCGCCGACACATCTTCCGCAGTCCGGAAGGCCGTGACCTGAAGATTTCACCGGAATCGTTTCCCGGAGATGTCCTTTACCTGCCGTCACATGTCGGCGGAATTCCACCGATGAACTTCTGCCATGCAACTGAAGAGCCTGCTGCTCGCTCTGCTCCTGATTCCGCTGACTTCCTGCGCAACGCTCGGGAGAACCCCGCGGTCGGTTCTGCTCGATCCGGCGAGTCCCGCGATGAACGTGCAGGCGCCTCCCACGTACAATGTGCGATTCGAGACGACCAAGGGCACCATCGTCATGGAGGTCGTCCGTGAATGGGCCCCGCGCGGCGCCGATCGCTTCTTCAATCTCGTCCGCCACGGCTATTACGACGGGGCTCACTTCTTCCGCGTTGTCCCGGGCTTCGTGGTTCAGTTCGGACTCGCCGCCGACCCGGCCACTTCAACGGTCTGGAGAGGTCAGAGGCTCCCGGACGATCCTGTCGTGGAGAGCAACCGGAGAGGCTTTGTCAGCTTCGCGATGGCCGGCCCGAACACCCGCACGGCGCAGGTGTTCGTCAACCTGGCAGACAACTCTCCCCTGGACAGGCAGGGTTTCGCGCCTTTCGCGAGAATCGTGGAGGGGATGGAGGTGGTCGACTCCCTCTACTCAGGATACGGCGACGGGGTCGGCTTCGTTCCCGGCCCCGACCAGGGCCGCATCGAAGCGGAGGGGTCCGAATATCTCGAACGGGAGTTTCCACTTCTCGACGAGATCCTTTCGGCCCGGGTAACCGACCCCTGACGATCGCCGCGCGGAGC
>CAYRLB010000021.1:4593-13480 GCA_964424945.1 uncultured Gemmatimonas sp.
GACGATCGCCGCGCGGAGCACCAGGAAAGCCGGCCCTACCTCAGTGCGACTGCCAGACAGAGAGGGAGTCTATCAGATAGCCAGCGGAGGTGTCGAACGTCACGGCGCATTCGTAGTTCCTGCGCGTGGTCGCCCCGTCAGAGGGTGTGTCCAGGACGCCGCGCACGGCGTAGCGGGGGTCGTCGTATGTCACGGTAGGTGAAAGGGGGAAGCTGCTCGTCGGATTTTCCGCTTCCACGGCAGCCTTGCAGGCATCTCCTGCTCCCACCGCGCTGTGCGCGGCACCCGCCGGGGGACCGTCCGGCGCCATCGAAAGCGTGAGATAGAGAAGCAGCACCGCCCCGCCCGCCAGCCCGATCCACTTCTTCATTGTACGCTCCGTCCGTGGTCCGCCATGCCCCTCAGCGCCTGTGCAGGGCTCCGGCCAGGCGACGCCCGCTGCTGCTCCGGGCCGGAAAGCGACGAGTTCGTCTCCGAGATCCGTCGCGGCGAGGAACCGTCCTTCATGCGGGCGTCGGTAAGGTAGAGGGACCCACCGGCTCCGGTTCACCCAGGTCGGGCGGGTCGTCAGGCGACGTCTTCTCGGGGAACGCAAGGTCGCGGATCAGCACAGTCAGCGGCACCGAGAGAATCGCGCCGGTTGCACCGAGCACCCATGTCCAGAAGAGGACCGAAAGAAAGCTCAGCAGGGGCGAAATCTTCATCTGACGTCCCACAAACCGCGGCCCGACCACATTGTCGATGACCGTATTGATGATCTGGTAGCCGATGAAGACGATCAGAGCGGAGGCCCACCCGCTTTCGAGCAGCGCCAGCAGAATTGGCGGGACCATCGACAGGACGAAGCCGACGTTGGGAACGAAGCTGAAGAAGAAGGACATCACCGCCCACAAGAGCGCGTAGTCCACGCCGAGCACGAGGAGGAGAATGTAGTTGAGCAGGGCCGCTGCGAGTCCCAGAATGGTTCGCACCCACATGTAGCCGCGGATCGTGCTGGAGAAGGCGATGAACCGCGCCGCCAGCGGGCTGTGGTCGATCGCCTCGACGCGTGCGCGCCGCTCCATCTCCCAGATGCCCGCGAGCATGAAGGCGAAGATGAACAGCGTCAGGAGCAGACTCCCGATGCCTCCCGCGATCGCGCCTGAAACGTTGAGGCCGAAGCGAACCACCGATGGTCCGCTCAGCGCAGACCCGATGGCATTCTCCATGTACTCCGCCGCGTTGATCCCCCTCGCGGCGAACTCGTCGCTGACAGAGCCGATCAGCTCCTCGAACTGCTCCCGGTACTGGGGCAGCTCCATTCCGACCTGTCGCAGCGACACCCCCAGGAAGCCGGCGAGACTGAGAGCGAACAGCACCACCGCGAAGACGATCAATCCGACCGCCGCTCCCCTCAGGGCACGGAGCTTGTCCATCAGAGGCTGGAGGAGAAGCGCCAGAAAGCCCGCCATGAGGACGGGGTTCAGGATGCCCGTCGCGGCTCGGGCCCCTGCGAGTATCAGCACCGCGCTGGCCCCTCCGACGAGGAGGCGCAGCAGCCGTCGATCGTGTGTGGAAGACATCATCCGCCGCCAGCTTCGGAGTTGATTCGGTTCACAGTGTGCCGTGCAGAGTATACCTGACCAAATCGCGCGGCAACACGCCGTACGGGCCATCGACAGACGTATTGCGACAGGGACGCGTCAGAGAACTTGCATGGTGGGCGTTCGTTCGTTCCATTGATCGTGTTCGGTGGCGTCCGTCCGCGGACCCGCCTTGAAAGGCCAACCCGTTGTCGATGAACATCGCCCTCCCGGAGCGGTGTTGTCCAAACGTATCCAACTGAAGTTCAGGGAGAACAGCGCATGTCTACGAAGGGTCTGGAAGGCGTTGTCGTCGGGGAGACCAATCTAAGTGAGGTCTTCGGCGAAGAGGGACGCCTCGTGTACGGAGGATACGAAATCGAGGATCTGGCGGGGAACGCAACCTTCGAGGAGGTCTGTCATCTCCTCTGGTTCGGCGCCCTTCCTGACGAGGCGCAGCTTGCTGCCCTCCGGGACCGGCTCAACGCGGAGAGCGAGATTGATCCGCGCGTGATTGAGATCCTCCGGCTGATTCCGAAAGAGACGCACCCGATGAGTGCGCTCCGCACCGCAGTCTCTGCTCTCGCCTGGTTCGACCCCTCCGCCGAAGATCCGTCCCCCGAGGACAACCTCAGAAAAGCCATCCGTCTCACCACACAGACCACTGCGATTGCCGGCGCCATTCACCGGCTGACCAATGGTGAGGAGCCGGTCGCGTGGCGCAGCGATCTCGGGTTCGGCGCGAACCTGCTGCTCGCCTTCTCCGGCGAAGTTCCCGACGAGCTCAGCGCCCGCGTTATGGATGTGGCACTCATCCTTCACGCGGAGCACGGGATGAACGCCTCGACATTCTCCGCCCGCGTGACGGTGGCGACCCTTTCGGATCTCTACTCCGGGGCGACGTCCGCCATCGGGACGCTGAAGGGACCGCTCCACGGTGGTGCGAACGAGGGGGTCATGAAGATGCTCCTCGAGATCGATACCCCCGAGAAGTCGGCTGATTTCATCCGGAAGACGCTGAACGAGGGCGGCCGGATCTCAGGGTTCGGGCACCGCGTCTATCGGACGCTCGATCCGCGCGCACCGGTCCTCAAGGATCTCGCAGAGAAGCTCGCGAAGCAGAAGGGTACCGCGCGCTGGCTCGAAATCGCGGAGCAGGTCCAGGTGGTCATGGCGGAGGAAATGTCTGCGCGCAACAAGCGGATCTATCCGAACGTCGATTTCTTCAGCGCCCCATTGTACTTCACCATGGGGATCCCGACGGAGCACTTCACCAACATCTTTGCCTGCGCACGGATGCCCGGATGGACTGCTCACATGCTGGAGCAGCTTTCCGATAACCGTCTCATCCGCCCGGGTTCGAAGTACGTCGGACCCCGCGGCCTGAAGGTCACACCGCTTTCCGCTCGCTCGTCGGAATAAACGGTACCGGCGCAGCCCGATCCCAACCGGGCTGCGCGCTGCAGCGGCGATCAGAACGCCCCGATCCCGCTCCCCGGCGTCCCCCGTATCCGGCATCCTCCGCGCGCCGGAAGTCCGTCCAGGAAGTAAAGCGTTCTGGCTACCGGGAAGGGCGGGCGGTATATTCGCGCTTCTTCGACCAGCAGCCACGACTTCAGAGTAAGCCTCCCGACTGCATGGCCGGCCCAGACGGTTCACCCCAGGCCCGATACAGCCTGGACCCCGTTGCGGCGACCGAGAACGGAGCACCGCTCCCCTATCTTCTCTCCGATGTCAGAGACCCCCGGCACGACAAGCGCTCACCAGGCTTCGACCGTGAGCGATAAGAACTCCGATTCGCGCTATCGTCAGGATGCGCTCGACTACCATGCGTCCGGTCGGCCCGGCAAGATCCAGGTCGTACCTACGAAGCCTACGCTCTCGAAGGGTGACCTGTCGCTGGCCTATTCTCCGGGTGTGGCGGAGCCGTGTCTGGAAATTGCCCGCACCCCGGACGACGCCTTCCGCTATACCGCACGCGGCAATCTCGTAGCGGTCGTCTCCAACGGCACCGCCGTCCTTGGCCTCGGGAATCTCGGCGCGCTCGCTTCCAAGCCGGTGATGGAAGGGAAGGGCGTCCTCTTCAAGCGCTTCGCCGACATCGACGTCTTCGATCTCGAGGTGAACAGCGAGGACCCCGAAGACATCATCCGCTTCTGCGAGCTGCTCGAGCCGACGGTCGGCGGGATCAATCTCGAAGATATCAAGTCTCCGGAGTGTTTCCGGATCGAGGAGGAGCTGAAGCGCCGGCTCGACATCCCCGTCTTCCATGACGACCAGCATGGCACCGCCGTCATCTCCGGTGCGGCTCTGCTGAACGCGCTTGAGCTCGTCGGGAAGAAGATCGAGGATGTGCGCGTGGTGTTTTCCGGTGCGGGCGCATCCGCCATCGCCACGGCGACGCACTATGCGCTGCTCGGCGTCCGGAAGGAGAACATCCTGATGATCGACCGCGAGGGCGTCATCCATTCCGGCCGGACGAATCTCGATCAGTACAAGAGCCGCTTCGCCAACGACACGGATGCCCGCACGATCGAGGATGCGCTCGTCGGGGCAGATGTGCTGGTCGGGCTTTCGATCGCCGGAGCCATTACCCCGGCGATGGTCGAGCTGATGGACGACGACCCGATCATCTTCGCGCTGGCGAACCCGGACCCGGAGATAACGCCGGAACTGGTGCGTTCGGTGCGCCCGACCGCGATCACGGCGACGGGCCGCAGCGACTATGCGAACCAGATCAACAATGTGCTCGGCTTCCCCTTCATCTTCCGGGGCGCACTGGACGTGCGGGCAACGGCCATCAACGAGGAGATGAAGATGGCGGCCACCATCGCCCTGGCGCAGCTCGCCCGGGAGGATGTTCCGGAGGCCGTGGAGCGCGCGTACGGCGGGGACCGCTTCCGCTTCGGGCGCGACTACCTGATCCCCAAGCCGTTCGATTCGCGCATCATGCTCTGGGTCGCGCCGGCCGTCGCGAAGGCCGCGATGGATACGGGCGTCGCGCGGATAACGATCGATCTTGACGAATACCGGGAGCAGCTCGAGTCGCGGCTCGGCCGCGGCCTCGAGGTCATGCGCGGCATCATCAACAATGCGCGCCGCGACCCGAAGCGGATCGTCTTCCCGGAGGGCGAGCACGACCGGATCATCCGCGCGGCAAAGCGTGTCGTGGAAGAGGGCATCGCCCAGCCCGTCCTGCTGGGCCGCGCCGAGCAGATCGAGGCGAATGCCGCGGCGCTCGGCATGCCGCTGAACGGGATCGAGATCGTCGACACCTCGGTCGAGAATGAGCAGCTCGAGAGCTACGCCCGCTCCTTCTACGAACTGCGTCAGCGGAAGGGAATAACGCTCGCCGAGGCGCGGGACCGCATCCGTCAGCCAATGTATTACGGCTGCATGATGGTACGTCGCGGGGACGCGGAAGGACTTCTCGCGGGGCAGGATATGTATTACCCGGACGCGCTGAGACCGCCGCTCCAGACGATCGGTGCGGCTGAAGGTGTGAAGAAGGTCGCGGGTCTGTACATGCTCGTCCTCGAAAAGGAGCTCATCTTCTTCGCGGATACGACCGTCAACATCAATCCGGACGCGGAGACGATCGCCGAGATCGCGCATCTGACCGCCGGTTTCGTGCGAGGCCTCGGGATCGAGCCGAGGGTCGCCATGCTCTCCTTCTCGACCTTCGGATCCGCGCGGCAGCCGCAGTCGGACAAGATGCGTGAAGCGGCGGAGATCGCCAGAAGACGGGATCCCTCGCTGATGGTCGAAGGGGAGATGCAGGTCGAGATCGCCGCGAATGGGGCGTTGAGGAAGGCTGCCTTCCCCTTCAGCCGGATGGAGGGGGATGCCAATGTGTACATCTTCCCGGACCTCGACGCGGCGAACATCGCCTACAAGCTGCTCGTCCGCTTCGGCGGGGCGGAAGCTTACGGCCCCATTCTTCTCGGCATGTCAAAGCCGGTGCAGCTGTTGCAGAGAGGTAGCACGGCAGCGGACATCGTCAACCTCGCAGCGTTGACGGTGGTGGACGCGCAGCAGCGAAAGCCCTGACCGACTGGCGGCAACTCGATGGCCGACCCGCACTCCCACGGGGGTACGGGCGGCTTCGGGGCGCCGCGGCAGAACAACAAGTGCGGGAGATGCCGATGGACGGGGAATTCTGGGGCCGGATCCGATCAGCAGCCGCGGGGATTTGCCTTCCTGCCGCGGCTCTTTTCGTCACTGCCTGCTCCTTCGGAATTCCGGGTGATGAACGCACCCGCCCCGAGGATCCTGTCGGCTTCATCGATCAGATACGCGAAGACATCCGGCGCGAGGCATGGCAAAGCATTATCTCGTCGAGTGATCCCGGGCATTATCAGCAGCGAGTGGTTGGCGAAGGGATCCCGGAGGTGCAGTTCGTGGCCGAACTCTTCGGGTTGCTCCGCGACGACAATCTGATCCGCAGTCGCGACGAGCTGGCCTGGGAGGATCTCGAGCAGGTCGACTCCATCGTGGTCGCCTCCCCCGGCGACACCATCCCGCCGGTGCGCTTCTCTGGCACGGCCTTCCTCGATTCGGGTGAGACGAGGCAGGTCGATGCGCTGGTAACTCTCGTCCAGGGGCGCTTCGTCCTTTCACTGCCCCCCGAGTGATTCCGTGTCGACCTACGACTTTGCTGTAGTCGGCGCCGGGATCGTCGGACTCGCCACAGCCTACCGGCTCCAGAACCGCTTCCCTGATCGCTCGATCGTCATCATCGAGAAGGAGTCCGGGATCGCGAGGCACCAGAGCTCTCACAACTCCGGAGTACTCCATTCGGGCATCTACTACCGTCCGGGATCGCTTCGCGCGCTCAACTGTGGGCTCGGTCGGAGCGCGATGGTGGAGTTCTGCGAGCGGGAAGGGGTCCCATTCGAGATCTGCGGGAAGGTCATCGTCGCCACGGAGAAGGCCGAGCTTCCCCGCCTCCAGAACATCTACGATCGAGGCGTCGCCAATGGTGTACGCGCGGAGCTGATCGGCCCGGAGCGATTGCTGGAGCTGGAGCCGCGAGCCACCGGACTGCGCGCGATCCACGTTCCGGACGCGGGCATCGTCGACTTTCCGGGCGTCTGCGACGCCCTCGCCCGGACGGTGACGGATGCAGGCGGATCGATTCTGTTGGGCGCCGAACTGTTGAAGGTCCGGCATTCGGCCGCGTCAGTGCTTGTTGAAACAACCGCGGGGGAGGTCGAAGCCCGCTTCCTGGTCAACTGTGGTGGCTTGCATAGCGACCGGGTCGCCCGCGCGGCGGGCACGCCGCCCGATGCCCGTATCGTGCCCTTCCGGGGCGAGTACTACGCGCTTGCCCCCGGATCCGCTGAATTCTGCCGAAATCTCATCTACCCGGTTCCGGATCCTCAATTCCCCTTTCTCGGAGTCCATTTCACCCGGATGATCGGGGGCGGCGTGGAGTGCGGCCCCAATGCGGTGCTCGCCTGGGCGCGGGAGGGCTACACGAAAACGACCGTCGACCTCGCCGACCTTTTCGACGCCCTGACCTATCCGGGATTTCTCCGGCTGGCCGGAAAGAATCTGGGTGCCGGGGCCGCCGAGGTCGCACGAAGCTTGTCGAAAGCGCTCTTCGTGCGCTCGCTTCAGAGACTTGTGCCTTCAGTTCAGGCGTCGGATCTCGTGGCGGCCTCGGCCGGCGTGCGCGCCCAAGCGATAAGCCGGGATGGCAAGCTCATCGATGATTTCCTGATCATCGAGGGAGATCGGGTCGTCAGCGTCTGCAACGCACCTTCACCCGCAGCCACGTCGTCCCTGAGAATCGGAGAGCTGATCGCCGAGAGGATCGTCGCGCGGGTGGGAGCGACCCTGTGAAGCGCGTGAGCTGTTGCCGTGAAGCAGAGCGGTCCCCCACCATCCGGAAGAAGAGCACGCCGAACGGCACTCCCGTTGAAATCTGCGGTATGACTCCTTCACCGGGGGGCAGTCTGCCGGTCTCCGACGCTCCCCGCATCACCGACGCTCCCGCCCAGCCAGGAAGAAAGCAAACGTGCAGCGACTATTCGGCGCCCACACAATCGACAATGGGGGAATCGACATGGCCGCGCGCCGCGCCGGCGCCGCAGGCATGCGGTCCCTCCAGATCTTTACTGCTCCTCCGCGCTTTTACGGCGACAAATCGGGCATCAAGGCAGATCGTGTGGCCCGCTTCAGGGCGGCGCTATCGGAAACCGATATCGACCCCGAAAATGTCGTCGTGCACGGCGCCTATGTACTCGGGGTCGCCACGCCGGAGCCCGACAAGTGGCTACGGGCGAGCGGAGGATTGACGAAGGAGCTCGAGCGCTCCACGGAACTCGGGGTCGGCGCCATCTGCTTCCATCCGGGTTCGGCGGGGACATCGGCCGTCGAAGGAGCGGTCGAGAGGGTTGCGAAGGCGATCACGGAAGCGCTGCAGAAGATCCCCGGTAACACCTCGATTCTGGTTGAGAACACTGCGGGTGGCGGGAGGACGGTGGGGCGGACGGCTGCGGAAATCGCAGGGATTCTATCCCTCGTCCCGGACGAGCTGCGAGGTCGTACCGGCTATGGCCTCGATACCTGTCATCTCTTCTCCTCGGGGTACGACATCCATACCTCGGAGGAGCGCTTCACCGCCATTCTCGACGAGTTCGAAAGCACGATCGGGGAGCCACCGCGCTTCTTCCATCTGAATGACAGCGAGGGCGAACTCGGTAGCAACCGCGACCGTCACATGCTGCTGGGGAAGGGCCGCATCGGCCTCGACCCTTTCCGCTGGCTCGTCCGCGATCGGCGCAGCGCCGGCATCCCGCTGATCCTCGAGACGCCGCAGGCGAATCCGGACATCGAGCCGACCGATGTGAGCGCGGATCCCTGGGATGTCGAGATGATCGCTCTTCTGGAGGGGATGGCTGCGGGGAAGGGCACTTGAAGACGGCCTCTGCGATGTTCTTCCGCAGGAAGCGCGTCGGCTTCCAGCTCCCCGCCGCGGTCATCCTGGGAGTACTTGTCTCTGGTGTCGCGCTTTCCGCTCCAGCTCCTCCGGCCGCGGCGCAGGCGGCGCCGAATGCGACCTTCTCGATCGTGGCTCGCGACTCTCTGACCGGTCAGATCGGGGTCGCGGTTCAGTCCGATTGGTTCTCCGTCGGTCCGCTGGTGCCATGGGCGGAGGCGGGGGTGGGCGCGGTAGCGACACAATCCTTCACCGAACCGGCATTCGGCGCGGCAGGCCTCGCGCTGATGAGGTCAGGCCGCAGCGCGCCCGATGCGCTCCGCCGCCTCCTCCTTTCCGATCCGGGCGTGGAAACCCGCCAGGTTGCGATGATCGACGC
>CAYRLB010000021.1:13580-36226 GCA_964424945.1 uncultured Gemmatimonas sp.
GTGGCCGAGCTCCGCCGCCTCGTCGGCCTCTCGAAAGCCTATCGCGAGCTTGCCGAAGGAGATCAGCACCTCGCCCGTGGACAGCTGCGGGCCGCCATTCAGTCGTACGAAAGTGCCGTTTCGCGCCTTCCCGACTCGGAGACGAATGGCGAAATCGCCTTCTGGGCGGGCGTGCGTCTCGTCGCCGCAGGGCAGGAGACCCTCGGGGTGACCTATCTCCGTAGAGCGCAGCAGGCGCAGGATCGCTGGGTCGTACTTCTGCGTCGTCTCCCCGCCAGTGGGGTGCTCCCCTCCAACGCTGCACTCATGGAAAGGCTCGAGCGCGGGATGACCGGCCGCCGCTGATCTCTTGTGGTGCAGCTTGGCTTGACGATTGCGGATTCGGTGGCTTGACCACCCGCCCGCGCGCGGCTGCGCCCGCACGGTTCCGGACGTTGAAGAAAGATCTGACGCGAGGCTGACGATGCGTTGGCAAGGCCGAAGGGGTAGCTCGAACATACAGGATCGCCGCGGAGCACGCGGACTTGCCGCTGGGGGCGGTGTCGGCGCCATCATCCTTACCATTGTGGTGATGCTCCTCGGCGGGGATCCGGAGGAAGTACTTCAGCAGACCTCTTCTCCCGCACCACCCACCGCCGCAGACGACACGCTCGCCCAGTTCATTTCCGTTGTGCTCGCCGACACCGAGGAGGCGTGGGAAGCGATCTTCCAGGACGAACTCGGCCGGCCTTATACGGAGCCGACGCTGGTTCTCTTCTCTGGATCGGTGCAGTCGGCGTGCGGCTTCGCGGAGTCCGCGATGGGCCCCTTCTACTGTCCACTCGATCAGCAGGTCTACATCGACCTGAGCTTCTACAACGATCTCCGCAGCCGGATGGGGGCGCCGGGCGACTTCGCGCAGGCGTACGTCGTCGCCCACGAGGTCGGACACCACGTCCAGAATCTGCTGGGCATTTCCGAACAGGTCCATTCGCTGCGGCAACGCGTCGGAGGTGCGGAGGCGAACGCCCTTTCCGTTCGACAGGAGCTACAGGCCGACTGTTTCGCCGGGGTCTGGGCGAGCCGGGCGCAGCAGATGTGGGGTGTTCTCGAGCCGGGCGACCTCGAGGAAGCGCTCGGAGCGGCCAGTGCCGTCGGGGATGATCGTCTCCAGCAGGCGGGACAGGGCCGTATCGTCCCGGAGAGCTTCACGCACGGCACATCCGCTCAGCGGATGTCCTGGTTCGACAGGGGATTCCGCAACGGTAGCCCGACCGCATGCGATACCTTCGCGGAGGATCGCCTTTAGGGCAGCGGGGCAAGATCGTGCGGCATGGCACGCCTCCACTACCGGCGTCGGACCGGGAGACGAATTCCTTCCAACGCGTCCGGCGGTTGGAGCAGCGTCGCTCGTCCAGCATCTGTCTCAACCTGATGCTCACGTTCTTTCCTGACCGGATCACGGCGTATGTTTCGGGGTAGAGTTTCCTGCCAGTCTGCCCTTTGACCCCCCTCCCGGATAGTGTTCAGCCATGCGTGTAGCGTTCATGCTGCTCGTGCCCGCCCTGCTTGCAGGTCCGGCCGGGCCGGATCTGACCGTCGATGCCCTCCTCTCAGAGGGAACTCCTGTCGGCGTCCCCGCACTTCGGGACTCGATTCCTGTGGAACGGAGCGGCGTGCTGACGGGGGCCGAGGTGCTGCTGCGGGATTCGCTGCATCTCCTCACGGGAAAGCGAGTCGGGCTGATCACCAATCCGACGGCGGTGAATCGGGAGGGGCGCCACACGATCGATCTGCTGCACGCAAACCCGGCGTTCCGGATTCAGGCGCTCTTCGCCCCCGAGCATGGTCTCCGGGGCGGAATCGACGCGGGTGTCCACATCGCCGCCGGGCGCGACGAGGAGTCGGGGCTGCCCGTCAGGTCCCTGTATGGGGAGACGATGAAACCCACCCCTCAGATGCTGAGCGACATCGACATCCTCGTCTTCGATATGCTCGACATCAGCGCGCGGACATATACGTACATCTGGACGATGACCCACGCGATGGAGGCCGCGGCCGAGAATGGCATCCCCTTCGTCGTTCTCGATCGGCCGAACCCGGTCACGGGGAAGGTCGGTGGTCCGCTCCCGACGCTCGCGGGTCTGCGTACGGGGCCACGGATTACGGGGCACTATCCCGTGCCCTTCAGACATGGGATGACGCCCGGTGAGATCGCCCGATATGTGAACGAGGAGTTCTCCATCGGGGCAATGCTTTCGGTTGCGCCGGTCGAAGGGTGGCGCCGGACAGACTGGTACGACGCGACGGGGCTGCCCTGGGTGAATCCATCCCCCAACATCCGGTCGCTGGACGCCGCGCTGAATTTCGGTGGGCTCGGGAGCCTGGAGGCTACCGCGCTTTCGCTCGGGCGCGGCACTGACGAGCCCTTCAGCGTCGTCGGCGCTCCCTGGCTCGACAACGTTTCTTTGCTCGATCGTCTGAGCGACTATGCGATTCCCGGCGCGTACTTCGAAACGACGCGCTTCGTGCCCTCCGGTGACGGCTGGATGCAGTTCCGGGGTCAGGAGGTGAACGGGATTCGCATTCGCATCACCGATCGTGAGCAGTACGATCCGTCTTTCGTCGCCCTCGTTCTACTGACGGAAATTTATCGACTTCATCCCTCCCGTCTGGGAATGCGGGAGATGAAGCATGTTCTCGATGACTGGACAACCGAGGAGATCCGACAGGGCCTCTCCCCGCAGGCGATCGCGTCACGCTGGCAGGCCGCCGATGCGGAGTGGGAAAGTAGGACGACTGCGTACCGGCTCTATAACTGAAGCGGGACGTGCAGGTGGTAATTCGGAAATCACGCTCTGGCTCGGGTTCGGCGATGTCATGCGTCCGGCGGGCCTTCTTCTTTCCTCCGGGCGCGGCATGAAACGACGATCGATATCTGCTTTATTCCTTGCAGTTCTTCTGACGGGCTGCGGGACCGGGCTCGGGCTCCCCATGCCGTCGACGCCACGACCGGGCACCCCGCGGGTTGTCACATACCCGGGGTTCGATACGGCGATCTACCCGGGAGATGCAGTCATGTCGGAGTGGCGCCGGAGCTCACCCTACCGGTGGATCGGCTACTATCTCCCCTCGCCCTGTCATCGCGACGCATCCTATTCCGGGAAGCGAAGCTTCCTGACCAGCACAGGATGGGGGATCGCCGTCCTGTACGTCGGTCAGCAGCAGTTCGAGGGGCAGCCCCCTTCGACGATCGACGCGAACACGCTCTGCACCAGCCAGTTCCTCACCCGCGAGCGGGGTGGCGTCGATGGTCGGGATGCGGTCGCGAAGACGGCTGCCGAAGGCTTCGCTCCCGGTACGGTGATCTTCCTCGATATCGAGCGGGTGGACACGATCTCGCCCGCACTCATCGAGTATTACGAGGGATGGCTGGATGCCGTCCGGCGAGATGGCCGGTTCCGGCCGGGAACCTACGCCCATGTCGCCAATTCGGCGGCGTTGTATCTCATTGCTCAGCGGTATCTTGAGCGTACCGGCGCGACCGAATCGATCCCGTACTGGATCGCCGGCGGGTCCGGCTTCGACCTCGAAGCGGCACCTTCGGACGTTCGTTACAGCTTCGCGCGTGTCTGGCAGGGGGCCCTCGATGTGAGCCGCACGTGGGGCGGGCGAACGGTGATCATCGATGAGAATGTCGCCAGCTCTCCCTCCCCCTCGACCCAGTAGCGAGATCTCGGAAGGGGTGCGGCGCTGGCTTCCGGCCCTTGCCCCTTCGCCCGGTGCCAGAGCCCACGAGCGAACATCTTCGGACCCTTCACCGCCGCCCGCGGACGTGTTCCGGAGGAGGTCAGGCTTCTCATCGTCCGTTCTCTTCATCGAGAACACGTTCGAAGCAGCGTCCTTCAGCAGCTCCGCCTTCCAGACATTCGTTGATCCATATCGACCATTCCTCCGGCAATATCCCCACGTGTGACGCCGTCCGCCTGATAAAGTCGACGTCCGCATCCGCTCGCTCCTCCTCCGGGGCCTCCAACATCGCCCTCAGCAGCGTCCTCATCCTTAATTCCCCGATGATGCCTTCCAGCGCGAAGAGCTGGAGGGGAGCATAGACGTAGCGGTAACTGTTGTACGCGTAGTCGATGGCCGCGCTCTCGTGCAGCGGAACAGCCGGTTCGGAGTCTGAGACGCGTCTCGCAAGTGACTGCAGTGCAGCCCGGTAGGGCGCTTCTCCCAGAAAGTGTCGGATGGTCTTGAGCTCGAGGTAGGTCGCGAAGGGCTCGCCGAAGAGGTCCCGCTGAGGCGAGCGCCAGCCATGCGTCCAGGCAAAATAACGGTGTGCGAGCTCGTGGCCCATCAGCCCCAGAATGGCACGGCTCTCACGCCTGGACGGATTGTCGATCGCTTCGACAAACTCCCCCATCGTCATCCCCAGCAGGGCCAGGGTTGGGTGACTGTAGAAGCCCCACAGGAGCCCCTCCCGCGGTCGGCGGACGGGTTCGACCCTCAACAGGACCAGATCATCCCCGAAGGGCACCCCGGTGAAGGCTTCCTGAAATCGCCGGATCTCCGTAAGCATGTCGACGAATCGCGTCAGCGAGTCGAGAGGTGCCGCCTCACCGATGACCAGAGCACCCGGAAGCCGTCGAATGGGGAAGTCACCGGCAAGCAGGAGCAGCTCCCTTCGGCCCGCCGCCTCGAGGGTGGCAATCGGGCCCGTCGCAGGGGCAGCCCCGTTCAGGAAGATCGACTGGCATTCGTCGCAACGAATCGTGAGCCGGAAGCTCTCAGCCTCCGAGGTCAGATCGGTAACAGGGTCATAGATGGCGGGATACCAGCGAGAGGACCCTCGGGCCCGGACCGTCGAGCCGTTGAAGGCGATCACCTCCGAAGCGTCCATCTCCCGGAACTGCTCCCGGCGGATGTCGTGGACGGACTCCGTACCATGGTAGACGATGCAGACCGGCTCGGCCGGCGCGTCATCGACGGGGCGCGGGAGGACGAGACGGTGCCTGATCGCGGCGCCTCCCGGCTGCTCCACGCTTTCTTCGGTCAGGAGATGCCCGCCGCGTATGCTGTCGATCGTTAGAGACCGGTTGAGAACGATCGTCAGCGTGTCGCGTGGGATCTCGGGAGAGAGGCATACGTCACCGGCGACCGCCCCCTGCGAAAGACCGATGGCGACGGCGCCGTGCACCGACGGGGAGAAGGCGCCGGACTGCGCGGCAGCATCGGGGGGAAGGAGCGCCGAACCAAGAAGGAAGAGCAACCACACCCCATGGCGGGCCGCAGGTCGGCGTGTCCTCATCGACACCGTTCTTCCGGTCTGGTCCCAGGCGCTGCAAGAGGCCATGCTCAACACGATACATCTTTCATGTTCGCGGCAAACTGCTGGATGGCTCTGCGCCGCCCCCCCTGCCGGAACCAAGTGGTTTCGGCCTTGCATCGGCGACCACCGCCGGCATCGTAGTAGCATGCAGATCGTCAGAAGCGTTTGCGATAGGTAGTCAGAAACAGATGATGAGGGAAGAGAAGTGGACGTTGAACTCGGTCTCATCGAGGGCTTCTATGGCAGGCCGTGGAGCTGGGACGAACGCCGTTCCACGATCGAAGCGCTGGCTCCCCATGACTACCGCTTCTATCTGTACGCGCCGAAGGCGGATGCCTTCCTGCGCAAACGGTGGCAGGAGCCGCACCCGGCCGATCATCTGCACCATCTGCAGGACCTTTCCCGCTTCGCTGGAGAATGTGGTGTACGGTTCGGCGTGGGCCTCTCTCCGTACGCGTTGCATGAGGATTTCGGCCAGGCGCAGCGGGAAACGCTCGTCAGGAAGCTCGCCGAACTCGACGCTATCGGCATCCAGGATCTTGGGATCCTGTTCGATGACATGCGAGGCGACCTTCCTGATCTCGCCGTGCGGCAGGCCAGGATCGTTGACTGGATCGCGCACCATACGGGCGCCGGGCGGCTGATTGTCTGCCCGACCTACTACACCGACGACCCGGTTCTGGATCGTGTCTTCGGCGCGCGGCCGCCCGGCTACCTCAGGGAACTGGGTGCGCTCCTCGACCCCTCGATCGGGATCTTCTGGACGGGCGAGGAAGTCTGCTCACGGGAGATTTCTGCCGGCCACATCGAGCGTGTGAGCGAGGAGATCGGCCGCGCACCCTTCCTCTGGGACAACTATCCGGTCAACGACGGGCAGCGGATGTCCCAGTATCTGCATCTTCGTGCCTTCACCGGGCGTCGGCCGGAGATCGCCGGCAGGATCGCGGCGCATGGCGTGAACCCGGCCCTGCAATCGACGCTCACCCGGATTCCGGCCCTGACCCTCGTGGAGAGTTATCGTCTCGGGGAGCGGTATGCCTACGGATCCGCCTTCCTGAGGGCCGCGCACGAAGTACTCGGTGAACCGCTGGCGAGGATGCTGTACGAGGATGTGCTGGTTCTTCAGGATATCGGACTCGATCGTCTGGGCGACCGCGTGGGCCACCTCCGGGATCGGTATGGTGCGATCGATCACCCTGCAGCCCGCGAGATCATTGCCTGGCTGGATGGCGAGTATCGTATAACCGATGAGATCGTTCGGACGCAGTGATCGACCCCGGGAGGATCGGGTGATCCGCTCTGGCCGCGCTGTTGCAGAGAGGCGCCCCGGAACGACTTCTTGAATTTGCCCGTAACCATTCCTGTCAGCAGAGACCGGCGCCGACCTATATGGTTGTTCTCCAACAGGATGACTGTGTCCGGATCAGGACCCCGGCAGCGCTTGCTTCCGCGGTCGCAGCCGGGCTTTTGCTCCCCGCGCCTTTAACGCCCGTGACAGGATTCCAGGGTGATTGAGTCGAATCGGCGGGACTTACTGGAGAGTGATCGCCACCTGTCCGAGGAGCAGCGCTTTCCGCTTGCCCAGCCTCCGGCGATTCGCCCTCAGTGGCAGAGGATACTGCGCGCCTCGCTGGTGCGGGTGGCCCTCTACTACGTCATCCTCATTACGGTCGCCGTAATCGCCGTTCGGATCTCACCTCTGGTCCGCTCGAGCCTTCTCTCCCCCTCGATCCCCGTGGTGAGCCAGGGAACCGCGTTGCTCACGGGTGCAGAGCCGCCCGCCAGCTGGCTCGGGAGGCCCCCCTTTCTGGTCGGGGCATTTGAAACGCTCCTGGTGGTGCTTTCCGCTGTTCTGCTCGCGCTGCCCGTGGCGTGGGTATACATGCTCACGAAGAAGCTGAGGTTCGACCCGGGCCTCGTCCGCTCGGTCATCATCCTGCCGATTGCCGTCGCGGGCATCCTGCTCGTCGTAAAGAACAATCTTGCCGTCGCGTTCAGTCTCGCCGGCATCGTCGCCGCCGTCCGTTTCAGGAACACCCTCAAGGATCCGCGCGATGCGGTTTACATCTTCCTGACGATCGCCATCGGGATCGCGGCCGGCGTTCAGGCACTCGATGTCGCACTCGTCGTCTCGATCATGTTCAACATCGTCGTGGTGATGATGTGGCGATATCAGGTCGGGTCGATCCATGGGGGGCGCTATGGCCGGACCGGCGTCCTTTCCTTCGGTGACAGCTCGCTTCTCGTCGCGCAGACCCCCGCCTCGATGCGAAGGGTACGCAGAAAGATGCTGGACGAGGTCCTGGACATGCGGACGGACGGCATTCTTCTCATCCATTCGACGAACCCGGACCTCGCCCGGCACTCGGTTCAGGATGCGTTGAGCCAGAGCACGCGGGACTGGAAGCTGATCGGCATCTGGCCCCGCGGGGAGGAGGTGGCAACCGCGGAATACCTCGTTCGGCTGGCGAAGGATGCGACTCCGGCGGACCTTCTGGGGGATCTGGATGATTGGGCGGGCCATATCGAAGGGGCGGAATACATCCCCTTCCGCAGCCGCTCACGGCCTCGCGGTGAGGGGGGTCAGGTACGCCCCGAAGGTGAAGTGGATCAGACGGCTGACCCGGGCGACGCGGCCCCGGGCCGGGAAGATTATCGATAGGAAAGATGCAGACGAACGATAATGTCGTGTTCTTCGGTGAAGTACGCGCTGACCCTCGGCGGAAGGCGGCGCGAGGATGAATGAGTCCGATGCGCCGGACCTGTCTCCGGGTCTGGAACTGCTCGTAAGAGCCGCGGAGGCTTCGGCACCGGGCCCCGTCGAGAAGGGCGAGGGCCGGCTGCTCAACATGGAGCTGAGCAACCTCGCATTCCAGAACCGCGTGGTGGATCTTGCCGAGGATCCTTCCGTGCCTCTACTGGAGTGCGCGCGCTTTCTTTCCATCCTGGGGAGCAATCTCGACGAGTTCTTCATGACGCGGGTCGCGGGCTTCCAGCACCAGATTGCCCGGGGGAACAGCAAAAAGACACTCGACGGGATGACGGCAGATGAGCAGCTGAGGGTCATCGGGGTCGAGGCGCGTGTTCTTCTGGATCGGGTCTATCACAGGACCCTTCCGGACGTGCTCGCCAGGCTCGCCGAGCATGATGTCGAACTCCTCCGCTGGGACAGCCTCGCTGCCGCCGACCGCCGCTACATCCAGACGCATTATACCTCGCAGCTGGACGCCATCATCTCCCCCATCTTCGTGGCGGAGGATGGCCCACTCCCGCACATCCGAAATCTCCGCCCCGCCCTGATTGTTGGGCTCGGTGCAGCGGAGGGGGCGAGGTACGCCATCATCGAGCTTCCCAACGACGTTCCACGACTCGTGCCGCTGCCCGGTGGCCGTCGCTTCGTTCCACTCGAAGATGTGATTCGAGGCAGCCTGACGCACCTTCTGGACAATCGCGCAATCGAAGGTTCCTTCCTCTTTCGGGTGACCCGGAGCGGCAACCTCCATCTAGACTCGGACAACCTCGAGGATCTGGTGGAGGCGGTTGCCGAAACTGTGGCTCGGCGTCCCTATCAGCCGGCCGTCCGGCTGGAAATTGACGATGCGACGCCACACGACCTTGCCGACTTCCTCCTGCGGCAGTTCCAGGATGAGGCGCAGAAGAGGATGAGCCATCTGGACGCGAGCGATGTCTACCGCGTCAATGGTCTGATCGACCTGAACCGTCTGGTCCAGATCGCATCTCTTCCTCTTCCGGATCTGAAGTATCCCAGGAAGCGGCGCAGCAATCCCTTGCGGCAGGATGTCCGGATTATGGATCAGCTCCGCGACGGGGATGTCCTTCTGCGCTTTCCACGCAACCGGTTCGAGGCGACGGTCGAGCAGTTCATCCAGGAAGCGGCGACGGATCCGGCGGTTGAATCGATCGCGATCACGCTCTATCGGACGAGCAAATCGTCCCGGATCGTCAAGCTGCTGCGCCGCGCGCACCGCAACGGGAAGAAGGTTGTGGTGATGATCGAGGTGAAGGCTTCGTTCGATGAATCCCGTAACATAGAATGGGCCAGGACCCTCGAAGCGGCAGGGATCCGGGTGCGATACGGCCCGGCGACGCTGAAGGTTCACGCCAAGATCGCGAGCGTGCTTCGGCGCGAGCCAGAGGGGCCGCGGCTGTATAGCTATATCGGAACGGGAAACCTGAATGCCTCGACCGCGGCAGCATACACGGATATCGGCCTGCTCACCGCACACCCCGCCCTCGGCCAGGAGATCGCCGATCTCTTCCGGACGATGTCGGGGGAGGGTGCCCGTTCGGAGTACGATCATATCATCGTGGCGCCTTTCAACATGCGCCGGCGCTTTCTCGAGCTCATCGATCGGGAGAAGCGGCATGCGGAAGCAGGGCGCGGCGGAGGGATGTCCATCAAGCTCAACGGGATCGCCGACCGTGAAATCATTGCGGCGCTGTACAGCGCATCCAATGCAGGCGTGAAGATCGACCTGAACGTCCGTGGCATCTGCGCGCTGCGACCCGGCGTTCCAGGGCTTTCGGAGAACATCCGGGTGATTTCGATCGTCGGCAGATTTCTGGAACACTCTCGTATCTACCGTTTCAACAACGCGGGCAACCCGGAGTTCTTCATCGGTTCGGCGGATTGGCGGGGTCGAAATCTCTCCCGGCGGGTCGAGGTCGTCACACCCGTTTTCGACCCGCGCCATCGCCAGACACTCGATCGGATTCTTGAATATGAATTCAACCGGGCAACCTCCTGGGAGCTGCAGGCCGATGGGTCGTACATCCGACCGGGGGGGGCGCGTGAAGCTTAGGCTCGTAGTTGCACTTATCGTGGCGGGGGGCGCCGCGGCATGCGATCTTCAGGAGGAGATCGCGGTTCTGGACGTCCCGGTCTGCCGCGTCGATCAGCCGGCGACTCAGCTTGGCGTCGAGCTTTCCGAGACGAGCGGCATCGTCGTCAGCCGGACACGCCCTGGAGTGTTCTGGACGCACAACGACTCGGGATCCGACCCAATCCTCTACGCCGTCGACAGGAATGGGACGATCCTGGGACGAGCAGAGCTGGCAAGCGGCGCCGCGGCGGAGGACGCCGACTGGGAGGATCTGGCGACAGGAAGCTGCTCTCAGGGCGAATGCCTCTACGTGGCAGATATCGGGGACAACTCGGCCGCACGGGATGTCGTGATGGTGCACCGACTCCCGGAACCGGAGCCCTCGGCCAGCGGGCCCCTTGCGGTTGAAAGCTTCCCGATACGCTTCCCGGAAGGTCCCCGTGATGCCGAGGCACTGTTCGTCCTGCCCGGGGAGCGCCTTTTCGTCGTGACGAAGGGAGGGGACGGTCCGATCGCGGTTTACGGGTATCCAGGCCCCCTCGACAGCAGTAAGGTCGCTTCGATGCGCCCTGTTCGGCAGTTGACCTCCAGCGAGGTGCAGCTCGGCGACCGCGTCACCGGTGCCTCCGCGAGCGCCGATGGCCGGTGGGTCGCCCTGCGGACGCACGTGAACGTCATGATCTACCGGACGGAGGATCTGCTCGGAGATGCCGAGGAGGCGATACCTTTCGTGGTTAGTGACGTCCGACCGCTCGCGGAACCTCAGGGAGAGGGGGTCGCCCTGGGGCCTGAAGGCACGGTCGTGGTCACAAGCGAGGGGGGCGCCGCCGGCATCCCCGGTTCGATGGCGATTTTCCGGTGCGATGGACTGGACGGGTAGGCGGGTGAAGAGTTGGTAGGCTGCCCCCTTCAGGCCGCCGCGTGGCCCGTCATCTGCGTTCCCGAAAGGTGAGTAGCGCAAGCGGGGAAAAGACCATATGTTTATGCGGGCAGACCCGCCCGTCTCCGCTGCAGATATCTTCGGTACTCCGTTCCACCCGCCAGTCGCAGTCAGACCGTAATCACCCATGGTGCTGGCTGCCAGGAGTGTTATGTCGCGTCCGAATGCCTGGATCGTCAGCCTGCCGGTCGCCGTCTTTGTCCTCATCCTCGCGGTTACCCCCGAGGCCCGGACGCGTGAGCCGAGCGCCGCACCGGCAATTCCGTCCTCTCCCTCTGTCGCACAGCTGATCGAAGGGTGCGTCTCCGGCCCGGCCCGTCAGCGATTCGAGGAGGGAGACTGCCTTCAGTCCGCGCGCCTGGATCTCGTCGCCGGCGAGATATCGGTCGATGATGCGATCATGCGGCTGGAGTCGTGTTCCCGATACCGGCCCGAGTTCGATGTCATGGCGAAGCGTCTCGCCGACATGGACATGGCCCGGATCCGGGCGCGCCTCGCCTATGGACAGACGGTCGATTGGAGCCAGACGGGCGTTCCGGAGTCCGAACAGCGGCAGCTGCTCGCCGAAGTCGCGGCCATCCCGCCAAGTCAGATCGAGCTGCTGCGGAATACGGGCATCACCCCCGACGGTCTGGGTGCAACGGGCGAGGCGCCGATTCTGGATCGGTTACGCGACGACGAGCCGCTCCGCACAGCCTTCCGCGCCGTGTTCGGGGAGGTGATGGCCGAGGCTCTCGACAACCTCCTCTCACGCAATCCGACCAGCCATCCGGCCGCTCTGACGATCGGGAACTCGGTCGTCGTGCCCAATCTCACCGACCGCAACCATCTCGGGATTCTGGCAGAGGGCGAACCACGCCCGCTGGTCGTGAATCGCACCGGCTACCAGCTCAGGGTTCAGGAGGAGTTGGCCGAACTCGACGCCAATCGACAGGCATTTCTCGACGCGACCGCCCTGGAGCATCATGAAAGGGGAAGCGTCCGTGCTTTCCTCGCCTCCGCACGCAGCTTCGGCCGGTCGGATGGCGTCTCAACGGGGGCGATCGACCGCAGCGAACGGGCGCGCGCGGTGATGCTGACGCGTCTTTATTGGCTCGAGCGTCGATTGGGTCTGGACCCGATGCTTTATCGGTCGACCCAGGAGAGCGTAGGGAATGGCCTGGCGATTGAGGAGGGGTGCGCGAATGAAGCCGTCACTCGTCAGAGGTGGGTCCGGGGTGGAGCGGGTACGCTTACCGGTCTCATGGGGGCGGCGGGCTATGTCGTGGCCGTCGGTGCGGCAGGTACCCTTTCTGGCGGAATGACGATCGCCGCTGCGCTCGAGGGCGGCGTCGGTGCCTACCTCATCGCCCGCAGCGAATCGATCCGGGGACTCGAGCTCGCGTCAGCTCGGAGCCTTCCGCCAGCTCCTCCCTCCCCATCGGCTGAAGAGGAGAGCGGGACGGAGGAGGAGGGCGCCATCGAAGAGGGTCGTCTCGGCGAGCCGGGTCCGGGCGCGCTGACCGGTGCAGAGGCTCCCAGGGAGGTCGGAGAGAGCACCCTCACCGATGCCGGCGAGGAGCTGGACGAGGATGGCCAGCAGGACGAGGAGGAGGAAGGGAGCGATGCTGGCCGCGGCGACGATTCCGGCGAAGCGGACTTCGAGAACGGAGCACTGCTCGCCGGGCTCGCCTGGGAGTGGGAAGGGCTCGATGCCGAGGCCGTGGAGGAGGAAACGCCGGGCGGTTTCACCGAGCCTGGCCCCAGGACGAACACCATCGCTGCAGTGCTGCCGGACAGCTCCGCGGCGGGCCTCAACGAACTTCCGCCTCTGCTGGAGAACGCCGAGATCCGCGAGCTGGCAGAGCTGACCCTGCCGGAGATTCAGGAGCGGTTGGAAGCCTTTCTCGAACAGGACAACCCGACCAGCTGGGCGAGCTTCGAGGAGGAGGAGGAGGAGGTGCTTGCGCCCTCGAACCTCGAAGCGATGCTCTCCGAAGCGCAGACCGCTCTCCGACTGTGGGAACGGCAGCGCGTTCTCTCGGAACGCTTCGGGCCCTTCTTCATCGAAGCCGAGCTGGAGCAGGTCTCCGTCCGTCAGCGGGCCGAGATGATGGCGCGCGCGATGGCGCGGTACAACTTCGATCGAAGCACCTACCTCGGCAGCAGCTCCATCGATGACCTGCGGGAACGCGTTGCGACGCGGCTCGTCGCTCACTGCCGGTCGCCGAGAGCGAGCGGGGATCTCGTCCTGCGCGCCTGCACCGACGAGACGGCCCTGTCGCTCATCCTGCTTGCAGCCATCCGCGACGTCGGGCTCTCGCCGCCTCGCGGCTCCGTCGTCGGGGTGCAGGCCTTCAACCGACGTTATGAGGCGGTCCTCTTCGACAGCCTGACGAATCAGGTCTATTCGCTCACGCGGGGCCAGGTGACGGAGGGGGTCGTTGCACCGATCTACTATCCTGCAACCTTCTACTACAGCTATCTCGTCGACCGTAATATCGTGCCCGATATCGATTCGGATGCGCATCTTCTGATCGCGCTTCCGAATACGGAAATGTCGGCCGAGATGTACGCGGAGGAGTGCAGGGACACCCGCAGTATCGTGCGGAAGGCTGTGGAGTGGGTGGTCTCGCTGGTCGGGGTCGTCAGTCTGTCGAGCAATCCGTGCATCGAGGGTGGAGCCGGGGGGAGCGCAGCTGGCGGACCATCCGGAGAGGGCGGCCGTCCGAACATCTCGATGTCGGTTCCGAATCCTCTGCAGCGTGGCGGTGGAGGTTCGGGCGGGGGGATGGGCGGCGGAGCAGGGGGCGCGGGCGGCGGTATGTCACCGCAGGGCGGCAGCCAGGGCGGCTCGAGCGGCCGCGGCGCGGGGGGCGGACAGGCTGCGCAGGGCTCCTCATCCGGAAGTGCAGAGGGCAGCCAGGGCGGCGCGGGCGGAGGTTCTGGGCAGCAGGGGGGTGGAGCAGGCAGCGGGTCGGGTGGTGCACGCGCCTCTGAAGACTCGATCGGGCCACGCTTCGCAGTACGGCCGGAGTCAGCCGGCCCCACCGGGGGCGCACCGGGCTCTGGCAGCGCTGCCGCAGGAACGCAGGGTGGGGGTAGCGGATCGGGTGGCTCGGGAGGCTTCGGGGTCGGCAATATCGCGGTCCCTGGGTCGAATCTGACGGAGGTTGCCCGCGACGTTTCGGTCCTCATCGCCCGGTATGCACGCAGCGAGAATGAGGGCGTGGCACCCTGGCGCCTTCGCGAGGACGAGGGGATGATGACGGGGTCGATGAGCCGGGTCATGTACGCCGACAATGCACGGGCACTGGAGCGGTTCGAGGAAAACGACCTCTTCATCACCCTCACGCCGGCAGATGTCGAAGCCCAGCGCCGCATGCTGGACGCGGACAACTACATGATCTTCCCGGCTACGACCGAGTGTGACGCCGAGAATCTCCCGCCCCGGCGTGTCTTCCGGCGCGCGGCGCCAGGCGACCCCGGCTTCCGCTACGTCTATTGCGACCACGACGAGTCGAAGGTCGTCTTCAGAGAGCAGAAAACGGCAGAAACGTACGCCGACTACATCCCTCCTGACCGCCCGCTTTACCTTGCGAGCCTCGCAACGGAGAGGCTGGCAAGCTTCGAAGCGAGCGTGGAGGTGCAGCGGGTACGGAGCTTCCTGCGCGATCCCAATGTCGTGCGGAACCACTCGAGGGAAGAGCTCTACGCGATGGTGAAGGCCGCCGCGGACCTTCTCGTTTTCCAGAACGCTCTGGAGTCGGCGCTCGTGCAGAGCATGAACGAGCTGGGCGGATCGTCACTGCGCGGGTACTACTACGACATGCATCGTCAGGTGCTGCAGGCGCCCCTCTTCATCGAGCTGGCAGCAGAGGTCTACCGACTCAACCAGCGGCTCGCCTCTGATCCGCTGCAGTCTCTCGCGTGGGCGAACGCGCAGCCGACGCTCGCACGGCAGGGCTTCTTCGATCTCTACCATACGCTGGGTGGGATGATGGAGTGGCCCTCCCGATGGGCGACCCTCCAGAATCTGTATGGCGCCACAAACGCTGCCGCGCCCGCGCAAACCGGGGGGCGCTCGCTCGACTTCCTCCAGATTCTCAGCGATCCCACCCGTGTCCAGGTCGACTGGTCCCTCGAGCGGCGAAGCCGGGCATCGATCAGCGATACGCAGATCCAGGAGGGTGTCTCCCGAACGCCGCAGATCCGGCCCGTCCCGACCCTGTCCACCCGTCCTGACGGCCAGCTGGAGGAACGTCACCTCCGCGGCGGCACGGGCGGGGAAGGGGATGTGGGCGAGGGCTCGCTGCTCGGTTCGGGCCGGGGCCGTCGCCAGGCCGAAGTTCTCTATCTCCCCCTCTCCGCCATCGATGGGATCCTGGATGGTCGGGATGACGATGCGGACAGCAAGGGCGACGATAACGCTCGTCTCGAGCCGGGTGCCGAAGCGGCTTCAGGGCGCCTGGCTCGAGAGGCAGCGCTTCAGACTCGGGAGAGTCAGCGAACACGCTCGGAGGCGGGAGGGACGCGGGGCGCGGAGCGCGTCCAGACGATCGAATCTGCAACACTCCAGGAGCCGATCCTGTACGTGTCGCCGGGGACCTTCGTGGAAGCGCTTCTCTCGACCTGGGACAATGAGTATGAGGCGCCAGCCCAGGCATCCCGGATCCCGCCGATCCTCCGGTTCAACGAGAGGCTGCGCGCCGTCTATCTGCGAGACTTCAGCCCGCTCGGCGTTTACGACAACCGGTTGCGCACGGCGATGAAGGTCTTCAGCGCAGGCGACTGGCTCGGCTTCACGGAGGTCCGGGAGGCGATGGGGGGCTCGCTGGTCAGTGTCCGGGCAGTCGACACGGGGCGCTTCAGCGCGGCGTATTCGGGTAACGCACCGATCAACGACCAGAGCCAGATCCGGGTTCCCAACTTCTTCATACGGGGTGGAGTCACGATCCCGGAAGATCTCTACGAGCCCGTCAGGCGCCACTATCGAGATTCGATCCTTGGGATTTTCGACCTCACGCGGGTCGGGCAGGTTCCACGGGCAGAGGCGGTGGCGTCACTCCCGGTTCCGGCCGGTGACGATGGCGCTGCGGGCCGCAGTAGTCTGCTCCGCACTCTCGCGCTGATCCGGGATCAGGCGGCTGAGGCCGCGACCCAGTAGGGTTTTCGTTGCAGGAAGGGTCGTCATGGAGAGCGGGTCGGGGCAGCATCCCCGGCCCGCCTCTACATGGAGCTCAGTCGATCGGCTTCAGATTGGCGAGGATCTGTTCGCGCTGCGGCTCGAGGAAGGGGGGCAGCACGACCTTTTCTCCCAGCGTGGACTCATCTTCATCCACGGCAAAGCCCGGCCCGTCCGTCGCGATTTCGAAGAGAATCCCGTTCGGCTCCCGGAAGTATAGGCTCCGGAAGTAGTAACGGTCGACGGGTCCGCTGTTTCGGATTCGCAGATCGACGAGCCGTTCGGCCCATGCATCGTAATCCGCATCGGGAATTCGGAAGGCGACGTGGTGAACCCCGCCTGCGCCCTGACGGGCTGGCGGCAATCCGGGCTCCACGGCTACATGGAGCTCGGCGGACGGCCCGCCATCGCCCATTTCGTAGACGGTCACTTCGCTCGATCCCGCACTTCCGCCCTGGTACGTCCTGACCGGCCGCATACCGGTCACCCTCTGCAGAACTTCATTCGTCGGACCGAGGTCGGGGACGCTGATGAGGATCGGTCCGAGCCCTCGGATTTGGTTCTCGGAAGGGACGGAGCTCCTCTCCCAGGGTACAGGCGGATCCCCGCTCCCACCATCAACGACCAGGGCCAGCCTCTGACCTTCCGGATCCTCGAACTCGAGGGTAAGCCGGCCATCCTTCGACGCCGGAGCACTATGGGTCACACTCTTCCCCGCGAGGCGATTCTGCCACCAGGCGATCGCGGCCTCATCCTGGACCCGCAGGTATGTGCGGATGATGCTGTGCGTGCCTCGACGTTCCGGTGCCGCAGGCCAGTCGAAGAAGGTCAGATCCGTCCCCGGTGACCCGATCGCATCCGCATAGAAGAGGTGGTAGGCGCTGACATCATCCTGGTTCACGCTCCTCTTCACGAGGCGCATTCCCATCACCTCCGTATAGAAGCGATAGTTCTCGCTGATCCGGGCGGACACTGCGGTCAGGTGATGGATTCCGGTGAATTGCATCGTCTCTCGCAGCGTTTGAGGACTGAAGGATGGGGCCAGGACCAATCGGATGGTCCCCGCACGAAGCGTACACGATACCGCGACCGCGCGCACGTCGCGAACCTCTCCTCAGACCGGGCGGCAGGAGGGGAGCGCCGAGTCGCCGCCCCGAGCTTGCGCGGGAAAGGAATGGGTCCAACCTTCCCGAGAGGCCGCGTTTACGGGCCGGCAGCAGCCTTGCCAATCTGAAGAGGAGCCGTGTATCGATGAATATGGAATCGTTCGCCGGACAGTGCGGCTGCGAGGAGCTTAGCGGGATCCACCGAAAGCGTCGTATTGCCGGCTGGCGTGGATTCCTGGGAGGCACGCTCGCGATCGCGCTGCTCGCCGGCTGCGCCGGAGGAGATGGACCTGCAGGCGCCGTACGGGGCGGTCAGGTTGTCATCGCCGAGGGTGCCGACCTCGACAAGCCGCTCGGCCTCGTGTCCTCCACCTCGCTCGACTCGTCGATCGGCAGCATGCTGTACATGACGATGCTCGGCACCCGATGGGAGAATGGCGAGCTGATCTACCAGACGGCCGAAGACAACCCCCTCGCGCTTGCCCGAAGCTACGAGTTCTTCGGCCCCGATTCCGCCTCCATCCGCTACCGGATGCGGTCCGACGTCCGCTGGACGGATGGCAGACCCGTCACCGCCGAAGATGCCGCCTGGACGCTCAGGGCCCAGGGCAACGAGGCCGTCGCTTCCCCGCGGCAGGACTACAACCGCGAGATCCGGGAGATCGTCGTGGAGGATGACTCGACCCTGGTCATCCACTTCAACAGGCGATATGCGGAGATGTTCTTCCATACCGCGGGAGATGTCGCGCCCCGGCACCTCTTCGAAGATGGGGACCTTTCGCAGCTTCGTTCCCACCCCGCGCTGACCGACCCGGTAAACTCACTCGTGACGAACGGGCCGTTCAGGCTCGTTCAGTGGGTACGGGGGCAGAGCGTCGTGCTGGAACGGAATCCGGATTTCGAACCGCAGCCGATTCTGGACCGCATCATCTTCCGGATCATCCCGGAGGAGGCCACGAGGATCATCGAGCTTCAGACGGGAAGGGTCGACATCACCCGGGTGCCCTTCCACTACGTCGACGAGATCCGCAACTCGACCGGAATCCGGATCGAGAAGCAGGAGAAGCGGTCGTCGGAGTCGATCCAGTACAATCCGCGGTCGCACCCCTTCCTCGCGGATCCCGAGATCCGGCGTGCGCTCGGCCTGGCGATCGACAAGGAAGCGATGATCGCAGGACTCGAGATGGAGGAGTTCGCCGTCTCCGCCGGTGGGCCCTACCCGCCGATCTTCCGCAACCTGTACGACCCGGAAGGCCAGTCGCCTCTGCCCTACGATACGGTGGAGGCGCGACGGATCCTGGAGAGCAGGGGATGGGTGCGCGGACCGGATGGAATTCTGACGAATGACGGCACCCGCTTCAGCTTCCAGATTCTCACGAATGGCGACAACCGCCGCAGGGTCGATATCGCCCAGATCCTCGAGCGGCAGTGGCAGCGGCTCGGTATCGAGACCCGGATCCAGACCCTCGAATTCAATACGGTCATCGAAAGGACGACTGCACGCGAGTTCGAGGCGCATATCGGCGGCTGGAACGTGGGCCTCTCGGCCGATCTCTATCAGCTCTGGGGAGATGTGAACCTGCCCTTCAACTATGTCAGCTACGACAATGCGGAAGTTCGCAGGCTGATGAACGAGGCGGTCGCCCAGCCGACCGAAGACGAAGCGAACGCTCTCTGGAAGCAGGCGGCGGCCCTGATCGTCGCGGACCAGCCATATACCTGGCTTTTCTATTATGATACACCCTTCGGCGTGAACGAGAGGGTCAAGGGGATCCGCATCGATACGCTGAGTCCGTATCAGGAGCCGTGGGCCTGGTACATCGAGGAATAACCCTTCCTGCAGCCACGGAGATGGAGAGCACACCACCGCAGCGGCCGCGCCGGATTCTCCACGTCGATGTGGATGCGATGTTCGTGCAGTGCGCGATCTTCGCAGATCCTGAAGGGCTCGCCGGGGTATCTCTCATCCTTGTGGGCGGGAGCCCGAGTGGACGCGGCGTGGTCACCTCGGCAAGTTACGCCTGCCGCGCCTACGGAGTGCGTAGCGCAATGCCCACGGGAGCGGCGCTTCGTCTCTGCCCGCAGGCGACGGTGGTGAAGGTGCCCGGGGCGATGATCAGACAGAAGAACCGCGAGCTGGCGGCTGTTCTGCAGGATTGGGCGCCGATCGCGGCGATGGCTTCGGTCGACGAGGCATATCTCGACCTGACCGGCACGGAAGAGCTCTATCATAATGAGCCGCTGGAGATTACGGCGCGAAGGATCCAGGTCGATGTCAAGGCGCGAACGGGGCTGGACGTCTCGATCGGTGGCGGATCAAACCGACTGGTCGCGAAACTGGCGACGTCGCGCGCGAAACCCGGCGGCGTTCATATCGTGCCGGCGGGGGGCGAGGATGCGTTCGTGGGCGAGCTCGAGATCGGCGACCTGATCGGGGTCGGCCCATCCTTCAGGGATGCCCTCCGGCGGCGTGGGGTGGTGACAATGACAGGGCTCCGCGCGCTCGACCTCGAGACGATGGCGAGCTGGTGGGGTGAGGATCGGGCCCGCTGGCTCTGGCGGCGATGCAGAGGCATCGATGACGCACCGGTCGGTCAGCGCGAATCGAGCCGGAGTGTCTCCAGCGAGACGACCTTCCACCGCGACGTCACTGACGACGTGGAATTGGAGGAGGCGTTGCTCGGTCAGGTCGCCGATGCGGCCGAATCGCTCAGGCGACAGGGGCTCTTTGCCCGGACGATTACCGTCAAGCTCCGCGATTCGGAGTTCCGGGACCGCTCGCGGAGCAGAACGCTGTCGGAAGGTGTCCAGACGGATCGCATCATCTTCTCCGTTGCCCGCGAGCTGCTTGGAGATCTGCGCAGGAGCCGCGGCGGACGCGTTCGGCTGATCGGCGTCGGTTTGACGAAGTTGAGGGGCGCGAGCGAGGAAGAGCAGGGGAAGTTTCTCGAGCTCGCTCCTCCGCTGGAAGGAGAGCGGGACAGAGTGCTGGCGCAGGTGGTCGACCGAATCAACGCCCGGCATCAGGGAGCGATCGGGCCGGGCGCCGCGATGCGAGGTCGTCGACGCCGATAGACCGTTTTCGTGTCGCATACCTCCGATCCGGGGAAACAGGGGAAGTGGCAATCGGCGAGCCGTGGCGATAGCCTTCCCATCAGAGCGTCCGGGAAGCCCGGCGCCGCGCCTGATCGTTGGCGATCAGGGTACTGGAAATTGTAATCAGGAATGACGGAAAATATATCTCCTACCGGGAACCGGCCTGAAGACGCTCCGGTGGTGCGTCCGCTGAATGACAGGATTCTGAAGGCTGTCCGGCGGGAGCCGGTCGATGCCACTCCGATCTGGTTCATGCGGCAGGCAGGTCGATCTCTCCCGCGGTATCGGGAGCTGCGCGCGGAGGCTGGAATGTTCGAGATTCTGCGTGATCCCCCTGCCGCAGCGGAGATCACGACGCTTCCGTTGGAGTACTTCCCGGTGGATGCGTGCGTTCTCTACAACGATCTCTCCACCCCCTTCTTCGGTGCGGGGCTGAACGTCGAAATGCGGGCGGGGCTCGGGCCGGTAGTCGACTGGATGATCCGGAAGCCGGCTGATGTCGACCGTCTTCAGGCGTACGATCCCAGCGTAGCGATGGACTACATCCTGGATCAGATCCGGTATCTGGTCGAAAGGATCTCGGTGCCCGTGCTCGGCTTCGTCGGCGCTCCCTTCACCCTCAGCTCCTATCTCATTTCGGGTCCGGGATCCCGCAACCAGGAGGAGACGAAGAGCTTCATGTGGCGCGAGCCTGAGGCCTGGCACCGGCTGGCTACCTTCTGGGCCGACCACATGGCGGAGTTCGGCATCGCTCAGTACGAAGCGGGGGCGAGCGTTGTACAGGTTTTCGATTCCTGGGCCGGGCACCTCGGCGTGAGCGACTACGCCGAGTATGTGCTCCCGCACATGCACGCGATCTTCTCCCGGCTCCGCGAGGCCGGCGTCCCGACGATCAACTTCCTCACGGGGAACGCTGCGCTCCTGCCGCTGATGGCGGAGGCGGGAGGTGAGGTGATCGGGGTCGACTGGCGCATGCCGATCGATGTCGCCTGGAGGATCATCGGGCCGGATCGTGGCATCCAGGGCAACCTCGATCCGGTGGTTCTGCTCGCCGGTCGCGAAGCTGCGCTCCGCAAGACACGGGAGATCCTCGAGCTCGTCGACGGGCGGCCGGGCCACATCTTCAACTGTGGACACGGGCTCCTGCCTGGTACTGATCCGGACGTTCTCCGCGCCGTCGTAGACTTCGTCCACGAGTATCCTGTATGAAGATCGGCGTCATCCTGCTGAACTTCGGCGAGCCCGATGAGCCGACGATGGAAGCTGTCGTCCCTTTTCTGGAACGCATCTTCTCGCTCAATGCGCCGCTGATGGGGGCGGGCGCCCACTCGCCCGCTGAGATCCAGGCTCGCAGCCGGCAGCTTGCGGAGGCGCGTGCCCCGGGGCTGATCGCAGAATACCAGGAGATCGGGGGGTCACCTCTTCATCGGCAGGCGGCGGAGCAGGCGACCGCCCTCGAGATAGAGCTTCTCGCGCGGGGCCATAGCGCGAGCGTGACCCTCGGCATGCAGTTTACCGAGCCGTCGATCGCGGAAGCAGTCGCCAGGCTCAGGGACGAGGGCGCCGCCTATCTCGTCCCGATCCCCGTGTATCCGCTCTGTGGACCGACGACGACGGTTGCGGCTCTCGCAGAGGTGGCCCGGGAGGTCGAAGGCGTGGGCTGGGCTGTCCCGTCCCGCCAGGTAAGCGGCTGGCACCGGCACCCGGCATACCTGAAGCTGCGGGCGGACGCGATCCGGCGGGTGATGGAGGAGCATGGGCTCTCCTTCTCCGACCCGCGGACGCGGCTCGTCTTTTCCGCACACGGGACCCCGGTCAAATACCTCGACGAGGGGAGCCGGTACGATAAGTACGTCAAGGAGTTCTGCGCTTCCCTCGCCAGGGAAGTCGGGGTCGAAGAGTACCTGCTGGGGTACCAGAATCACTCGAACCGCCCCGGCATCCAATGGACGCAGCCGGACATCGACAAGGTCGTGGCCGAAGTCGATGCGGACACGATTGTGGTGGATCCCGTCTCCTTCATGCATGAGCAGTCGGAAACGCTCGCCGAACTCGATATCGAGCTTCGTGAAGAGGCTGAGGCGCGGGGAATCAGATTCGTCCGGGTACCGATTCATCACGCTGACGCAAACTTCATCGCGCTGTTGGCAGACCTGGTGATCGCAAGCCTGCCGACCTCTGGAGAGGA
>CAYRLB010000022.1:0-27556 GCA_964424945.1 uncultured Gemmatimonas sp.
GCGAGATCGTCGCGCTTTCCGGGGACTACGACTTCCAGTTCATGATCGAGGAGCTGGCGGTCGGGGCCCAGCACAAGCTCCCCTACCTCCACGTGGTGGTGAACAACTCCTATCTCGGGCTGATCCGTCAGTCGCAGCGCGGCTTCGAGATGGACTTCGAAGTCAGCCTGTCCTTCGAGAATGTCAACAACGAGGAGATCGGCGCGTATGGGGTGGACCACGTGGCGGTTGCGGAGGGCCTGGGCTGCAAGGCGATCCGCGTGAGTCGGCCGGAGGAGTTCAGGGATGCTTTCGCGAAGGCCCGCGCGCTGATGCAGGAGCACCAGGTCCCGGTCGTGCTGGAGTTCATCCTGGAGAGGGTAACGAACATCGCGATGGGGACCGAAATCCACAACGTGAACGAGTTCGAGGAAATACTCTGTCTCGATCCGTTGCTCGCGATCGACCGGGTGTCCGGTTCGGTACTGAATACGGGTGAGTAGCAGTAGGTGGAGGTGGTGGGGCGCGGTCACGCTTCTCCCGCCCCACCTCCTGTGCCCCTGCTTGCCTCCACCGCCCGGGCTCGCAATCTTCACGGCACCCTTCCGGTTCGGGGCAATGGACCGCTTCCCCGCTGGATGGCCCTCGTCTGATACGATCGTCATCCAGCCCTGACGCACGCTCACCAGCCTGACACTGCGCCCCGCCAATGATAATTACGAACATCGTCCCGATGGTGCTCGGCACGCCCTGGCGCAATCTCATCTTCCTGAAGGTGGAGACGGATGAGGGTCTCATCGGGGTATCAGAAGCGCGCAGCGTAAATCGCACAGAGACCGTTCTCGCCTACCTCGAGGAGGCGAAGAATCGGTACATCCTGGGGCAGAACCCCATGGATATCGAGAAGCTGGTTCACCGCATGTTCCACAGCGATTTCGCCAGGGTCGGGGACGTTGTCGGAACGGGGATCGCTCTTGTCGAGATGGCGTGCTGGGACATCATGGGGAAATCCCTCGGGGTGCCGGTCTATCAGCTGCTTGGCGGCGCGGTGCGCGACCGGATCAAGGCGTACGCGAACGGCTGGTACACGGTCGAACGGACCCCTGAGGAGTTCCACGCTGCCGCCCGGCGGGTCGTCGATCGCGGCTACAAGGCCCTCAAAGTCGATCCCTTCGGCGAGGGCTTCTATGAAATGGAACGCTCTGAAAAACGCCTGGCGATCTCCCTCGTCGAAGCGATCCGCGACGCGGTCGGCCCCGACGTCGAGATCCTCGTCGAGATGCACGGGCGCTTCAGCCCTGCCACCGCGATCGAGCTGTCGCGGGATCTCGAGCCCTTCCAGCCCTCGTGGGTGGAGGAGCCGGTCCCGCCTGACAATATGGAGATGATGGCGAAGGCCGCCGCCAAGATGATGATTCCGGTCGCCACCGGGGAGCGTCTCCACAACCGCTTCGAAGTCCGTCGCATCCTGGAGCTCGGCTGCGTCGACGTTCTTCAGGTCGACATCACCGAGTCGATGGGCATCCTCGAGGGGAAGAAGATGGCCGCCATGGCCGACGCCCAATACGTCACCTTCGCCCCCCACAATGTTGGTGGGCCGCTGAGCACGGCCGCCTGCCTCCATCTCGGCGCCTGCACGACGAACTTCAGAATTCAGGAGCACTTCAACGACTTCGTCGACTCCTGGGTGAAGCAGGCTGCGACCGGTCCAGGCTACCCGGAGGTCGTCGATGGCTACTTCCCGATTCCCTCAGGCCCGGGACTCGGCGTCGAGCTCAACGAGGACTTTATCAGGGAGCACCCGATGGAGGTTTCGCACTTCGACCTCTTTGAAAAGAACTGGCATAAGCGTCAGGTTGCGCAGCAGTAATCACGAGTTATCGCCGAGCCGCCTGAAGCCCGCGCCACCCTGAAAGCGACCGGCCCGCGGAAGACGTTCTTCCGCGGGCCGGTTCGTTCTCCTCTGCCGAGGAATGCTGCCTCTTCTCCGCCAGAGCGGCAGCCTCTTCGAAGATCTTCTTCACCTCCGCGTCGCTGTAGCGCCGCTTCCCCGTCATCGCTCGACGCTGGATTCGGGCGACTCGTACGGCACATAGTCGATTTCCAGAAACTCGGCGACTTCGTGCACCCAGCGCGTCTGCACGAAGTCGATGTGCCGGGGATGGTCATTGTACCCGGCGTACGCCGCCGCGTCCTCGAACTCCATCGACAGTCCGAAGGCGAACCCATTCCTGGGGCTGACCTGCCGGAGACATTCGAAGCGTAGAACTCCGGGGATCGTTGCGAGGAGCTGGGCCGCCGCCAGAAAGTCTGCTTCCTCGGGAGAGTCGGGCGGATGATGAAGCCGGAAGGAGACGGTGTGTCGGATCATGGTCGGAAGGGTGTGGGTCAGGGTAGATCCCGCCGGGAATATCCGGTCACTTCTTCCTTGCTTGGATGTCCTTCAGAGGAGACACCTCGAGCGGCACTACCGCACGATCAGGTGACAGAAGCCGTGTTCCAGGAAGCACTTGCGGCATCCGCACCGCGAATCGGAAGCGCGGCACGGTGGTTGCTTTACGAAGGCGCAACCGGAATCTCTCCGGTCATGAGACAGCTTCCCTTCTTTCAGCCGGTAGCGACATGAGACGACCAACCAGTTCCAGGAAGGCGCACTCCATGGATGCGGACGCATACGCAGGCTTCCTCAAGCTGCTGCTGACCCCGACGTCCCGCGTGCCGACGATGACCGCCGATGTCGAAGCGTATCTTCGCTATGCGAATCATCGGGATCCCGTCATCGCCTGCCTGCCGTCGTCGAATGGTTTCGACTCCCGCGAGGCCGCCTGAAGGTCCGCGCAAGCGGACTTCCTTCGGGCTGATCAGCGCGCTCCAAACGTCCGCTGCGCCGGGGCGACTCGCCCCGGCTCGCCGTTCCCTGCCGCGGGGGGCGTCCCTCGACCGTCGCTACCCAGGCTCCGAATCGACTCGGAGCCGGGGCTGACGCAGGCGCGAAGAGCGCATGTTGTAGAACGCTGTTGCTCCCTCCTACTCCCGTACCACCGCAATCAGAAAGCCGTCGTACCCCTTGCTGCCCACTGTCTGAATGGTCGTGGCGGTCACCCGCCTTTCCGAGCCGACCAACTCATGCAGGCGCCGCACCCCCTGGATGGCGGGATCGTCCCCGGAATCATCGAGAAGGCCGCCTTCCCGAACCACATTGTCGACAATGATCGTGCTTCCAGGCCGCGATAGCACGAGTGCGTGCTCGAAATAGCTGGGGATCCCGGCTTTGTCGGCGTCGATGAAGATGAGGTCGAAGGGACCGACGCCATCGGCGACGAGGGTGCCGAGCGAATCGAGGGCAGGGCCGACCACGATATCGACGACCTCCGCGAAACCGGCCGCCGCGATGTTCTTCCGGGCTACATCCGCGTGGTGAGGCCTGACCTCGAGCGTGGTGATCTTCCCGCCGGGCGCGAGTCCGCGTGCAAGACAGATGGTGCTGTAGCCACCGAGTGTTCCGATCTCCAGAATTCGGCGGGATGCTGAGATACTGGCCATCACCTGGAGAAAGCGACCCTGTGCAGCGCTGACAGCAATCGCCGGCAGGCCCGCCAGTTCGCTATCCTGCAGCACCTTGTCGAGGATCGGATCCGGACCGGCGAGATGGCCCATCGCGTAGGCATCCACCTCATCCCACGTCCGATTCTCCGCCTCTTCTGCTCCGTTCATCATCGGGGTGTCGTCATTCTTCGGGAAGTCAGAAGGTGGATCTCTCGCCCCCTGCACGCGGGTCGGTCATTCGGCTTTCCTCGCGGCGAGGAGCCGGTTCGCTCTGCGCCATCCCAGAAAACCTGCGATAAGCGCGCCTGCGGTGATTACGACGCTGTTCACGATGACGTAGGCGGCGGGCGAAACACCTGGAATTATCCATAGACCCACAGAGACGAGGATCTGCAACGCTCCCAGGATGCAAAGATCGCGGCCACTCTGCTCGTTTGCTTCGTACCACACCCATTCGTCTGACATGGTGGCCGGAACCCGCAGCCCATAGAGCGCGTTCGGCTTGACTTTGCGACGGATCAGGGGGATCGAAAGTGCGATAAGCAGGAAACCTGTACCGATGAAGAGAAGGGCGAAGGCTGTCATGAGATGTCCCGTTGTACCCGACTCAGCCCAGGAGAAATCGCCGGACGGATCAACCGAACAGCGTCCTCGCGAGATCGGGGATCATTGCGACTACGGCGAAATGGATGAGGCGTCCGACGGTCCCGATCAGAATGAAGGGGCCGATCCGCATTCCGATCGTCCCGCAAGCGATGGCCACGATGTACAGCGGCGGAATGCCGACCAGCGAGCTCGAAAGGAGGACCCACCCGGAGGTCGAGGGGCGTTTTTCGAGCCGCGCCTGCATCGCCTCGAGCCCGCGCTTCACCCGCTTGTTCGGAAGCCGAACAACCCCTCGTCCCGCGTAGAACATCGCCACCTTCCCCAGCATCTGTCCGACAGTGGCGGCGACGACGAGGGGCGCTGCAAACGCAGAGGGGCTGAGCGCCACCACCGAAATCAGGTAAATCTCGGTGTTGATGAAGGGGATGATGGAGCCAGCGACACAGACGAGCAGGGTCGTGAACCATAAAACCAGCAGGGACATCGCGATCGTTCAGGAGTGGATCGGTTCGGAAGGCCGGATTCTCGGAACGGGAAAGCCTCATTCCCGGAACCCATCCAGTCCATAACGGTCGGCCAGCACATCGAAGTGGTGTGCCACATGACCGGGGATGATCGACAGAAGCGCGCGAACGGTTATGCGGAAGCCACTCACAGTGCCTTCGAGTACCCGGGCATCGTCGGGGATCGTCGTGACCACCGACAGCGTTGCGGCCCGCACCACCCGGAACTCCTCTACGAGGTCCGCCAGCGGCCGCTGATCGAAACCAGCCGCTTCAACGTAGAGATTCTGATCGAATCCGGGAAGCGGAGTGGGGTCTCCACGCGCGATCCGCAGAAGCCGGTACGAGAACACCCGCTCGCTATCCGTCAGGTGTCCAATGACCTCTCTGACGCTCCACTTGCCGGGCGCGTAGCTGAGGAGCTCAGCCTCTTCATCCAGGCCGCTGACGGCCTTCTCGAGGAAGCTCACCTGTGCTGCGAGAAGCTTCCGCGGATCACGATCCCCGACTCTGGCGACGTAGCCGGCGGTGTACTGCGGGTACTCGTCCGGAGGTATAAGCAACATAGCTACAGTCGATTACAGGGTCCGACGCGGCATGCGTCGGAAGCGCTCATCTTCCGTCGAAAAGAGTTACCCGCGGCGGCCGACCTGGATGAAGGCAGCCTATCCGGCATCCTCCAGGGTCAGCCTCGCGGGCAGGCCATCGATCGACGTCGCGTTATGCTTCTCCCGATAGGCGGGAAGGCTCTCGCCCTTCCTCTCCGCCCACTGGATCAGCATATCACGCTGGCCCAGCGTCTCCATCAGCGGAACCCCGAAGCCGCACGAGGTCTGAACCCGCTCGATATCCGCCGTAATGATCTGCCGGATTCCCGGATGGTCGCCGAAGTGGCCGATGAGCTCATCCCATTCCGGTGCGCCCGGCAGGATCACCCTGCCCTTCCCGTAGAGTCGGAGAATCCGCGGCCTGCCCGAGAATGCGCAGAACATGAAGGTGATCCGGCCATTCTCATCGAGATGCGCCGAGGTTTCGTTGCCGCTCCCCGTGAGGTCGAGATAGACGACCCTGTCGGGCGAGAGCACACGAAGGCCTTCGACCCCCTTCGGCGACAGATTGACGTGCCCATCGATCGAGAGGGGCGCCGAAGCAACGAAGAAGAGCGGCTGCTCCTCGATGAATGCCTTCAGCTCTGGCGTGATCCCGTCTGAGAGTTTGGCCATCTTACAGCTTTTTGTGCGAGGCTAGCGCGATTCGAGGGTGCGGTAAACATCCCCCGATTCGGCGATCTTCCCGTCTTCGTAAGGCGCCGCGACGCGTCGATACAGTTCGAGCTTTGCGCACTCCAGAGCGCCGATCGCCTCATTGATGTTCGCATAGCGGAGCCCTTTCCGGACGATGTATGCGTCAACGAGACGGGTGATCGCGTAGTTCAGCTCACCTGCATCCGCGGGCTCGCCACCGGCCCCGAGCCTGTCGCGCGCTTCCTGATTGATGTACGGCATCTTCCTGCTTGGCTCTGTGGATAGCTTCGAAAGGGCCGGCCCCCTACTGGTGCTGGAATCCGACCATCCCCTTCGCCGTCGTCTTCACGCGAAGGAGGCGATGGTTGGCGGCGATATAGAGCGTGCTCCCGTCATCGCCCCAGGTGACGTTCCCCGTCCGGTCATTGGTGAGGATGCGTCCGAGAAGCGTCCCGTCGGGCGAGAAGACGTGGACTCCCCGCGTCCCCGTCGCCCAGACATTCCCCTGCTCGTCGAGTTCGAGACCGTCCTGCGCGCCAGGCCCGTCCGAGATGGCCATCGCGAAGGTGCGCCCCGGTCCGACAGATCCGTCCGGATTCAGCGGATAGGCCATCCAGCCGACGAAGGTATCGTCGGTGTTCGACAGATAGAGGGTCTGGCCATCCGGCGAGATCCCGATACCGTTCGGCGCGTTGAGATCGCGGGCGACGAGATGAACGTCTCCTTCGGGCGTGACCCTGTACACCCCCTGGAAGTCGAGCTCCTTGTCCGCAGAGTCGAACATGTTCTCGAGGCCGTATGGCGGATCGGTGAAGTAGAGATCGCCATTCGGACCATAGACGAGATCGTTCGGACTGTTGAAGCGCTTCCCCTCGAAGCGGTCTGCGATCGTGGTGAAGCTTCCATCCGCCTCGCGGCGCGCGACGCGACGGTCTCCATGCTGCGCCAGAATGAGGCGGCCTTCGCTGTCGAGGGTCAGACCATTGCTGCCCGGCTCGAGGCCCCGGTACTCCGTCGCACCGGTATATCCGGTGAAGCCGCTCGGCTCGATGAACTTCCGGAGCCCCTCACCCTCCTTCCATCGGTAGATCGCGTTGCCGATGACGTCTGACACCAGGATGGAGCTGTCGGCGGGGACCCAGACGGGCCCTTCGGACCACTGCATCCCATCCCCCAGAACCTCGATGGTGGCGTCCAGGGGGACGAGCGCGTCGAAGCGCGGATCAAGACGTTCGAAGCCAAGCTCCGGGGCGTCGACCGTCGGGGGCTCTGAAGCCGCCTCTTCCGGGGCCGACTCCGAACATGCGGATACCGTGATCGCGAGAAGTGCGACGATGGGCGGGACGCGCGTCATGTTGACCTTTCGGGGTAGAGGTCGGACGTTGACCTGCGGAATGGAGAAGCCGGACGGTCCTGCTCAGGCAGCCGTCAGCAGAATGGGCTGCCCGCGGGTGATCACCAGCGTGTGTTCGAAGTGGGCGGCGAGGCTCCCGTCGCGGGTCCGAAGGGTCCAGCCATCGTCGGTTTCAACCGCCACGGTCCTTCCGACGCTGATGATCGGCTCGATGGTGATCACGAGGCCTTCAGTCAGGACGTCCCGCTGTCCCGAGTGGTAGCGGTTCGGCACGGCGGGGGGCTCGTGGATCTGACGGCCGGTGCCGTGACCGTCCAGGTCAGGGACGACCGAGAAGCCCTCTTCCTGCACGAAGCGGCTGACGGTGCGGCCAATCTCGCGGACCGGCGTTCCCGCGCGGGCGACGGCGCTGGCGCGCGCGAATGCCATGCGGGCGCATCTCGCCAGACGATGCGCGATCTCCGGGGCCTCGCCCACCACGACGGTCCGAGCGGCGTCGGCGATGTAGCCGTTCTTCTCCGCGGTGACATCGAGCTTCACGACATCGCCCTCCTGCACAACCCGCTCGCCTGGTATCCCGTGAACGATCTCATCGTTGACGCTGATGAGGACGGTGCCTGGAAAGCCGTAGGTGAAGGCGGGCGCCGATCGGGCACCGAGGTCGGCGAAAAGCCCGGCTGCAACTCGATCCAGCTCGCCGGTGCTGACGCCCGGCCGGGTTTCTTTCTCGAGCGCGTCGAGCGTAATCCTCACGATTCGACCGACCTGGCGCAGGCCGAGCCAATCCTCTTCTGTTTCTATCGACATGTCTCGTCGTTCAGACGGCGTTTTCCGGGGTCGCGCGGAATGTGACGGGAGGGCGGACCGATCGCAATCGGTCGGTCGGCCGGATCGTGTCTGATGCAGTCACGTCAGCGAGCGATGCACGTCTGCCCCGCCCACAGATTGGTGATCGATGCATCGTCGTCCTCGGATTCCAGCAGGCCCGCCAGCCCTCCGGCGACAAATTCGATCCCGAGGGTCGATTGGTAGATCTCCGCGGCATAGGACTCTTCCAGATCGGCGCGAGTCGACCCGATCCCGATGCCGGTCGGCGTCGTAAGGGTCGTCCCATCATCGCGGAGAGACCATCCCACAAAATCGTCCCGTACGATCCAGATCGAGAGACCCTCGGGCCACCGCTGGTATTCAGCTGCACAATCCTCCGAATACCCCACCTCGACCGGTTCGGCACCCAGTACCCTTACGAGCGCTGATCCGACGAGTGATCCTTCGGTGCCGAAGCTGAGCGGTCTGGAGGATCCCGAGGCGGCATCGAAGAGCCGGAGACCTTCGCCGTCGAGCGCGAGCAGGAATGCGTCGGAAGGATTCGGCACCAGGGACGCCGAACCCGAATCGGCCGAGTCGCGAAGGAGGACGCTTGCCGAGTCTTGGAGCGCCAGATCGCTGTCAGAACGGGGATCGGACCCGTCGGAGTTCCTGCCGAGGCCAAAGAACAGAAGCAGGGCGGCAGCTACCAGAGCGGCAATGGCCAAGACGGGTAAACCCCGCCTCATGCTCCCCGGCTCACGCTGGTGCAGCAGTGTCTCGTGATCATCCGCCGGCGGGCTCCTCGGAGGCCCTCCTGCCAGCGGCCACACGCAGGAGCTGATTCAGGTCATCCTTCGAAAGATCGGCGGGAGAAAAGTCGTGTCCTACAGGTGTCACCCGGATCCACCCATCGGCCGTCTGAAAGACAACGGCTTTGGGCTGTCGGTTCTCTGCCAGGGTGGGGTCCCACTCCAAGGGCACCAGCTGCAGAAGGTACTGATGGCCGTCTGGATCGGTATAGCTCCAGGGGCCCACGCCATCCGAATGAGTACTCAAGATCAGGTCGTCAGGGTGGAATGGAGTGAGGTGCAGGCACGACGGCGCCACCCGGGAAGATCCATCAGAGCGGCGAGCGGACGCCTCTGAGATTCCTCCCCAGGGTCCAAGTGCCCTTCCGACTCGCCGCACGTTTTCGATCAGGGCTCGTCGGCGCTCGGTCCGTAGATCTGAGGAACGGTCGACCCCATCGGACGGAGGTAGGTCGTGATCTGCCCGCGGTGATGGACGATGTCGAAGAGAAAGCTCCAAGCCATCGCGGATGACGGCTGCGCATGTCCGAAGAACTGGAGGCTACCCTCCCACCTCTCCTGCGGCAGCGTCTTCCAGCGTTCCGACGTCTTCGGCCGCATCGCAGCGTAGATCTCGACGATCTCCTTCATCGTGGCCGGCATCGGGGGCGGAGACCATGTGAGCTCTCCCGTTTCGAGCGCCGCGACAATCATCTCCTCTTCGCAGACGATCTGCCATGCGATCTCCTGCGCGGTTCGGGAGCGGGGGTCGGGCCGATAGTCCGAGCCCTCAGGAATCCGCCCGAAGACGGTGGAGGTGGTTTCGGCCTCCCTGGTCCAGAAGTCAGTGAAAAGCGCCTTTTCGTTCACGTTCCTGGTCCGGGCAAAGTGTGGAGGGGATAGTGTGAAGGTAACTCCGCGAATCCTAAGCAGCGGGAAGCCGCGCGGCTACTGGGCCAGGCACAGAACGGTGCCGTCGCCTGCCGCAGAAATGCCCTGGATGCCAGCCCCCGGCGATGTCTCAATAATGTCAACGCGGGATCTCCCGCACGACTCTCAACTCGTCCGCTCCATCGAGTACGAAGATGGCCTCCACTTCCGCGCCGATGACGACCGCAAAGGGCAGACGAGGCAGCCCTTCGCGCGTTTCACCCGTCACCTCGAACTGCCTTCCATCCTCTACCGTCACCCGGAGGGATTGGCCCGTTCCCGGCTCAATCTCGGTGATGCGGCCGTACCAGCCCTGCTTCACATCTCTTCGACCCTCGACATGCCGAAGTGTGAAATCGCGACGCATCGGATCAACCTGACCCAGACCTCCCCGCCAGATCAGTATTTTCGTAGACGGAGGGATGGTCGGAGAATCCGACGACCAGCGCGAGCCGTCACGCCCATCGTACCAGTAGGAACGATTGGGTCCGAGCGGGATCAGCACGTTCTCGATTGCGGAGATCAGCCCTCCAACCTCCACATACTCGACCTCGGTGTCATAGCGGAGGGGCGGAACCGCCTGACCGCCGAACGTCGCAGCACAAGCCGCCAGCAAAGCTATTCCGATGATGGGAAGGATGCTCTTCATCCGCATGGTCCATCTCCTTCGAGGGTCGCTGAAAGGGCGGTCCGCCCCCGGTTCGGAGCGAGGTCATTCCGGATGGTGGGAAGCATTGTGCCAGCGGGTCGTTCAGGATCTTTGCCGACCTTCGTCAGGCAGGACCGACACTCGCTGCCGACCCTGGACGTGTCGACCGCCAGGATCTCACCCGGATGCAGGAGGCGCGGCATCACCTATCCCCGTCGGGCTGGTCTGCAGGCGCTGCCGCGTCGTCGGAATGAAGGTGTATGCCGAGCCAGACTGCGCCCTCCGATGTCTGCAGGACGGTGTGCGGGGTACCCGCTTCCAGAAAGAGATAATCGCCACTCTTCAGGGAAACCTCCCTGCCATCCACGTCGACGCGCGCCTCCCCCTTCAGAAGCACTACCCACTCGTGCTGATCCTGACGATACTCGATCCGTTCGATCGCCTCCGAGCTGACGATTCGCTCGACAACGAGGTTCCGGAGCGTCAGCAGTCGGTCGAAGCGCTCGCCCGATCGCGGGGGCGCGGCACCGTCAAAGATGTTCCCGCCCTTCATCTTCGTTGAGCCCCTTCTCCAAGGAAGTGCTCGACCGTCGAGATGAATTCGTCGAGGTCGAGCGGCTTCGTGAGATAATGATCGGCGCCGGCAGCGCGGAGGCTCGCCTGAGAGGCCATCGTCGCATCCGCGCTGATGATGACGACCGGGATCGCCGCGGTCGCCGGATCCTTTCTAAGCCTCCGAAGGACTTCTACACCCGGCACGTCCGGAAGATGAAGGTCCAGGAGGATGAGGTCGGGTGCCTTCGTGCGGGCGAGCTCAATCCCGGCCTCGCCGCGAAGCGCTGAGATCGTCGTCCAGTTCGGCTTCCCCTGGAGGATTGTCTCGATGAGGGTGAGGTTGGTAAGGTTGTCTTCGATGTAGAGGATGGTCGCGGTCGGTCCGACCTGCCCTTCTGCATCGACGAGCGGAAGGTCGCCCTCGCGCGCGGCGGGAATCGGGTCTGAAGCGAGCCTGAGGTCCAGCCGGAAGATGCTTCCCTCCGGCCCGGTGCTTTCCAGAACGAGATCACCTCCCATCGCTTCAGCGAGTCTCTTCGAAAGTGCCAGGCCGAGCCCGGTTCCCTCGGTATCCGTCTGCTCGGCGCCGAGACGTGCAAAGGGGATGAAGAGCTGATCGAGGCGCTCCCGCGGTATTCCCCGCCCCATATCCTGGACGCGAATCGAACACGCTTCCTCCGACGGAACCATCCGGATCCGGACGTGTCCGCCGGCCCGGTTGTATTTGATCCCGTTCGAAAGAAGGTTGATCAGCACCTGGGAAACCCGTTGCCGGTCGGCGAAGGCATATCCTTCTTCCAGCCCACTGTCCTCGAAGATCAGCGCGATCTCCGTCTCCGTCGCCAGGGGTCGTACCAGGTCGAGCGCTTCGCGGATCACCTCGCGGAGGTCGATCGGTTCGAGGGACAGCGTGATCCGGCCCGCCTCGATGCGGGCCAGCTCCAGAACTTCGTTGATCAGGCCAAGAAGATGTTTTCCGCCTCGGATGATGTGACCGAGGTGGGCCATCTGTTCGGCCGGGAGGCCTCTGCGTTCGAGCACCTGCGCGAACCCCAGGATGGCGTTCAGCGGGGTCCGCAGCTCGTGGCTCATTCTCGAGAGGAACTCGGACTTCGCCCGGTTGGCTCGCTCGGCCTCCTCCTTGGCTTTCTGAAGGGCGACCTCCACCGCCTTCCGATCGGAAATGTCGACGCTGTAGGCGACGAGACGCATGACCTCGCCCGCTTCGTTGAGCAGCGGAACGATGCAGCGAAGCATCTGCCGGACCGACCCATCCGGTGCGGCAAGCGAGTGTTCGTAGCGAACAGGCGTCCGGGAGGCGATGGCCTTCGCAAGGTTGTCGCGCCGCTCTGAGATTACGCTGGATGGCAGCCCCCGCGCGCGGCCATATTCCTCGATCGTCTTCCCGACAACCCACTTGCGGATGTGTGGCTCAACGATGGCGGAGGCCGAGGCATACTCGAAGTGGCCCTCCGTGTCGAAGACCGTGATGCCGGTTTCAAGACTCCCAATGATCTCCTCGAAATACGCCTTCTGCCGAGCGACTTCGTCTTCGGCCAGGCGTCGCTCGGTGATGTCACGGGCGTTTGCGACGGCTCCGGCATCGGTGGAGTCGATGCACATCGTCCGGCCGAAGCTCTCGAAGATCCGCCAGCTTCCATTGCGATGACGGATCCGGAATTCGGAGCGCACGAGCTCGCCGGGGTTGGCAAAAATCTGCCCGATAACCTCGTGGACGTGGCGGAGGTCGCCCGGATGGATCAGGCGTTCAGGCTTCAACCCGAGCATTTCATCGGCGGTGTAGCCGAGGATGCGTTCGACTGACGGCCCCACATAGCTTATGGCGCCCTCCGCATCGATGATCATGATGAAGTCGCTGCTGTTCTCGATGAGCGCCCGGAAATGCTCCTCGCTGTGGCGAAGTGCGTCCATCGACATCGCCAGCTCGGCCGTCCGTTCGAGGACGCGGCGCTCCAGATCTTCGTTCGCGCGGCGCAGTGCACGCTCAGCCGCCTTCCGCTCGCCGATGTCGCGCGCATTGACGAGGATGCGGTCCTGTCCGTCGATGGTCACCTTGCGCAGCGTAACCTCCGCCCAGACCTCATTGCCGTTCCGGTGCCTGCCGAGCCATTCGAACCGCGGATTCTCGCCCGCTGCAGCGCGGGTCATGTACTCGACGACCTTCTCGGCGGTGTACTCGGTGCCCGGGTAGAGAAGCGCATCGTGGCCTGCATCGAGCATCTCCTGGCGCGTATACCCATACATCGAAGCGGCCGCGGGATTGATGTCGATGACCTCACCATTCGCCATGTCATGGACCCAGATTCCATCGGTCGCGCTCTCGAAGATGGCCCGATAGCTGGCTTCCGGGTCACGCATGGCGCGGCGCGGCCCACCCGCCATGTCGGCGGACTGGGAGTGATCGACGGGATGTGTTGGAGCCATGGGTTGGCCTCGAAAGGCACTGGCGTGAAAGCGGCAGGCGGGACGATATAGAGAGTAGCGTCCCCGCTATCCGCTTTCAACCGTTGAGATGCGTCGGGAACGCGCCGGGGCGCAGGGGAGGAGGATCATCGCCAGCACGCCCGGATTCCCGCACGTACATGGTAGGCGACCAACCGCTGCGGGGAGGAAGGCAGAGAACGGATCTGCCGAGCGCCGATTCGAAGGAGGCCTCGCCGTGCGTCCGCCCCCGGGTGCCTCTCTACCCCCCCCTGAAATCAGATCAATCCGCGGATCGTGCCCCCGATGTCGAGGGCCGCGCCGGTAATGAAGCTGGCCCTCGGCGAAGCCAGGAAGACGATGGATTGCGCAACATCCTCAGGGTCACCGATCCCCATCGGCATCTGCCTGTCATCGAGAAAGCGTTGGACGGCAGCGTCCCGGTCAGGTTCCCTGTAGTGCTCAACGAGCTGATCGACGATCCCGCCAGGCCGGGTCCACATCCGCGACCAGACGGGTCCGGGGAGCACGGTGTTCACACGGATGTCTGGCGCATACTGCTTGGCGAGTGCCTTTGTCAGGTAGAGAAGGCCGGCTTTGAACGACCCGTAGTCCATGAATCCGGGCTCCGGCTGCTTCGCCAGGTCGGAGCCGGTGATCACCACCGAGCCTCCCCGCTCGACCATCGCGGGAAGCAGCGCCCTGCAGAGGCGCACCGTACCCATGAGATTGACGTTGAAGGCGCGGTCCCACTGGTCGTCATCGATATCTACGAAGGGCGTCGAACCTCCAACGCCCAGATTGTTGACGACGATGTCCGGGGCGCGGCCGAAGAGCTCGAGAACCTTCGCGACGGCCATGTCGACGCCGTCGGCCGTCGCGAGGTCAGCGGTGATGGTCCCCTCCCACCGCGCCCCGTGCTCCGACAGGGCTTCAGCATCCTGATCTGCGACGACAACGCTCGCCCCCTCCGCGACGAGCAGATCCGCCGCAGCTCGGCCGATCCCGTGCGCACCGGCGCTGACGAACGCGAGTTTACCCCTGAGCTGCAGATCCATGAACGACGTCTCCGGATGGTTTGACAGCCGGTAATAGGGGTCCCGGCACCGAAGTACACGGCGCCCGGAGCGAGATGCGGCGGTGTTCTCCTGAAGCCCGGCCGGGGCTATGTGGAAGAGCTCATCCCCTCACTGCCGTGAAGCTCGGGGAAGGTCCAACCCCGACACGTTATCAGAGGGCTGGGCCTCAGGCAGGACTTCTTCGCCGTCGACAGTGACGAGCCGGTCGAGTCGGATCAGGTCGCCCTCTTCCAGGCGCAGGTACTCCGCACCGTCGCGCGTGAAGACGTCGACGATCACCCCTGTGACGACCTGCTCCTCTCCATGGTCGCCGCGTACCCGCAGGTCGCTGGCCTTCTTCCGTACGGCGAGGTCTACAAGCTTGTCGTGTATCGCACACGATATCGGGATGTAGGAATCGTCCATGAGATTTCTCCGGGATGCGGGATATGATAGCCCCCGAGCTTTTTGGATCGATCGGGCGGCTTCAGTCAGGATTGCCGCACGTCCCCGCTCGAAGAGGCGTTCAGCGGCTCCATCGGTTTCCGTACCTCGCATTCCGTTGCATGGATCGGTCCCGCGTTCGTGCTTGGTCGACAGTTCGTGCTGCCGCAATCGCGAAGAAGATGGCCGGAACGGAAGACCGCGTCATGACGACGCCAGCGCGGCCCTGTACCCGGCTGCGTCATCCTCGGTGAAGCAGCAGAAGATCACCTCACGGGGAAGCCGATGACCGGCAATCCACCTGCGCACGGTGTCGATCGCGATGCCTCGGGCCGCGTCCTTCGGATAGCCGTACACGCCCGTGGAGATCGACGGGAAGGCGATGGACTGGGCGCCGACCCGCTCCGCCAGGATGAGCGACTGGTGATAGCATGAAGCCAGGAGCGCCGCCTCATTCCGACTTCCCCCACTCCAGACCGGTCCGACCGTGTGAACGATGTGCCGCGCAGCCAGCCGGTGCCCCCCCGTTATCCGCGCCTGCCCGGTTGGACAGCCGCCGAGGAGCCGACACTCATCGAGTAGCCCCGGCCCCGCTGCCCGATGGATAGCGCCATCGACACCACCGCCGCCAAGCAGTGAAGAGTTCGCGGCGTTCACTATGACGTCGACATCCAGCGCCGTGATGTCGCCATGGACCACCCGGATCCGGCCGCGATCGTCCGGGGTTTCACTTTCCTGACCGGTGCCGGAGTCGTGTGGGGGAGTGTCAGAAATCTTCAGGACCCCTGTGCTCGTGGTTGCGCTCGGGTGAATGATGAAAGTGTAGCTGGCAGTTTGCGGCCACGGGAAGCGTGGCGCCGCTGCAGCTTTCGAACCGAAAGCGCGTGTTTTATATCGGCGACCATAACGGGTCTCCTGCCCGGATCAGCTGAATCGGCACTTCCGTGACGAAGGTCCGCATCCACTCCGCCATATCCTGCATTCCATCTTCTTCCGATGCGGTGTGGCCGAGCATGATCCAGCCCTTGGCGATGCCGAGCGTCGCAGCATCCATCGCGTAGGCCGGGCTGTCGAAGCCGCCGTCCGTCTCCTGCTGCTCACCGCTTATGACAACGTCGATATCGGGGTTTCCGAGGCTCGGGGTGGCGTATCCGACGCCGAGCTGGATCCGGCTGACCTTGGCGTTCGGGTCACCGACGACGCGGATCGCGCGGCCCATGCTGTTCCGCTGGATCATCGAGGCAAGCGCCCCCAGCGTCGTCTCCTGGACGATGAAGATGTGCGAATTCGGAGCGGTTTCGGTCGCGGGGTCGAGCCCGATATCCCGTACAGAGCCGACATATGTGAAATCGGGCACCTGCGAATGCATATGATCATGAGCCCGGAAGATCACCATATTGTGCCGCCGCAGAAGCTCCACCTTCCGCCCATACAGTGGATCATTTTCGACGATGGTCACATCGTCCCGGTCGTTCCAGTAGGTCGTCTCGTGGGGGATGATCATGTTTAGCCCCGCCGCGGCCGCCTTCTCGATCACCTCGAGGGAAACGAAGGATGTGGTCGCGATGCCGGTCACCTCGGTGTCGGCACTCCCGAATTTGTAGGTATCGCGGAAGGTGTTGTCTCGCCACGGAAAACCCAGCGCGGCTTTCATCCGGTCGACGATCTCGCCAGCTTTCATTGTTCAGGCCTCCAGTAGGGATCGCCGGCTGCGATGTGACGAACGGGGACTTCGGGCACGAGGGTCGTGAGCCACCTGGCGCACACCGCCATGGCAGGGTCATCGGAGACGACGCGGCCAACCAGAATCAGGCCCTTCCCCTGTCCAGCGTAGGCCAGGTCGCGCGCATACTCGGATGATTCCCATTCGCGGATCTCGCCGGCAATCACCACATCCGCCGCGGGCAGCGAAATCAGCGCATCGGCAATTGCTGCGGTCCCGGGCATCAGGGCGACCGTTCGGACCGTCGTCTCGGAGCGACCAACCACCCGCACCCCTCCTCGGCCACTAAGGCCACCCTTCACGCGGCCTGCAAAGCTCTCCAGCGTCGTCGCCGGAATTTCATAGACGTTGGCTTCGCCGACGCGTCTGGGGGTACCGAGTGCGAGTGCTTCAGCCAGCCCCTGCTCGAAGGGGTTCGGGCTCCGTGCGCGCCAATGATCGCTGAATCTGAAGACGACCAGCCGGTTGGCATCGATCAACTCATTCTTCGCCGTCAGAATCGGGTCGGGCGGCGGCGGTGTGGCCGGCGCTGCACCTGGAGGTCCGCCACGCACGGCGGGCGTGCGAGCGTCGGCGCGGCCGTAGAACGTCGGTTGCGCAGTGACGACCATGTTCGCACCCGCCGCGACCGCCCGCCGAAGGACGTCGACCGTCGCCATGGACGTTGTGACCACGCCGGTCACCGCCGTGGACGCCTCCCCCGCCTTGATGGTATCCGTCGTCTGGTCGCGCCAGGGGACGCCGACATTCTCCTGGATACGCTGGATGATCTGCGCGGCGGTTACCGCCGCACCACTTCCCTGCGGGAGGGACGGGTGCGCCGCCGCCAGCGCAGGAGGCAACCGCCCGGCGACGACCCCGCCGGCGACGATCGCGCTGAATTCACGTCTGGATATTGGCTTCATGGAATCACCCGGGTGGGCATCGGCGGCTTGGGGGCCGCGTGGGGACTGCAAGGAGGTGGCGATGAAAGGGCGACCGGTCTTTCGCGTCGAGCGGATGCCTCTTCGGGATCAGTATCGCGCATTCGCAGGAGGAGCTCAACTATCCGTCTCGGCCAGCCCATCCTTGCATCGCCCGACAACGCGGGGCGTCAGGTGCTGAGGCGGGCCTTCAGGTCGAAACCTTCACCAGCTTCATCCGGCCCGATGCTCCGCTGCGAATCGTCACCGCCGCCTTCGGGCAGCGGAACTCCTTTGCGATAAGGGCGATGAGTTCCTTATTCGCCTTACCGTCGACCGGCTGAGCCTTCAGCTGCGCCAGCCAGACACCATCGTCTCCCTGCGACAGCGCACTAACCCGCGCGTTGGGTTTGACTTTGACCTGCAATGTAAGACTTGTCATATCCTGCAGCGGACGGGGCCGGGTCTGAAGGGGCGGGTGCACAACGGAGCCCATCCCCCGAACTCGTGGAAGCTCCGGCGGGCCCACTTCCCCGAAATCGACCGGTCGGGTAGACTCGAATAACCGTCCTGGCGCGGAGAGGTGGACGCTCCGGCGCCAGGACGCCCCTTCCTACTGCTGCGACTGCTGACGCGTGAGCGTAATCGTGTACAGCGTTCCCTGGTGCAGCTGATCCGACACGGTCAGGCCGTTGTTCGTAAGCGTCCAGCTGAGATCGCGGACGAAGGTGTCCTCGTTCTGCTGGAAGGTCACCGTAGATCCCGACAGGTTCGCCGTCCCGGCCATGCTCGCCGTAAGCCCACCCTGTACATTCGACGGAAGTATGAGGCTACCGGTCGTCGTATTGTTCTCCGCGATATTGATGACCAAGCGGCCATTGTTCGCCAGAACGTCGACCTCCGTCGCGCCGCTTTCAGTCACCCGGAAGTACGTAGCGGTATAGTTGCCCGCGAGCGTATCTCCCGGCTCGGTCGTCGTTTCGTTACAGGCGGTAAGGCCCAGCACCAGCACCATCAGCAGGAATGTCCAGCGTCTCATTGCACCATTCTGTTCGGAGTGAGGTTTCCGTTCCGTCGGCGGGCGCCGTCGCTGCGCAGGATCTTCGCGAGGGACCGGGCGAGCCGGGAACGAGTGTGAGGCCTTCGGATCCGCTCGCATCAACGGGGCCAGCTACCCGACCGCGGGCCGGGTCGTGACGGCCCCGCGAGGACTTCGCATGATCCGAGGCCGGAAAAGATACGGCCTCCAAACCGATTCTGCAGCTTCGGGCGGGAGCACGCCACCCCCGGCCGGCGCATGGCGAGGGATCGGAGATGCCCGCCCGAAGCTACTCGTCCGTCAGCGAGCAGGTCCAACGACGCTCACCGGAATCCGTCGGGATGACGACCCGCAGTCGCGGTCCCTCGTCCTCGAGCGGCGTTCCAACAGCGCCGTCGAGGGCTCCACCGGCGAAACGGGTTTCATCGACATCTGACGCGTGGGTGTAGCTGCCGGCGACATCGAAGGGATCGATATATCCTCCGCGGCCATCGAGCGTGATGAATCCCCTTCCCTCAAACTCGAACTCGTACGATCCGTTGACGTAGCGGCTGATGGTTTCCGAGCATCCGTACTTCCCCGCAGGCGGCCCCCCGACGGGCGCAGCCGGATTCCCTGTCGGAGATCCTCCTCCTCCGGCGACTGGCGTGGCAGGGACGCCGAGATCGCCGCGGGCCACGCCGCCCTCCCCGTCAGGATCGGCAGCAGCAGTCGTGGGAAGGTCGGCGTCGATCGGCACCGATCCCTCGATCAAAGTCGGTTCTCCAAGGGCGGTTTCGCCGGCTTCCGTCGAGCATGCCGCAATGACCAGGGCAAGAAGAGCGAGGGCAGCAGCGACGCTGAAGGCTTCGGAATGTCGGGCTGAATTTCCAGGATTCGATGACAAGAGGGCCATCCGGGCAGTTGGTCGTTGGTCAGTGCTGAAGAAGCGGGAAAGGATAGTAGGCACTGCACCGCTTCGACAGCCTTTCTCGGCGAAGGGGCCGATCCCATGAGGAGTGGCGGCACCATGTCGAGTTTCCTTGATTCGCTTGACGGATTTCTCTATCGTCCCGCTCTGACCCGCGATCCTCGAGCATCCCGTCCCGCTCCCACCAGCCGTCGTACGCACCTCCAGCGAAGAGAGACCTCATGAAATCAGCAATCAGCGGTGTGGGTATCGCCCTCCTTTTCGCCGCGACAGCGGATAGCGCAGCCATCGCGCAGACACCCGCCCTGACAGTCGACGGTCTGGTGAGCTCTGCCAAGTCCGCGGCGGGCACCGACTGGTCCGGGATCTTCATGCGTCTGTGTGTGCCACCGCCCCCGGCAAGCGGGCCTGGAAGCGGGCCTGCCGGTGGGGCAGGCGGAGGAGGTGGCGGGCCGCGACCTGCGCCGCCCCGGGAGAACTGGTACGCGGAACCGGCCCGCGTCGCCGACAATCTGTTCTTCCTGGGAACGCGGGCGCATCACGCGTGGGCGCTGGTCGGTAGCGAGGGGATCATCATCATCGAGGCGCTCTTCGACTATGCCGCATCCGAGCAGATTCTCGGCGGGATGCGAAAGATGGGGCTCGACCCGAACGACGTTCGCTACGTCGTGCTCTCGCACGCCCATGGCGACCATGACGGCGGTGCGAAGATGCTTCAGGACTCCCTGCCGAGCGCACGGCTCGTCTATGGCGCAGAGGATTGGGACCTCGCCACGAGTTCAGCGACGCGGGCCGGAGGCGTGCCCCGCCGGGACCTGGACGGCACCGACGGCATGCTGCTCTCCGTTGGAGATGCCTCACTCCGCATCGTCACGATGCCCGGCCATACCGACGGCACCCTCTCCTACCTCTTCGAAGCCCGCGACAATGGCCAACCGATGCGGATCGCCTATGTCGGGGGCACCGCCATCTCCTTCACGGGGGAGGGCAGCTACTACGACCGATACATCGCCTCGTCTCAGAAGCTGGCCGATGCTGCCGCGGAGTTCGGAGCAACGGTGCTCCTCTCGAACCACACTGAATTCGACAATGGTCTCTGGAAGGCCCACGCAGCCGCCAACCGCCGAGGGATTGAGAGGAATCCATTCGAGGTAGGAGCCGCCGGAGTCGCGCGCTACTTCCAGGTGGTTCGGGATTGTGCTACGGCCGCCAGGTTGAGAGCGGCTGCAAGCTGAGGAAGCTCTTTCACTTTTCCGCCTTCAGCGTGCGCGCGCTTTCCTTCTCGAAGGCGCGCAGCTTGTTCCGTATCGTCCTGACGTTTCAACGCCGAGCCCGGCGCGCCGCCTCTGCCTTGCAGTTGCCGACATGCTCAAGTGTGCGGAGGATGGGCCGCCGCTCGGCCTCCGCCGTCGACGTACCGACCGGCATCAGGACGACGGCCTTCTGCTTGCAGGCGGCTCTGGATGCGGAACGTAACGAAAGACTTGCCTCCGACCAGCGTCTTGCCTCCGACCAGCGTCTCGCAGCAGAGTTGGGAACGATCAATGTCGTCCAGGAGAGCGATCATGAGGCGCCTTGTCCGCTTCTCGGAATTCGCCCGACGCCATTACGCCGGTTCGGTGATCACCGTCGAAGGCTTTACCGATACTGCCGGGCCCACCGCCGATAACAAGCGACTCTCTCAGCGTTGGGCGGAGACGGTTCGTAGCACGCTCATCCGCCCTCGGCATGCCGGAGGGTCAGCTACGGGCGCCAGGTTATGGCGAAGGACCGGCCCGTCGTGGCAGGCGCCACGGGTCAGGTATCGGAGGCAGAGCTCAACCGACGGGCGGTTTTCGTCGTGGAGACGATGCAGGTCGCGAATGTGGTAATCGGTTCGCAGGACTACTATGCTGACAGGCGCGCAGGCTGCTCGAGCCGAAGATCAGCCTGCAGCCGACGTTTGTCCTTCCCATCTCGAGCAGGAAGTAACCGCTTGTGACGTCAGTCTTTGAAGAGCGCGCCCCCGCGCGCATGACATCCGAAGCGCTGGGGATGCTCCCGACGATGCTCGCCCGGGCGCTCGGCCCCGATTGCCGCATCCGGACGATCGATCATCGGCCTTCGGATCTGCGAAGCACCTTTGCCCTCGAGGAAATCGACGTCCTTCTCGGGAGCGGCGAACTGCTCCGCCTCATCCTGAAAGCGGTCGGCACGAAGGGGCTTCTGACCACGTCCAACATGACGAAGCCGCTCTTCCTGCACGATCCTCTGCGCGAGATCGAGTTTCAGCAGTACATCCTGTCGCCGAGGCCTGAGCTGGGAACACCGAAGCTGTTCAGCACCGTCGTGGAGCCGGCAAGGGACCGCTACTGGATGCTTTCCGAGCGGATCATCGGTTCGACGCTCGAGGGTACGGCCAATCTTGACCGCTGGAGGTCGGCGGCGCACTGGCTGGCGGGGATGCACACCGCGCTTCTGCCTCTTGCGCACGAGCCACCCGCGTGTGGAACGCTGCGCCTCCTCGATCAGAATGCCAACCTGATCCGCATGTGGATCGGGCGCGCACTCACGATCGTGCCGGCACAGGATCCTTTTGTCGCCGGGCGCCTCATCACTGGCCTGCAAACGCTTGCCGACGGTTACGAAAGGGTGGTGGAGCGGCTTCTCGCGATGCCGAGGACGGTCATCCATGGCGAGTTCTTCGCGTCGAACATTCTCGTCCGGCCGGAGCGGCGGAAGGGCGGAATCAACGTTGTGGATTGGGAGATGGTCTCCTTCGGGCCACCCCTCATGGATCTGGCCGCGCTCCTTGCCGGTGAGCGGATCGAGGCGCGCCGCCGTGAACTCGCGCTCAGCTACCATGCCGCCCTCGACGGTTCGGAGCTGGTCCCCGCCGACCGTGAGAAGTTCCTGGAGGATCTCGACTACTGCCGGCTTCACCTCGCCATCCAGTGGCTCGGCTGGACCCCCGACTCTCCGCCTCGTCGGGTTGAACCGCATCGTTGGCTGGAGGAGGTGCTGGAACTCACAAACCGCCTCGGCCTCGGGCCGGCCGTCCCCCATCCCTGATCCTGAAACAGAACCCCGTCGGCCGCACTCGGAGTGCGGCATCTTCAACGTCCCCGCCAGCCTGAAGCTGCGTCCGCAGCGGCCGGGGGCTTCTGCCCGTCAACCCGAGGGAGTGCAACATGTGGAAGAAGGAAGAGATCGTGCCCGATCATCCGACGCCGGTCCAGGAGCGGCAGACGCCACTCACCAGCATCCCCATGAACACCCCTGAACCCCGCCAGAAAGCAACCGTCGGTCGGTCGATCGTCTTCCGTGGAGACCTGAGTGGTGAGGAGGATCTCGTCATCCAGGGACGCGTGGAGGGTTCGGTGAATCTCGGCGAGCACTCCGTAACGATCGGCCCGGACGGCGAGGTCATCGCGAGCGTCGCCGGCCGCGTGGTAACGGTCGAAGGGCGGGTCGAAGGCGACATCCACGGCTCCGAGCAGGTGACGCTGAAGAGCTCGTCCCATGTGAAGGGGGACATCACCGCGCCACGCGTCGTCCTCGAAAATGGCGCGCGGTTCCGCGGTCTCGTCGATATGGGCGAGGATGAGAGCGAGGGAGGAACGTGGGCTCGCTCGGGGGGGGCGAACACGTCGAAATCGAGCGCCAATGGCAATGCTCAGAAGGATGCGATGGCCGCCAGCGACGCTCAGGGGGCCGTCGAATCGGATGGATTGGACAGGAACCGCCAGGCTGGAGATGCAGGCGCCCAGATAATGGCCTGAGCGGGCGATGGTTCAGTGGGTGCGGAGGGCGGCTCCCGAACCGCGGATCGAACGACCATCGCCGCCTCACCCGGACCCGGAGGCGGCGGGTCGCGTCATGCCCGGACTGGCAGCCTTCTTCGAACGGATCACACCGGATCGCGGCCGGAAGGTGCTCGACCTGGGCAATGGCGACGGGGCAAGCCTCGCGGTCTACGCTCGCTACGCCCGATGGGTGCGCTTCGCAGACATCCTGGCCGAAGCGACCACGCCGGACTGGGGAACGTCTATCGACAACATTCCCCGTCCGCCGCACGGCGCATATGACGTCATCCTCATCTGGGACATCCTCGATCGCCTCTCCCCGGCCGACCGGGGCGGCTTCATTGGACGGCTATCGAGGATCTGCGCACCCGACGCTCTCATGCACGCGATCGTGGAGTCGTCGGATGAAGCTGGCGGCGACCTCTTGCACTTCTCTCTTCCCGGACCCGACCGCCTGCACTTCGTGCGGTCGGGCCGGCCGCGGCCCGCTCACGCCCCGATGAAGCCGGCGGAGGTGAAAGGGGTGCTGAAACCCTTTCATCTGCTGCGGGCCTTCTCTACCCGGACGGGGCTTCGGGAGTATGTCGCCGTGCGGCAGTGGGCAGGCGAAAGCGGGGGATAAAGCGGAGGACGAAGAGCGCGGGCGAGGGAGTCAGAAGATGACCGGACGGTAACCACCCGCATCCCCGTCCACGACGGGGCTTCGCAGGCTGCTCCGCGACCGACGCCCGACCCCGCGACACCCTCCTCAGCGGACGCGCCCCACCTCGGCGGAGTAGATGTGCCACGAGCGCTGCTCCGGCGTCGCGCCATCGACGACAGACCGACGAAGCACATACCGTCCGGCAAAGTGCTGCTCGCTGCCATCTCTCGTTACGGCCCTTATCTCGACCGGGAGCTCCACATACCGGGAGCCCGCAGCCCCTTCCACAATGCCATCGCCGACCACCACCTGAACAGAGGACGTTTCGGCGTATCCTTCGATGAACTCCTCGGCGGTCTGGCCGCTCGCACGGCCTGAATCGCTCCAGAGTTGATACGCCCGGAGATGATCGCCGCTGTTGATCGCCGCGTAGTATGCCTCGATCGTTGCGCGAGCGGCCGACGAGTCGGCCGACATCTCCGCCTCCTGGATGATGGAGTCCGCCGACGATCCGGGCGCCGCGACGCTGGTCGAAACCGGCGCCGACTGCGGGGCGGACGCTGCCTCGTCATCCCTGTCCGATACGTCTCCGCACGCTGAAAGGAGCACCAGCCCGAAAAGCGTCATCCGAGCAGCCGGCCGGCCGTGTCCTCTACTCATCGCCACCATTCCCTTTCATCACCGATCCGTCCGGCGTGGGTGCGGTACCGCGCGCCGGACCTCGCTGCTCACGGAGCATCGCCGGAACGCTCGTCGGGCGGAGGCGGGTCCTGGACCGTGAACACCGGCAGCGTAATCTCCCAGACGATCGCCGCGATTCTGAGAATGGCGACCGCTGCCATTCCGAAGAAAGCCGCCACCACTCGCTCCGCTCCCGCCTCCTGTAAAACGAGATACAGTGCAGAACCTGCGATGGCGGCGGTGGCATAGATCTGACCGCGACGGAGAATCATCGGGATCTCGGCCGTCAGGATGTCCCGGATGACGCCACCGGCGGAGCCTGTAAGCGTCCCCATCAGCACGACCGCCAGGCCATCGAGCCCGGCGCGTTCGGCGATCTGGGACCCGCTGATGGCGAAGAGCGCCAGGCCGAGCGCGTCGGCCACCAGGAGCAGGCGATCCGGGGGCCGGAAGTGCCGGGCGTAGACAATGGTCAGCGCGGTCGCCGCCAGGATGACATACAGATACGTCGGGTCCGCGATCCAGAACACCGGATGTCGATCGAGAAGAAGATCGCGCAGCGTTCCTCCCCCGATCCCTGTGACGGCCGCGATCACGACCACGCCAAACAGATCGAGCCTTTTCCGGCCCGCCACCAGCGCGCCGCTCGTCGCGAAGACGGCGACCCCGATGAGGTCCATGATCCATGGGATCATTCCCGCGCTCTTCCAGTCACATCCGAACGCACTATTACAGGCATCCTTCCGCATAGCGGATGGCCGGTCCGCCGCTGTGAATCCGGCTGATCCGGCCTTCAGGTCCGATCTCGTACACGATGCCGCGGATGTCGTCGGCGCCGGCTTCTGTCGCGAGGACGGTCAGATACTCGCCGGGTGCCGCAACGTACGCGTGCGGCGTCGATTCAACTTCCTCCCCATACGCCTCCCGCACCGCCGCGGCGTCGTCGCCGATGCCGAGCCCTCGATCGGTGCGAAGCGGCGACCCCGACCCGATCGAAACCCTGCTCAAGCGGCCATTCTCGATCATCACCAGCAGACCCGCCGGTGCCCGGGCGGGCCGGAATTCATCGCATGTTGCGGGGTCCGGCCCGCCGACAGCCTCCGGATTCGCGTCCTCGCCCGCTGCAGCGATCACTTCATCGACCGTCATGCCAACCCGGAGTGGACCCCAACCGAATGCCGTAAGTGGAGTGTCCGGGGAGATCCCCTCGCTGGTTACCGGCGCGGATGCGGACTCCGTAACCGGCTCGGAGGCTGGTGGAGATGGCGGGATGTTCGGCTCGGGTGCATCACCGGTGTTGCACGCGGATACCAGCAGGGCCAGAAGTAGGAGATGCCCTGCCCCGCCAGTGAACCACTTCGCGTGACTCCTCATGTTTTCCGCCTTCCGGGCTGATAGTCGCCTGCGTGGGGGGTGATGATGCAACATTTCGAATCATTCGCAGGTGCCCGCCCGGTCTGCACGATCGTGGCCGAGGTGGCGGAGGGGCGAGACGCTAGCCCCGTCGTGCGCGAAGAGCGCCGCCCTCAACGAAGCAGCCGTTCCCAGAGTTCGCGGGGAAGATAGGGTGTGGCTTCGATCGAGATGCGCGGGTTGACCGTCCTGTTCTCCACCTCGATGGACGCTTCGAAAAGCTGAGTCGAACGGCCCCTCCGCACGGCGTCGACGCGATACTGAATCTCCCGTAGCCGCAGCGTGTCGGGGTGGCTGTAGGTGACCGTCGTCAGCATCAGCTCAACATCGGGCGCCTTCTCTTCGAAGAGTTCGCGGATGAAGCGTTCTATCCCCAGCCGCTGGAAAGCCTGATTGACCTCCGAAGGTGCGTATCGGATCGCCTGTGCGCTTTCACGGCCGGTGATATTGCCCTGACTGTGGGCTCGCTCCCAACCCACGAGGCCAAGTTCGACGCCGGGGAAGAACTGCTTCTCGAATCCCTGCCGCCCCCGGGGACGCGCGACCTGGCTGCGGATGACGATGCCACCGAGCGCATCGCGAATAATCGGCTCCACAGGTGGTTGGACCATGAGAGAGATTCAGGGGTTCGGGTGCGGATGATGGCTATGGCGGCGCCGGGGATGGCCGCGAGCTTCATCCGTGCAGTTCGGGATCTCCGCTCCGGGAAAGTAGATACTCCCCCTCCCGTTCGTCAGACTTTTTTCAGCGCTTCCGGGAGAGCCCGACCACCACCCCCAGTGTCAGCATCGCTTCGTCCTGCCTGAAATCCGGATCGGTCAGGTTGAAGCTTCGGCTGGTTTGGATCTGCAGCTTCACATTCTCCAGACCGGCGCGCAGCGTGAGGGCTGGCTCTACGAGGAAGTAGAAGTTCGCATCGGAGAGCAGCACTGCCTGATCTTCACCCTGGTAGATCAGGGATCCTTCAACATTCCGGTAGGCGAGCCCCACGAAGCGCGAAGAGGCTGCTGCCTCGAAATACTTCGACCGGTAGCCGAGGGCCGGCTGTACACCGAAGCGGAGGAGGCTGGCCCGGAGCTTCCCGGTCGAATCCGGGTTGCCGGGGACCGTGGATGGGAAGTCATTCTCGACCGAGCCGGCACCGAGCAGTCCCACCACCTCCCATGAGACACGCTCGTCTACCCTCCAGGTGTAGCTCGCGCCGACCTCCAGGAAATTCCCCGACCCTCCGTCCTCGCTATCCTCCTCGTCCCGATCGAAGATGCCGCCATTGAGCTGCAGCGCGATCGCTTCGCTCACGGCATAGCCCGCCTGGAGCTCGAAACGGCCATCACCCGTAACTCCGGCGAGGGCCACATCTCCCTGAGCAGGTGCCATCAGCACATTCTGGTTGGTCGGGGAGTAGTAGATCGGATTGCATCCGGCGACGCCGAAGGTTGCGGCAAAAAGGAGGCAGATCGTCCGAGCACCGATTCTTCCCATTCCAGCGGCTCCATTGTCGTCGAAAGGCAGCGATGATACTGCCGGAGAATAGATCGGGTTCGGAGGAGTA
>CAYRLB010000022.1:27656-29495 GCA_964424945.1 uncultured Gemmatimonas sp.
GTCGTCGAAAGGCAGCGATGATACTGCCGGAGAATAGATCGGGTTCGGAGGAGTAGGCAACAGGAGGTGGAGGGGCCGGTCTGAGGAAGCACTCGAGGTGCACCCGTTCCGCCCGCAAACCAGATTCTCGATCGGGGCGGAATGTTTCGTCGGCTGTTCGTTCTTTATGCAGGACTTTTGCTGTGGGGGCCGGGGGCGGCTCTTCTCATTCGTGCACGGTTGGGGCTCGATCCGTGGAACATCCTCCATCAGGGGATCGCCGATCGGGTGCCGCTGACCATCGGCTGGGTGATCATCGTGGTGAGCGGCATCGTGCTGCTCCTCTGGATCCCGCTGCGGCAGATGCCGGGGCTCGGCACGATCAGCAACGCGATCGTCGTCGGCCTCAGTCTCGATGCGGTCCTGCCCTGGATCCCGGAGTTCGAAAGCCCCCCTGCGCGGATCGTCGCCCTCGTTCTCGGCGTCACCCTCATCGGGGTAGCGACGGGGATGTACATCGGCGCGGGTTTCGGAGCGGGTCCCCGCGATGGCCTGATGACGGGGATCGCTGCCCGCACGGGTTTCTCACTGCGCCTCGTCCGCACCGGTATCGAGCTGTCGGTGCTCGCAGGCGGCTGGTTCCTGGGCGGGCAGCTCGGGATCGGCACCCTTCTTTTCGCAATCGGCGTGGGCCCGCTTATTCAGGCGACGCTGCCGCATTTCGAAGCCTTCTGCAAGGTGCCTCCTTCGCGTCCCCCACCGGTTCATCACCTCTGACTCCGTTCCGGGCGCCCCCCCGTCTGCCACAGCGCGTTGTCTCGGGGGCGCCGCTCACGGCATCCCCGCTCTTCCTACCTGAAACCGTCGAAGGAACCGGCGGCGCGAATCCGCCCGGGGCCATGGATGCGGCACAGGCATTGCCCGCTCATCTGAACTGGTCCGGAACGATACGTTGCAGCCCCCATCGTGGCCCGGACTTCCTTCCGGACCACGTCTGTTCCCACCGAGCAACCCGGAGGTTCCATTGATCCAGCGCTTCGACAAGATTGCCGTGGACCTTCCAGAACCGAAACACCCGTCGCCGAATTCGGCGGCCGCGGTGCAGGAGCTTCTGGGCGGAAAGTTCGGGGAGATGTCGACCCTGATGAACTACACCTTCCAGTCGTTCAACTTCCGCGGCAGAAATCAGATGCGGCCCTTCTACGACCTCATCGCGAACATCGCGGCGGAGGAGTTCGGCCACATCGAGGCGGTCAGCTACACCATCAACCTGCTGCTTACCGGCTCCACCGAGCGGGGAATGGACCCCGCGAAGGCGCCGATGGAAAGCGCGCTGGATGCCCGGAACTCCTATCACTTCATCGCCAGCGGTCAGGCGTCTCTTCCGGTCGACTCGCATGGTAACCCCTGGACCGGAAGCTACGTCTTCTCCAGCGGCAATCTGAAGCTCGATCTCCTCCACAACTTCTTCCTCGAATGCGGCGCCCGGGCGAACAAGATCCGGGTCTACGAGATGTGCGAGGACGCCACCTCACGCGCGATGCTCGGCTACCTGCTCGTGCGGGGAGGGGTACACGTCGTCGCCTACGCGAAAGCCCTCGAGAAGCTCACCGGTGTCGACGTCGGTAAGCTTCTTCCGGTTCCCGACATCAGCAACAAGCGCTTTCCCGAGGCTCGCAAGCTCGAGGAACAGGGACTCCACAGGATCCTTTACCGGTTCAGCCCCAACGACTACAAGGAAGTCGTCGATATCTGGAATGGCGATCACCCGGAGGATGGCACGCCGCTCGTCGTTCAGGATGGGCCGCCCGAGGGCTTCACCCCGCCCGACCTTCCCGCTGAACCTCAGTTGACGGCGCC
>CAYRLB010000022.1:29595-35426 GCA_964424945.1 uncultured Gemmatimonas sp.
ACTCCTGAATCGGGGCCGTCGGCACCCATCTCTCGAGGCGCCCCGCGTTCCATCCTTCGGAGGACACAGTGTTCCATCGGCACCTGCTCATCCCGGTCACCAGCGCCGGCATCGTCGGACTTCTCGCGACAGCACCCGCCACTGCACAGATCGCCGACGAGTTCACCCTGCCTCGCGCGGCCAACTGCTGCCTCCTGAACACCGCCGTCACCCTCGCCGAGCAGCTTCAGGATTGGAACCAGCTTGGGCGGTATCACGAGGCGAACCAGGAGTTGCTCGCGGCGCCCGCTGTCGCCGGTCGCGTCGTGTACATCGGTGACTCGATCACCGATGGTTGGCCGCTGGCGGAGTCCTTCCCCGGCAAGCCCTATGTGAATCGCGGGATCAGCGGCCAGACGACCGCGCAGATGCTGGTTCGCTTCTATCCGGATGTCCTCGCACTGGAACCGGATGCCGTCGTCATCTTCGCCGGCACGAATGACATCGCCAGGAACAACGGCCCGCAGACGCTGCAGATGATCCGGCACAACATCATGGCCATGACCGAGCTGGCGCAGGGCCATGGAGTGAAGGTGATCCTGGGAGCGATCATGCCGATCAACGACCGCACGATGCTCCCCGCCGGCCGCGGTGCCGGTCAAACCCCGAGACCACGTATCCAGTCGGTGACGCGTCCGCCGGAAGATATTCTGGCACTCAACGACTGGCTGAAGAGCTACGCGGCGGAAAAGGGAGCGGTTTACGCCGATTTCCATACCGCCACGGTCGATGCGGAAGGTTTTCTGCGGGACGGGATCACGAACGATGGGCTTCATCCGAACGCGCAGGGCTATGCTTTGATGACGCCAGTGGTGAGCGAGGCCATCGAAGAGGCGCTGCGATAGAATCCCGATGGATCCTGGGGGCGCCGCGGGGTGTGTAAAATGCGGAGCCGATCGGTTCCACCTGTGCGCTCCATCGCTTTCTATGGACCGTGAATCACCGACCATCCAGGTTGGAGAAAGTGTCAAGCCTACTTCCCACCCTTCGTTCGACCGACTGACTCACCTTTTCGAACCGTGACTCCCATGAAAAAGCTCGCACTCGCCACGCTCGTTCTGACCGCGCACGCATCGCTCGCAGTCGCCCAGCCCGGCCCTGGAGGCGGTGGTCCGCCCGCGAGGGCACCGCTCGAGCTTACACCGGAGGCACTTCAGCACATCCAGACCGCGCGGGCGGCGGCGGGAGATCAGCACCTTGCCGTGTTCAGCCTCATCTGTCCCGCAACGCCGGACAGCCCGAGCCGCGAGGCGATGGAAGCGGCGGTGCCGAGCGCCCTGCCGACGATCGATTCCGAGCGGACCTGGTATGCGGAGCCGATGAAGGTCTTCGACGACCTCTTCTTCGTGGGGCAGACGCAGTTCACCGCGTGGGCGCTCAACACCTCGGACGGGATCATCATCTTCGATCCGATCTTCGACTATTCGGTGGAGGCCGAAGTCGCCGATGGCCTGCGGAAGCTCGGGATGGACCCGGCCGACATCAAGTATGTCGTTGTGGCCCATGGCCACGCCGATCACGTTGGCGGCGCCAAGTTCCTGCAGGACACCTTCGGTGCACGGATCGTGATGGGCGAGGAGGATTGGCAACTCGTCGAGTCGGGCGACGCCTCCTGGAAGCCGCGCCGGGACATCGTCGCCACCGACGGGATGGAGCTGAAGCTTGGCGATACGACGGTTCGGCTTGTACACACGCCGGGGCACACGCCTGGCACCTTCTCATCGATTTTCCCGGTCCGCGACAATGGGCGCCAGCATATGGCGGTCCTCTGGGGCGGAACGATGTTCAATGTGCCCAACCGGCCGGACTCCCCGCGTGAGTACTGGCTCGATCAGTATTCCAGGTCGGCGGAGAAGGTCCGGGAGCTGGTGCGTGCGAATGACGTCGATGTACTCGTGTCGAATCACACCCGCTTCGACCTGTCCACCGTGAAGATGCCGAAGCTGGCGAACCGGCAGGCAGGGGAGCCGCACCCGTACGTGATCGGAGTGGAAGAGGTGGGCAACTTCTTCACGATGGCTGGGAACTGCGCCCAGGCGACGCGGGTGGCTGAAGCGGCAGGGGCGGCCTAGCAGCGCGGGCTGCCCGTCGAAAGGGGGGCCGGCCGTCCGCTCGCTTTGCGATGAGCTTGCGGGGAGAACTGTCGGCCCCCGCTCCCGCGAGGAAGAGAGAATGGTGCGCGCGGAGCATAATGGCAGCGTGACGCATCACCTCTTCTTCCTCGCCGGCACCTCCTCCTCCCCCCATCCCTAACCTTCAGGTCATGCCCGAACTCGATGGACTGGTCGCTCTCGTTACCGGGGCGGGCGCAGGTATCGGGCTCGCCACAGCCCGTCACCTCAGCGCAGCGGGGGCGAAGGTGGCTGGCTTCGATCTCGATCCGTCGGCTGCCGAGCCGCCCATCTACCCGATCGTCGCTGACGTCACCGACGACCGTTCTGTGCGTGAGGGAATGCAGATGGTCATCGAGCGCTTCGGCCGCCTCGATATTCTCGTAAACAACGCCGGGATCGGCTCCCGCGGGACGATCGAAGAACACGCTGATGATGAGTGGCGACACGCCTTCGACGTCAACGTTCTCGGCATTGTACGCCTGACCCGGGCGGCGCTTCCCTTCCTGCGAGAATCACCCGGTGCCGCGGTGGTGAACACCTGCTCGGTCGCGGCTTCGAAAGGCATCCAGAATCGCGCGATCTACAGCGCTACGAAGGGCGCCGTGCAATCCCTGACCCTGGCGATGGCGGCCGACCATCTCCAGGAGGGGATTCGCGTCAACTGCGTGAATCCCGGCACAGCGGACACCCCGTGGGTTCAGCGACTTCTCGACGCGGCGGATGATCCGGTTGCAGAACGTCGTGCACTCGAAGCAAGGCAGCCGATCGGACGTCTCATCAGCGCCGATGAAATCGCGGCCACCATCACCTTCCTCGTGGGGCCCGGCGCTTCCGGCATCACCGGCACGGTCGTGCCCGTCGACGGGGGGATGCACTCCCTCGCGATACGGGCACGAACCAGGTAGGACGCCGGCGATATCGAGGCGGAGAAACCGACATCAAGCCCCGATTCCCCTCGCCACCCCGGTCTCACCTGCGAAGCGCGAACCCGGTTCTTCACGCACGGATCCGCATATCGCCACCTGACAGCCGACCCCCGCTTTCGAGACGAGGGCCGGTTTCGCACACCTTCTCTCGGAACGACGCTACGAGGCCGGCTCCGCCTCGACCGGATTCACCAGCGAACCGATCGATTCGATTTCGATCGTGACCGTGTCGCCTGGCTTCAGCCATCGCTGCGGGCTCATCCCCATCCCGACGCCGTGCGGTGTACCCGTGAGAATGACCGTTCCAGGCACCAGGGTGGTGCTTCCGCTCAGGAACTCGAGCAGCGCCGGAACGTCGAAGATCATATCCGATGTATTCCAGTCCTGAACCTTCTCGTCGTTCAGGATGGTGCTGATTGCGAGCGCGTTGGGATCGGGGATCTCGTCGGTCGTGACGAGCCGCGGGCCAAGTGGCGCGAAGGTGTCGAACATCTTGCCGCGGCACCATTGGCTGCCTCCGCGCTTCACCTGCCAGTCCCGGGCGGAGACGTCGTTCGCGCAGGTATAGCCGAGCACATGATCGAGCGCGTTCTCCCGCGTCAGGTTGCGCGCCGTTTTCCCGATGACGACCGCCAGCTCGCATTCCCAGTCGACCTGCTCGCTCGCGAGGTGCGTTGGGAGGAGGATCGGATCGCCGGGGTTCTGCAGGGAGTTGAGGCCCTTGAAGAAGACGACCGGGTACTCCGGTGCCTTCGCACCCGTTTCCTCGGCATGTCGACGATAGTTCAGGCCGATGCAGATGATCTGCTTCGCATCCACCGGTGCGAGTAGCTTCTGAACCTGCGCGGGTTCATCGGTGACCTGGAAGTCTCCGTAGATATCGCCTTCGATCCGCAGCGTGCTGCCATCTGGCTGCTCTGCGCCGTGATGGATTCGGCCACTTCCGTCCGCATATCGGATGATTCGCATCGATTGAACCTTTCAGGCGTTGGTTGAGTGATTCACATCTTCACACCCGTGTCCGCGCGGTGTGGAGGAGACAGATCGATCGTCGGTAGGATTCCAGATGGTCGCGCGCCAACTGTTGTGTCGCAGCGCGAGCCTTCTCCCGACTCCTCGTCACAGGAGCCGCTGCGCCCCGACTCCGAGCTTCCCGCTCTTCCGGCAGGCGCCACCGGGTCACCCCTCTGAGACCATCATCGCGCCCACGCGGCGCCGTGCGGATACGAGTACCGCGCGAGCGACTCCGGAAACATCGTGATGCTGTAGCCCGGGGCTTCAGGCGGAAGGTAGCGCCCGTTCCGGATGACGACAGGGTCGATGAAATGCTCGTGAAGATGGTCGACGTACTCGATGACCCGGTCCTCGAGCGAGGCGCTGACGCACAGGTAATCGAAGATCGACAGGTGCTGCACGTACTCGCAGAGCCCCACGCCGCCCGCATGAGGGCAGACCGGCACCCCGAATTTGGCCGCCATCAGCAGAACACTCAGGACCTCGTTCACCCCGCCGAGCCGGCAGGCATCGATCTGACAGAATCGAATCGCATTCGCCTGCAGGAGCTGCTTGAAGATCACCCGATTCTGGCACTGCTCCCCCGTTGCCACCCCGATAGGCGCAATTGCCCTGGCGATCGCCGCGTGACCGAGCACATCATCCGGGCTGGTCGGCTCCTCGATCCACCAAGGGTTGAAGCGAGCCAGCTCGCGCATCCAGGCGATGGCCTCGCCGACGTCCCAGACCTGGTTGGCGTCGACCATCAGCCGAGCGTCGGGTCCGATCTCGCGGCGGACGAGTGCGACGCGCCGGATGTCGTCCTCCAGATCCGCTCCGACCTTGAGTTTGAAGTGCGTCCACCCCGCAGCGATCCCTTCGCGGCAGAGGCGCTGCATCTTCTCCTCCGAATAGCCCAGCCACCCTGCCGAAGTCGTATAGGCCGGATACCCGTCGCGGCGCATCTCAGCTTCCCGCATCGTCCTCGTTTCGACATTCCGGCTGAGAATCGTCAGCGCCTCCTCCGGCGTGAGCGCGTCGGTGATATAGCGGAAGTCGATGCACGCGACGATCTCCTCTGGGCTCATGTCGGCAAGCAGCTTCCAGAGCGGCTTGCCCTCCACTTTGGCGATAAGGTCCCAGACCGCGTTCACCAGAGCGGCAGTGGCGAGATGGATCACCCCCTTCTCCGGCCCCACCCATCGCAGCTGGCTGTCGGAGGTGAGACGGCGCCAGAAACCCGCCATGTCCGACCGGATCGACTCGAGAGTGACGCCGACCAGCATCGGCGCGAGAGCTTCGATCCCCGCGACGCACAGCTCATTTCCGCGCCCGACGGTGAAGGTGAGGCCGTGGCCTTCGATAGCATCGGGATGGTCCGTGCGCACGATCGCATAGGCGGCCGAGTAGTCGGGCGCCTTGTGCATCGCGTCGGAGCCGTCGAGCGTCCGGGATGTCGGGAAGCGGATGTCGAGCGCGTCGACGGCGGTGATGGTCGTGGGCATCGGGGGATGGTGGAGGGTGAGACTCAGCGCAGCTCTGATCGGCCGGGCTGCCTCAGGGATTGTAGAAGCTTCGCGCGTTGTCGCTGTAGAAGCGTTGCCGCTCATCATCGGGCCATTCGGCCGTCAGATCCAGTGTGAGCGAATACCATTCCGACGCGCGGTCCGCCAGCGTCAGCACCGGCCAGTCGCTGCCGTACATCACCCGCTCCGCGCCGAAGCAGGTGGCGACGTGCTCGGCATAGGGAAGGATGTCG
>CAYRLB010000023.1:0-2681 GCA_964424945.1 uncultured Gemmatimonas sp.
CTGCTTCCTTCAAGCTTCATTCCAGCATGAGCATCAGGCCTGACCACTGGATCCGGAAGATGGCCCGCGAGCAGGGCATGATCGAGCCCTTCGAGGACGCCCAGGTACGCAAAGGTACGATCTCGTACGGGCTCTCCTCCTACGGCTACGACATGCGGGTCGCGAACGAATACAAGATCTTCACGAACGTGAACAACGCGATCGTGGACCCGAAGCAGTTCGACGAGAAGTCCTTCGTCCCCTTCGAGGGAGATGTCTGTATCGTCCCGCCGAATTCGTTCGCTCTTGCGCGCTCGGTCGAGTACTTCCGGATTCCCCGAAGTGTGATCACGCTGTGCGTCGGGAAGTCGACCTACGCTCGCTGCGGCATCATCACCAATGTCACCCCGTTCGAGCCCGAGTGGGAGGGATATGTCACGCTGGAGATATCGAACACGACGCCGCTGCCGGCCCGAGTCTATTCGGGTGAAGGGATCGCGCAGGTGATCTTCTTCGAATCCGACGAGGAGTGCGAGACGAGCTACGCGGATCGGAAGGGTAAGTACCAGGGCCAGACCGGCGTTACTCCGCCCCGGCTGTAGGGGGTCCCCAGGTGCGACACACCGCCTTCTCCGCCGCCTCCCGGGACGGCGTTCTGGCTTCCCTGGAGGGGGAAGTCTTCGATCTGCTTGTGATCGGCGGGGGGATTACGGGGGCGGGGGTGGCGCGCGACGCGGCGGGACGCGGCCTCAGGGTCGCGGTGGTGGAGCGGGGGGATATCGGCGCCGGCACGAGCAGTCTCTCCTCCCGCCTGGTGCACGGCGGCCTCCGATATCTTGAGACGTACGACTTCGATCTCGTTTTCGAAGCGCTTCGCGAGCGACGCCGCCTTCTCGAGCTGGCCCCCCACCTCGTCAAACCCCTTCGCTTTCTCTATCCCGTCTTCAAAGGCGACAGAACCGGTCCTCTCAAGCTGAGGGCCGGAATGTGGCTTTACGATGCTCTCTCGACCTTTCGCTCTCCCGGGCGCCACAGGATGCTCGGGCCGGAGGGGGTGGCGGAGAGAGAGCCGCGCCTGAAGCGGGAAGGCCTCAGGGCCGGCGCGCTCTACTACGACGCCCAGGTCGACGATGCCCGTCTCACGCTCGCCGTCGCGCGGGGAGCGGTCGAGGCGGGCGCGGTGCTCCTGACGCATGCGGGGGTCGAAAGCATCGAAGGGGGTGGCGAGGGGTCTCCCTTTCGGATCGGTGTTCGGGACCACCTGGGCGCACCGGGGCGTGGAGCTGAGGTACGGGCGAGGGTGGTTCTGAACGCGACGGGGCCATGGTCCGACCAGCTCCGTCGCCTGGCCGATCCGAACATCGAGCCACGACTGCGGACAACGAAGGGGGTCCACATCGTCGTGGACCAGCGGCGCATCGGCAATCGGGGAGCGCTGATCGTTCGGTCGAGCGTCGATGAGCGGGTGATGTTCGTGCTGCCATGGGGCCCGCTCACCTACATCGGCACCACAGATACCGAGTTCGCCGGCGATCCCGGCACCGCCCGTGCCGAGGCTTCCGACGTACGCTATCTTCTGGACTCGGCAAATTCGCTCTTTCCCGAAGCTCGGCTGGAGCTTCAGGATGTGGTCAGCACGTGGGCGGGCGTTCGGCCACTGCTGGCACCGGCCCCGACCGAGCGGCTGTCCGAAAGTGAGACATCCCGAGAGCACGCCATCTGGCGGGATCCGTCCGGCCTCGTCAACATCGCAGGCGGGAAGCTGACGACCTACCGGAGCATGGCCGCAGAGACGGTCGACTTTCTCGCGGACATTCTGCAACGGGACTTCGGCGTGGCGACTGGAGACTTCCATACCGACCTCCTCCCGCTGCCGGGTGCACCCCATGAAGAGTGGGAACCGGCGTCAAAGAGGCTTCTGCAGGAAGCCGTCGCGGCCGGGATCGATCCTGTTGTGGGTGAGGCATTGGTCGGGCGCTACGGCGAAGAGCTGAGCTCCGTCCTCGCTCTCATCCGAGAGGACGCATCTCTCGCGGGCTCGCTGCTTCCCGGGCGACCCCATCTGCGCGCCGAGGTTGTCCACGCAGTGCGCGCGGAACTCGCCCTTACGCTCGAGGATGTGATGCGTCGCCGCCTCCACCTCTTCTATGAGGAGATCGACGGCGGGATCGGGGTAGCGAAGGAGATCGCCGCAATGATGGCCGCCGAAGAAGGACTCCTCTGGTCGCCGGAGGAGGAGGTGCGACAGGTCGGGGCATACGAAAAGGCCGTCGCCGAGACCCGCCCCACCTCGACCATCCCGTACTAACTCAGCAGCGGCACCAGGATCCAGAGGAGCCCTGCAAGAACGGCCAGCAGTACCAGAACGCCGGCCACGAGCTGACCCGCCGTCCTTCCCCCTTTCGGCACTTCAGCAGGGACTTCCACGACACGCTGGGAACCACCTTCAAAGGGCGGGTCACGCTGTGGGTTCTGAGCCATATCGTTCACTCTTCACGGGTTGACGGGTTCGCCGAGCAACGGGGGTAACGGATCCGCAGGCGGCGGGGGCACCGGTGCTGGCGCCGGCGGCGGAGCCTCGGGCTCTGGCTGCGGCTGCGGCTGCGGCGCCGGTTGCGGCTGCGGCTGCGGCGCCGGTTGGGGCTGGGGCTGCGGCGCCGGTTGGGGCTGGGGCTGCGGCGCCGGTTGGGGCTGGGGCTGCG
>CAYRLB010000023.1:2781-33756 GCA_964424945.1 uncultured Gemmatimonas sp.
GGCTGCGGCGCCGGTTGGGGCTGGGGCTGCGGCGCCGGTTGGGGCTGGGGCTGCGGCTGCGGCTGGGGCGCTGGTCCCGGCTGCGGTGTCGGCGACTGCGGCGCTGACGGCTGTGGCGCGGGCTGATTCGTCGGAGGAGGCGTCGCAGGACGCGGTCCGGCCGGGGGCGCAGAGGGCTGCTGGCCAGGCTGTGCCGCCGGCGCAGATGGCTGCACGGCAGGAGGCTGACCGCCGGCCGGTGGTAGAGGCGTCGGCTGCGGGGTGACTGGCTCCTGCTGGCTGCCGCTCACCGCGGCGCCCGCCGGCGGAGATCCGAAGCCGCTCGAGTCGGCAGCCAGCGAATCCACGGGGAGAGACGGCGGGGTGTCGGGAACACGAGCGCCGCGCAGCCAGGCGAAGGGCGCTTCGGAGGTCGGTTCCCTGACGAAGGCCGCCCGCGCATCCCGGGGCCATTCGTCGCGGGGGAGAATCGAGGTCAGCTCAAGCCAGAGTGTATCCCGCACATAGCTGCCGGCAACGTACGCCCCCGCACTACCGCCAGGGAGGGTTACGAAAGTCACCTTTCCGTCGCGTCGGACATCTCCCACCACAGCCACCGGCCCCCCGCCGAGGACGAAGCTTCCAGCGATGGAATCGAGCCGCTGCGTATCGAAGCGCAGAGCTCCAAAGGACGGAAAGGTCCGCTCGAGAGAGGTGGAGTCTCCTTCGACGATCTCCCAACCGACGAACGTCCAGCTCCCCTCGACCTCAGGGAGGCCGAGCCGGGCTTCGGGTGAAGGCCGATCGATGGGAGGAAGAGCGAGCAGCTCCGCATCCGCATCTGAACCGCAACCCGCAAGGCCGAGCACGATCAGCAGCCGCGCAGCCCGCATCTTTCCCTGGTGTAGCATCGTTCGCCTGGTAACTCCGGACATCTTCCTCATTATCGAGCGTTATCGGGGCACATGCTGAAAATCCCGTTCCAGAGTCGTGCGAGCGATTACGATGCGCCTCTGTTTCATCTTTCGACCACCCGTTAATCGAGCCGCATCCCCCATATGGCAAGGACGGAATCCGCTCGCAGGCGTCAACCGCTATCGGTTGACAGCCCTTCCAGGGGTATCTAGACTTCTTCTTTCGCCCGTTGAACTTACCGGAAGGATTGCCTTCGCCGGCGCGTCAGATGGAAGTGCCGGCGACGACGACAGCTGCAAATAATGGAATTCACCGCCGATTCCGCCGAGCGGATCGATCTAGCCCTCCGACAAGCCCTCGAATCGCACGGCCAGCGCTTTACAGAACAGCGGGCGGCTGTGTATCGCTTCCTGTCCGGAACCGACGAACATCCGACGGCAGATGAGGTCTTCACCGCCGTCCGTGCCCAGATATCGGATATCTCGCTGGCGACGGTCTACAAGGCGCTCGAAGCCCTGGTCACCTGCGAGCTGGCGACGAAGCTGACGTACGGTGATGGGTCGGCGCGCTACGACGCACGGACAGACGAGCATTGCCATGCGCGGTGCCTCATCTGCGGCTCGGTCAGGGATGTCAAGGGTGCACCCCTCCAGAACAACATCCCCGAGATTCGCCCTGCGGATGGCTTCCAGGTGCAGGGGTATCGCCTCGAGGTTGTCGGTTACTGCGCAGGCTGTGCCTCTCTTCCGGCGGCAGGTAGCGCGCTGACCGCCTGACTCGGATCCGGCTCGACGCGCTGCACCGCGTTCGACCTCCCCTCCTCCCTGCCCTGCTCCTGCGCCCCGGCGCCATTCGCCGACGGCTTTTTTCCCCGCCGACCGATCATTGCAAGTACCTGGCTTTCGAATGCCGCCGCATCCAGCTCCGTGTTGCGGCATGGGCCTTCGGGCATGCCGAGCGTGGAGCCGAGGACCGGAAGGCGATGCGCAACATCCCGGACGCCGCTGACAAGGTCGCGCTCACAGGCGATTGCCACCACGGCACGGGGGCGGCGCTCCGCGATCATCTGACGTGCGTATCGGCCGCGGGAGGCAACGAAGGCAGCCACCCCATGTTTCGCCGAAATCCGCATGGCGGTTTGCATCGCCTCCTTGCTGAGACACCGGGGCAGCAGGATGAGCAGATCCTCCGGCGTGTGCGGCGCCACGTGCATCTCCGCCAGCCGATTGAAAACGACGAGGGCCGAATGACCGAGTCTGTCGCGGGAAACCCCGAACAGCCGAGCGACCTGTTCGACTGGCTTCAGGATGGCGGGGATCACCCCCCGGTCTGCGAGCCGCGCCGGTAATAGGGCGCGCCCGGACGCGAGCGAGGCCGCGAGCAGGCCGAGCCATACGAACCAGGCCGTCGTTGCAAGAAGCAGCAGAACCGCGGCGATACCCGGGACAACCTCGTGAAGGGTGCCGAGGCGCGGCGTGATGAGCCAGAGTACAACGCCGAAGGCAGCTGCGCACAGAAGGGCCGCACCCGCCGCTGCCCCGAAGAAGAGCCCCGGACCGGTGATGTAGACTCCGCCGTTCGGCAGGGGGCGGCCGTCCCAATCGTCCCACTCATGTCCGAGCCTCCGGTCCTGTCGCATCTGCAGGAGAAGAGGCTCCCGTAGCTCCGTATCGCCCACCCTTCCCGTCATCTCTACCTCCCCTCCTCTGCAACCATATACCGCCAGTTCGTTCCCGGGCCTGGAAAGAGGCACGCAGGACCGAAGCCACGACCAGCGCTTGGGGAGCTGGCGCCGCTACGATGCGATCGCGGCGCCGGCGACCTGGAGCGTCGGGCAGGGCGCGCGAGAGGGGTGAACCCGACCTCCAGCAACCCGCATTCCCGCTGCCTTCTTCCGCCCCTTGCGTCCTATTCGCAGAGTTCATACCTTTCTTTCCAAGTTTTCAAGGTGCCTTTGCCTAATTTTCTAAAGCCTTCTCCGGGCAGGTAAATGGACGGGATCGACGTACGGCTGGTTTCGCTGCTTCAGGCGTCCGGCCGGATATCGCAGAACGAGTTGGCGCAGGCTGTCGGATTGTCGGCGCCGGCGGTAGCGGAGCGGATCCGGAAGCTTGAGGACCGAGGAGTGATCCGCCAGTACACGGCCGTGGTCGACGCGAACACGATCGGCTTGGATGTGACGGCGTTCATCGCGGTCGTCATCAACGGGTCGAAGTTTTATCCCGTGTTCGCGCAGAAGGTAGAGGACCGGCCCGAGATACTCGAGTGCCACTCGGTGACCGGGATGGGATCGCACCTACTGAAGGTTCGCACAGATACAACGTCTTCGCTCGAGCGGTTGTTGTCTGACATCCAGTCGTGGCCGGGTGTTCAGAGCACGACGACGAGCGTCGTTCTTTCGACATCGAAAGAAACAGCAGGGCCGCTCCTGGAAGATATCGCGCGTGACATGGTCGCACGTGACGGACGTGACGTGGCGGGGGAAGCGACCGCCTGGCTGCACGTACCCTTTCGCAACAACCCCTAGCCTCCCGATAGCCCAATGCAGAAATCGACTCCCCGCTTCGACATCATAGCGGCCGCGAATGGCTGGACGCCGCCGCTGAAGTCGGACCTGGATGCGAATGGCCGTAAGCAGGTAACTGATGTCGAAAGAATTTTCGGCGAGAACACGTTCGGCATCGCGGAGATGCGTGCGCGTCTTCCGAAGCCGGTGTTCAAGGCTCTCGTCGCGACGATCGAGAAGGGCACCGAGCTCGACCAGAGTGTAGCGGATGCCGTTGCACTGGCGATGAAGGAGTGGGCGCTCGAACGAGGCGCGACCCATTTCACACACTGGTTCCAGCCGCTTACGGGTTCGACCGCGGAGAAGCACGACTCGTTCATCACGCCGAATGTCGGGGGTGGCGCGGTTGTCGAGTTTTCGGGGAAGGACCTCATCCAGGGTGAGCCCGATGCCTCCTCTTTCCCCTCGGGCGGCCTGAGGACGACGTTCGAGGCGCGTGGATATACCGCCTGGGATCCGACCTCGCCCGCGTTCATCGTGGAGACGCCCGGCGGATGCGCCTTCCTGTCGATTCCGACGGCGTATGCGTCGTGGGCGGGTCATGCGCTCGACCACAAGACCCCGCTTCTCCGTTCGATGCAGGCGCTGGACGTCCATGCCCGCCGCGCACTGAAGCTTTTCGACTTCCCGGGCTCCCGGGTGCTGGCGACGCTCGGGCCCGAGCAGGAGTTCTTCCTGATCGACCAGGAGTTCTACTATCGTCGTCCTGACCTGATGACGACGGGCCGCACACTTTTCGGTGCGAAGCCGCCGCGCGGTCAGGAGTTGGAGGATCACTATTTCGGTTCCATCAACGAGCGGGTTCTCGCGTGCATGGCCGAAGTGGAGATGGCGCTCTACCGGCTCGGTGTGCCGATCAAGACGCGGCACAACGAGGTGGCGCCAGCGCAGCATGAGATGGCGCCGGTGTACGAGAACGCCAACGTCTCGTCGGACCATCAGCAGTTGACGATGCTGAAGATCCAGAACATCGCGCGGAAGTACGGCCTTGTCGCGCTTCTCCATGAGAAACCCTTCGCGGGGATCAATGGCAGCGGCAAGCATGTGAACTGGTCGTTCTCAACGGAGACCACGAACATGCTGGAGCCGGGCGACACGCCGCACGAGAACATCCTGTTCCTCTTCTTCTGCACTGCGGTGCTGCGTGCTGTGGACCGGCATCAGGATCTGCTCCGGGCGTCGATCGCGCACGCCGGAAACGACCACCGACTCGGCGCGAACGAGGCACCGCCGGCGATCATCTCGGTCTTCCTTGGTTCCGAGCTTACCGAGATCTTCGAGAAGCTCGAGCAGGGTGTGAAGTCGGAGAAGCGGGCGGGCGGGCTCCTTGGGCTGGGAAGCCCGGTTCTGCCCAACCTTCCCAAGCATTCGGGAGACCGGAACCGGACGTCGCCCTTCGCGTTCACGGGCAACAAGTTCGAGTTCCGTGCAGTGGGCTCATCGCAGTCGATTTCCTTCCCGGCCACGATTCTCAACACGATCGTCGCCGAGTCGATCGATGAGATGGTGACCGCGCTCGAGAAGGAAGTGAACAGCGGCAAGGAGCTGGAGCCGGCGCTCCGGGAGCTGCTGGGCAAGGAGTTCACGTCGTTCAAGCGGATCATCTTCAATGGCGACGGCTACAGCGAGGAGTGGCAGAAGGAAGCAGAGCGCAGAGGGCTGCTGAACCTTCGCAACACGGTCGACGCTCTCGAGATCTACAAGGCGCCCAAGAACACTGAGCTCTTCGAGAAGTATGGCGTGCTCTCTCCGGAAGAGCTCAGGTCGCGGCATGAGATCGCCCTGGAGCAGTACTTCAAGACGATCAACATCGAGGGGGAGATCACTGCTGATATCGCAGGCACGATGGTGCTTCCTGCGGCGGTTCGGTATCTCAACGACCTGCTGGCCGTGGCGGACCGGTCGAAGTCCCTCGGCATCGATGTCACCGGTGTGGTAAGGACGACGGAGCAGGTGGCGACCCTCGTCAACGAGCTCACAGTGGCGCTCGACGACCTCGTGGAGAAGAATGCCGAGCTCGGCGGCGAAGAGATCCATGAGAAGGCGAACCACATGCGTGACAAGATCGTCCCAGCGATGGCGGCAGTTCGCCAGGTCGCGGATCTTCTGGAGAAGGTGGTGCCGGACGACCTCTGGCCTCTCCCGCTCTACCGCGACATGCTTTTCGTGAAGTAAACGTCAGGTCCTGTTCGGACGGTTCGTACGGCGAGCGGCCACCTCTTTCGGGGTGGCCGCTTTTTCTTATCCAGCAGGCGCCCTTCCACGTGCGTTGCAGCTTGCCGTTCGGTCAATCGACCCTGCTCTCCCGGACGATGTCGAGGAGGACGTCCTTCCGGTTCGCGTCCGGCGTTTCGAGCACGTGGTCCAGAAGTGTGTTGAGAATGCGCCCGTAGCGTGGGCCCGGGGGAATTCCTTCGGCTCGGAGGTCGGCGCCGTCGACTGCGAGGTCGCCGATGGTCAACGGAGGATGCTGATGGAGGATGGCCCGTGCACAGCGGATGGATCGCGTGAGATTCTGAATATGCGTGTCACCGCCGGACTCCATGGCCCTTGCCATCGCGATTCGCAGGCGCGCTATGCTCGTTACATGCTCGCGGCCGACCGTTCTGATCCAACGCCGAACGTCTCCGTCCGTCGCTTCCGGCGCCGGGAGGGAGGAGTGATGGGCGACGAGATGGGTCACTTCGTCGATCACGGCGTTTGAGAACCTCAGCCGCTGAAGAACGTTTCGGGTGAGTGCGGCACTCACGCCCGCCTTCCCGGCGCCTCCGGACTCCGCTGTGCGAAGAGGGTGAAGGAGAGCTGCCAGCCTCAGGGTTGGACGCGACGCCGGAATCACATCCACACAGCGCAGCGCGAACTCCCACGCACTTCCCGCGTCCACGCTCTCTGCCCCGATGCCGCGCAGATGCTCGAGCTCGGGGTAGAGGCCGGCAAGAACGCCGGACTCCGCGTACAACCCGAGGCTCAGTGAAGGCTTCGGCTGAAGGGACAGCAGCTTCCAGAGCTCTTCCCTCACCCGTTCCGGTGACAGGAGCTCCAGACGGTCCGCGAATTCACGGATCGCCATCCAGGTATCGTCATCGATCGTGAGGCGGAATGTTCCGGCGAAGCGAAGGGCCCGAAGGACCCGCAGGCGATCTTCTTCGAAGCGGTGCCGGGGATTACCGACCGTGCGGAGAAGGCCGCGCTGCAAGTCGTCCATCCCTCCGAAAGGATCCCTGACCTCGCCGGTCAGCGGGTGCCAGGCGACCGCATTGATGGTGAAGTCCCGCCGCGCGAGATCCTCCTCGAGCCGGTCGGAAAAGACCACCTTCGCATGTCGACCATCCGTTTCCACATCGCGCCGGAAGGTGGTCACCTCGTAGAGCCGACCGCTTCTGCCGACGACGCCGACTGTGCCGTGCGCGATGCCGACCGGGAACGTTCGGCGGAAGTGCCGCTGAACCGCTTGCGGCGGTGCCGAGGTGGTCACATCCCAGTCCCCCGGCAACCTTCCGGAGAGCGCGTCCCGCACGGCGCCACCCACTGCCCACGCTTCGAAACCGTGCTCCGTGAGCACCCGGACAATCCACTTCAACTCTTCGGGCGCACCAAGATCCCGCCGATCGGAGGGTTCCGCCGCTCCACCCCTTACCAATCCCCCCATTTCGCCTTCACCCGCTGTCATTTTCTGTTATATTCCGGGCTTGGTATCACTCATCGTACCCGACATCATGAAACTGACCCAACTTCTTTCCGGTTCTTCGGTTACCTCCGACTTCAGACGTGCAGTCGAAACGTTCCTCGAAACGGGCAGGCCGAATGGGCAGATTGTCTTCTCGGACGCTTCGCCGCCAGTCAAGGTTGCCCGGACGATCACGAAGATCGTCGAAGAGTATGGTCATCTTCCGATTTCGAGTGTGCATATCGCTGGGGAATCGGGGTGTGAGTTCTTTCGGGGCGACGCCATCGTTCGGACCGAGGAGGATGAGCGTTCGGTGTCATTCTACTGGGATTGCCGCTGGCGAGCGCTTCAGGAGGGTTGGGTCGACGACTTCGGCTTCCCGGACCAGATCCGGGCCGCACATGCGTTCGACTATCAGTGCTTCAAAGTCTGGAACGAAGTGGATGTCCGGAATCTCGCCGATGTCTGACCGTCAGCCGGCGGAACTCCTTGCATAACGGTCTCCTTCGATCTGACTTCTGATCGCCTCGACGTCCAGGCCGAAGGCGCCGAGCGCGAGCATCAGCTCGATGCGTGCCTGCTGACCGGAGAGATGGTCGCCGAAGATGACGCCCATTTCTCTCAGCTCATGCCCGCCGCCAGGGTAGCCGTATACATCGAGTACCCGCCCCCGCAGGCAGCGTGAGGTAAGGACGACAGGGCGGCCCTGATCGATCCAGCGGCGGATCCCCGGCACCGTGTCCGGCGGAACGTTCCCTCTCCCCATCGCTTCCACCACGATACCGACTGCGCCGGTCTCCAGGCTTGCTTCGATCAGTCTGGAATCGGCGCCTGCGACAATCTTCACCAGGTCGACGGGCGCGGCAGGCGCGTCCGGGGAGAGGATCGGGGGCCTGCGCGACTCGCGGTAGAAGAGCGCGCGCCCATCGTCGACGATTCCCAGCGGACCCCAGTTCGGTGACTGGAAGCTCCCGACATCTTCCGTGTGGGTCTTCACGGCCTCATGGCCCTGCACGATCCGGTCGTGCATCACCACGATCGTTCCTCGCCGCGCCGCCTCCGCCGAAGCGGCCACCCTGAGCGCCCCCATCAGATTCGCCGGTCCATCCCAGGAGAGCTCGGAGATATTGCGCATCGCGCCGGTGATGACGACCGGTACGCCGATATCGAGCGACCGGTCCAGCAGGAAGGCTGTTTCTTCGATCGTGTCCGTACCGTGCGTCACAACGATGCCCTCGAAGCCCTCCTGCGCGGCGCGCTGAATGGCCGCGCGAAGCTCCCACGTGCGCTCGATCGTCATGTGTGGGCCCGGGTGGCGACCGAACTCCCGGACGGTCACACGGCCTATGGACTGCCAGCCGGGGACGCACGCGAGAATCTCTTCGCCGCTCAGGGCGGGAAGGAGCGCGCCTGACGGAGCGTCCCGGCGCATGGAGATGGTACCGCCTGTCGCGATAAGAAGAAGGCGCGGGAGCGTCAAAGGCCGATTCCTGGGGGGTGGCGCTGATATCGAGACGACGACAGCCGGGGGAACCCCTGGGAAGATGCGGGCCGTGCCTCCGTGGCGGATTCCGGCCGAATGTCGAAGCTGACGGCGGATCAGGCTCGGGCGTGCACGTCAGGCCATCGTCCACTTTCCGCCGAGGTCGCGGGCATGGAGCTCTTCGACCTCCAGAATCCCGGCCAGGAGGGCGGCTGTTGCTTCATCATCGGTGACGGCGGCAAGCGCCTCCCGGTAGCGCTGAATCTCGTCCTGCTCCCGCTCGGTTACGGCTCCCCGCCAATCCTCCAGAAGACCCGGATCGACGGAGACGTCGGAGAGATCGATCGGTCTGCCGCCGACTTCGAGGACTCGGGCGGTGAGCCGCGACAGGTGGTGCTGCTCATCGGCATGGAGATCGTGGAAGCGATCGGCTTCACTTGATCCCGCATCCTCGGCGATCGCAGCAAGAGCTCGATAGAAGAGCGCCTGTTCCTTCTCTGCTCTTCTCAGCAGCTCGAGAAGCTCGACAAGCGGCGTCGGAGTACGGTCTAGAAGGCTCATCGGCTCAGCTGTGCCAGGCTCACCGCCCGGGTTTGTACGAGGGCGAAATCATCGAGGCCCTGGGGATCGAGTTCCGCCTTGGCCTCGAAGGCGTGGGTGAGGAGGGCATCGGCCGCGAGAAGGGGCAGGGCGGCTTCCCTGCCCTCGCCGGCTTCGTCCACCCGGCCGAAGAGCCATATCGCCGCGTCAGCGAGCTGCTCGGGGATAGGGGCGGCCGGAACTTCGCGAACCGCCTCCATCATCGAGGCTACGAGCCGATCGGGAGCTCCGTCGGTGTGCTCGAGGAGCCACGTTTCGGTTCTCATGAGGCTGCCGATGTCGCCGCGGAGAGCTTCCGTACGACGTCGGGCACCCCGTCCAGTGCCTCCTGCAGCCGGCTTGCGTCCGGGAGCCCGGCCTGGGCCATGTGCGGCTTGCCTCCTCCTCTGCCGCCCACCTGCACGGCGACTTCCCGGACGATCTGATCAGCCCGCAAACCGCGCTGGATCAGGTCGTCGGTCGCGAAGGCGAAGAGGGACGCCTTCCCATCGATGGAAGCGCCGAGCACGGCGATGCCCGAGGCGATCTTCTGCCGGAGTGAATCGCCGAGAGCGCGTACCTCGTCGAGGCTGGCTACATCGACGCTCGAGCTGATAACCGTGACGCCATCGACAGATGCCGCGTTCTCGATCAGTCGGGACGCCAGATCCCCTCCGCCGGAGCGCCGCGCGGCCTCGAGCTGGCGCTGGAGATCGCGACTTTCCTCGAGAAGGGACTTCACGCGGGGAACAAGATTGTCGTCGCGGGTCCGCAACACTCCGGCGACCTCCCGGATCATTGCCTGGTCGCTGAGCATCCTTCGGTACGCTTCGGCGCCCGTGACGGCCTCAACGCGGCGCACACCTGCGGCGACTCCGGACTCGGAAACGATTCTGAAAAGCCCGATCTGGCCGGTCGTGCGGACGTGGGTGCCTCCACAGAGCTCCATGGAAACGCCGGGGATCTCAATGACCCGCACCACATCGCCGTACTTCTCGCTGAAGAGGGCCATCGCGCCGCGGTCGATCGCTTCGCGATAGCCCATCCGCCCGACACACACATCCGTGTTGGCCCAGATCGCCTCGTTGACGAGCCCCTCGATCTCCGCCTTCTGATCATCTGTGAGCGGACCGGTATGCGAGAAATCGAAGCGGAGCCGATCTCTGGCAACGAGGGAGCCCTGCTGGAAGACGTGCTCACCCAGGACTCGCCGGAGCGCTGCGTGAAGCAGATGGGTCGCCGTGTGGTTGCGCTCCGTGTCGCGGCGTGTCGGAGCCTCGACCTCGGCCCGGACGGGACCCGGCGCAAAATCCCCCTCGAGCGTGCCGATAATGGAGCTGCGGCCGCCGATCTTCCGCACTTGGCGAACCGTCATCCGCCAGTTATCGCCCGATACATGGCCGCTGTCCGAGACCTGACCGCCGGACTCCGTATAGAACGGGTTGTCGCGGAGTTGCAGCGCCACGCCGTCGTCCGTGTGGCGGTAGGCGAGCACTTCCGTATCGACCGCGTCCGTCGTGTAGCCGACGAACTCCTGCTCTCCTTCGGCGAGGGTCACCCAGCCGTCGGCGAGCGCTTCCGTCCCTGTGCCGAGATCCGACGCCGCGCGGTCTTCCCGCGAACGCTTCCGCTGCTCCTCGAGTTCTCGCTCGAATCCTTCCAGATCCACCTGATAGCCGCGCTCTGCGGCCATCAGCTCGGTGAGGTCGACGGGGAAGCCGAAGGTGTCGTAGAGGCGGAAGATTTCGGCGCCGGGGATGACTCCGGATCCACCCTCGGGCGCGATCTCCTCGAAACGTCCCATGCCGGCGCCGATTGTGGCGAGGAAGCGTTCCTCTTCGGCGCGCGTGGTGCGCAGAAGGTGATCGCTCCGGCTGCGGAGGTCGGGATAGGTGTCGCCCATACGGTCGATGACCGCCTCCACCACATGTACGAGCGTCGGCTCACGGCGCCCGAGCAGCCATGCGTGCCGAACCGCCCTTCTCAGAATCCGACGGAGTACGTATCCGCGACCCTCGTTGGAGGGGAAGACACCGTCCGACAGCAGAAAGGCCGTCGCCCGGGCATGGTCGGCGAGAACCCGGTAGGAGAACATCTCCGGCGAACCAAGCTCCGCGGACACTCCCACAACCTCGATCGCGCGTTCGATGAGGGGCGTGAAAAGATCGGTTTCGTAGTTCGATCCGACGTCCTGCAGAACAGATGCAATACGCTCCAGGCCGGCGCCGGTATCGATGGAAGGAGCCGGCAGCGGATGAAGGACGCCGTCCGCGTCGCGATCGAACTGCATGAAGACGAGGTTCCAGATCTCCAGGAACTGCCCCGCCTCTCCCTTCATGACGAACTCATCGACCTCGACGTCCGTCCCCCGCTCTCCGGCGGGGCGCAGGTCGACGTGAATCTCGGAGCAGGGGCCGCAGGGGCCGGTATCGGCCATCTGCCAGAAGTTGTCCGCATCGCCGAGTCGGAAGATGCGCGTCGGCGGAAGCTTCGCGATTTCCTCCCAGAGGGCTGCGGCCTCTTCGTCCGAGTAGTGGACCGTGGCCCAGAGCCGTTCGCGGGGAATGCCGAGGTCTTCGGTCAGGAACTCCCAGGCGAACTGGATCGCATCGCGCTTGAAGTAGTCGCCGAAGGAGAAGTTGCCCAGCATCTCGAAGAAGGTATGATGCCGCGCGGTGAAGCCGACCTGCTCGAGATCATTATGCTTTCCGCCTGCGCGGACGCACTTCTGCGAGGTCGTCGCACGACTGTATCCGGGGCTTTCACCGCCCAGGAAGACCTTCTTGAACTGGACCATCCCCGCGTTGGTGAAGAGCAGGGTGGGGTCGTCAGCAGGCACGAGCGACGACGAGGGCACCACCTGATGCCCGCGAGACGCGAAGAAGTCCAGGAACCGGCTGCGAATATCGTCGGAGCGCATCGATAGGTGCCGCTGAAGAATCGGAAGTTGTGAAGCGGCAAGATAACGCCGTTCACGACTCCGGCTCAAGAACAGGTGGTTTGGGGGAGGACCCGGAAGCCGAAAGAGGTGACGTTGATGCGCGGCAGAATCGGACGCGCAGGGTGGGAAGCGCGCCTTCAGCAGGTTGCCGGCACGATGCACAGCATCGTCGATCATAGGGCGAAGAAGCGCTCCGGCCGCGACATCCCTCGGCGGCGACCACTCTTCGGGGATGCCGGTCGCCTTACCCGCGGATCAGCGGATCAGTTCGCACGGCTGCCACGATCCTGGATATGAAGTGGTCGCACTCCCGGGCGCCCGCGTGCCGCGCTATCAGGACGTTCCACCGGTGCCGGCGCTCAGGCGATGCGCATTGACCTGAAACCCGCCCGGTGAACCAGAACTACCTCGGAGCGTCAAGGTATTGTGCGGCCCAGCCAATAAAGGTCGGCCAGTTAGGGGTCTGCGTGTGTCCTCCGGAATGCTGACGGAATGAAATTTCACCACTCATCAGGCCGATCTCCGGCGCTGGGAAATCCATCGTTCCGAGACCGCGCCCTCCGAGCAGCTCATACACGGGTCCGGCATGTGCGCCGGCAAGGAACATCCCCTTCGCATCGACCCATTCGTCGCCATCGAGACCGCTGCTGATGAAGACGGGGCGTGGGGCGATCAGCGCCACCAGTTGATGGGAATCGACAGGCAGATCATCCCAGGTCAGAAGGCCGGCGTATTTGATGTAGTTGCCTGCCATCCAGTGGTACTCGCTGGGGGCAGCAACATTCTCCACCAGTTCGCCATAATTGCGTCTGTGCAGGCTCAACCCGCCCGCTCCCGAGGAGCTTATGAAGCCGATCGCGAAGCGGTCATCGTACGCCATTGTCACCGCTGCGGCCTTCCCGTACCGCGAATGCCCCGTGATACCGACACGCTCCGCATCTACGTCAGCATCCGTTTCGAAGTAGTCGAGCAGGCGACTCGCTCCCCATCCCCATGCCCGCAGCGAGCCCCAGTCATCGAGGTCGCGCGGCTGGCCCCGGTTGGCGAGACCAATGATTCCGCTGGTGAGGCCAGCGCCATTGTCGGCCTGAACCGAGTTCGGAGCAAGCAGCGCATAGCCCCACCCCTGCTCCAGGAGCTGCTGCTGCCATCCTGGCGGAGCGGGGGTATCGCACGCAGGCTGGTTCGGATTCGGCCCCCCGCCAAAGCCGACCGGCGCAAAGCCACCTCCCGGACCGTCGAAGTTCACCCCCGAGAAGGACACGATGACGGGAACACCGCCGGCCGCCTGAGCGGGTGTCGCGAGCAGCGCCTGGATCTCTACAGTGATCGCCGGATGGGACGAGTTGTCCACCCTTCCGAGCAGCTGCTTCGCGGTGACGGGAACGCAAAAGAGCGTGGTGTCCCGAACACTCAGTACTTCCCACCGAACCGCGGGGGAAACCTCGGGCTCACGCCCATACACCTCCCGATCGAAAAACTCGACGATCTCCGGGCGCCGCACGCTCCACCACATCTCGGGGGTCGTGACCCACTCGCGATTGTTGGTCAGGAGCGGGTCGGGAAGGCTCGGATAGGGGGTGGCGAGCTCCTCATCGTAGTTCGCGGCGTTCGGTGCAGTCAGGTCGGTGCCATTGGCGCCCTGTCGGATTTCCGTCACACCGAGGAGCTCGAGCGTCCGCTGGTGATCCGCGCGCGTCAGTTCCTGGATGTTCGATGCGGGTTGAGCGACCGCGGCAAGGGGGAAGACCAACAGGCCTGTCGCCGCGAGGGTTAGAAGGGTGGTCACCCGCTTTCGAGATGACTGGCTCATGGGCGGTACGGGGAGAGGCGTTGAGGAAGACGAGCCGACCGGGGTGCAGACGGAGCTCAGGCTGATACCGGGTGGACCGACCCACAATGCGATAGACAGGTCGAGTTACACATTTCGCCGGTGAAAAGGGGCTGGCGGAAGGCCCTCACCCCCGTCGGGGAGCAATTGAAGGTCAGGCGGGGAGATCCGGAACCGTACTGTCCTCTGGATCCGCCCACGTGGAGTTCGGCACATGAGGCGCCCAATCCGGGCGCAGCGGATCCTTGTCGTAAGGGTAGGATCCAAGCCGCAGGTAATCATCGTGGTAGCGCCCCAGCTTCTCACGGTCGAGCTTGATGCCGAGGCCCGGTCCGGTGGGCACCTGGATCGACCCGTCCTCGTAGACAAACTTCCCTCCCTGGATGACGTCGTCCAGGAGGTGGTGGTAGTGAGCGTCCGCCGAGAAGGTCAGGTTGGGAAGCACCGCTCCCAGGTGAAGCATGGTCGCGAGCTGGATGCCCAGCTCGCCGGATGAGTGGACAGCGACCCCCAGCTGGAAGGTTTCACAGATGCCGGCAGCCTTCACACAGGCCCGGATCCCTCCCCAGAAGGTCGTGTCGAGCAGGATCACGTCGACGGCGGTGTTCAGCACATTGGCCGCGAGCTGCTCGAATCCCACGACGACGGTGTTCGTCGCCAGAGGCATCCGCACCTTTTCCCGCGTCCGACGCATCCCGTGTAGCCCGAAGACTGGATCCTCGAGATAATCGTTGTTCAGATCCTCGATCTGCTGACCGAACCAGATGGCCTGCTCCGCGGACCAGACGCCATTGGGATCGAATCGGAAGCTGTCGCCCGGTAGAGATGCGGCCAACGCACGATAACATTCCAGCTCGTACTCCGGAGCGAACACGCCGCCTTTGAGCTTGTGGCTATGGAACCCGTGCCGATCCTTCAGCGCTCTGGCTTCAGCGACGAGCTGATCGGGCGTTCGCACTTCTCCGGCGCCGGACCGATCGCTCGCATATCTGAAGAACAGGTATGAGGCAAAAGGAACCCTCGAACGAAGGGGTCCGCCGAGGATGTCGGAAACGGGAACTCCCCACTTCTGCCCCAGGATATCCAGGCACGCGAACTCGATCGCGGCAAGCAGCTGCGTACGGTTGTTGTACAGCGACGCGGTCGGATTTGCGATGCGGAAACGAAGATCCTCGAGGTGTACAGGGTTGCGCCCCACGATGTAGGAAGTGAGGTGCTTGAAGGCGGCAACGGCGCTCTCCCCCCCGCCACCCATCTCTCCGAGGCCGACGATTCCTTCATCCGTTTCGACCTCGACGATGGTGCGGACGAAGCGGCCCCAGTGACATCCGTTCGCGTGCCGTAGGGGAGCTTCCAGAGGAACGCTTACCGGAGTGGCACGGACATCGACGATCTTCATCGGAAGAAAGAGTCTTTCTAATCTGTATCGGTGGTCCGGAGCCATCCGGACTGATGAAGCGAAATCATGACGAGGACCGGATCCTTGTCAGGAAGGGGATCCAGAATCCGCGGAGCGACGGGAAATGCCCTCCCAAACACCCTGAAGATACATCGCACCAAGCGCACGGTCGTAGAGACCGTAGCCGGGGCGTCCGCCTTCGCCCCAGATCATGCGACCATGGTCGGGCCGGATCGGGCCGGAGAAGCCCACATCCCGAAGGGCGGCTAACACTCCCAGCATGTCGACATCGCCACTGCTCGACGGATGCGGGACTTCCACGAACGACCGCTCACCCGTTCGCAGAACATTACGACAGTGAGCGAAATGGATCCGATCGCCGAGCGTCCGGATCATCGCAGGGAGGTCGTTCTCGGGATCGGCACCGAGGCTACCGGTGCAGAATGTAATCCCGTTGGACGCGCTATCCACGACGCCCAGAAGGCGCAGCAGGGCGGGCAGATCGCGTATGATCCGAGGCAGCCCGAAGATGGACCAGGGTGGATCGTCGGGGTGGATCGCGAGCTTCACACCGCTCTCCTCGGCGACCGGAACGACGCGTTCCAGGAACCACGTGAGGTTCTCCCAGAGTTGCTCGTCGTCTATTGTGCGGTAGAGTGCGAGGACCTCCCCGAGAGGTCGGCCATCGCCGGCCGGCCAGGCGGGCAACCCCGGGGGGGAGCTGACCGGATCTGTCCGCTGCATCTCTTCCTGGCTGAAAGCGAGCGTTGACGAACCATCCGGCATTGGTTCGTCGAGGCGGGTCCGCATCCAGTCGAAGACCGGCATGAAGTTATAGCAGAGCACGGGAATCCCTGCCTCGCCAATGACCCGGACGCTCTCGCAGAATGCGTCTGCGAAACGATCCCGGCCGGGAAGGCCCAGCTTGATATCCTCATGAACGGATACGCTTTCGATGACGTCGAGGCTGAGTCCATTATCGGCGATGAGGCCGGCCCGCTCTTCGAGACTCTCCTTCGGCCACGGCTCACCCACGGGGATATGATGCAGCGCGCTGACTATGCCCATCATCCCCGGGATCTGCCTTATCCTTTCGAGCGGGACCGGATCGTCCGGTCCGAACCAACGGAAGGTCATTCGCATTACGCCTCCACCGCTCGTATCTCCGGTTTGGGCTCATCGAGTCGATACGCCTTCCTTGGAAGATTATATGCGAGCTCATAGGCCATCTCGTGAGCATCTGACAGTTCGATCACATGACGTGCGACCATTCCGGCGAGCCAGTTTGCCTCGATTCGGCGCGACAGATCGTGCCGAGCGGGAATCGAGCAGAAGCCGCGCGTATCGTCGTTGAAGCCGGCGGTATTGTAGATACCAGCGGTCTCCGTGGTGCGCTCCCTGAACCGGCGGATCCCTTCGGCACTGTCATGGAACCACCATGCCGGCCCCAGGATTACTGCCGGATAGTGTCCGGCGAGGGGGGCCAGTTCCCTGGAGTAGGTCGCTTCGTCCAGTGTAAAGAGAATGATCCGGAAGACATCATCGCCCCCGAGCTCGTTCAGGAGCGGGCGCAGATTCCGGGTCCATTCCGTAGCGACCGGGATGTCCGATCCGATATTTGGCCCGAACTGTCGGAGGAGTGGACCGTTGTGATCTCGAAGGGATCCGGCATGGAGCTGCATGACCATTCCGTCTTCCGCGGACATGCGGGCCATCTCGACCAGCATGTGCCCCTGGAACTTCCGCTGATCCGCCCGGGTCGCCGTTCCGCCGAGCGCACGGGTGAAGAGTCCTGCCACTTCATCCTCCGCGAGAATGGTCGTGAAGGGCTCCTCCACACCATGGTCTGTAGCGGTCCCTCCGAGGCTGCGGAAGAACTCCCGCCGGTCCCGAAGCGCCGAAAGAAACGCCTCATAGCTGCCGATGGAACTCCTGGTCAGCTCGCCGAGCCGCCCGAGCTCCTCGATCCATTCCCGCGCGTCGATCTGGAAGAGTCGATCGGGCCTGAAGGTCGGTAGTACCCTGCCCTTCCACCCTGACGATCGGATCGCCTGGTGATGGCTGAGCGGATCAGTAGCAGCGTCTGTCGTCGCCAGAACTTCGATCCTGAAGCGTTCGAAAAGGGCCCGCGGCCTGAACTCCGGGCTCCTGAGCTTTTCCGCGATCTCGTCATAGACGATCTGGCCGGTGGTCGAATTCAGGCGGGTGGTCACGCCGAACACGTGGTGGAGGACATAGTCGACCCACCCCCCGGTCGGCGTAGCGCGGAAGTGGTGATAGTGGTCCGCGAAGAGCTGCCATATGCGCCGGGGATTCTGCTCGTACCATGCGCCGTCCTTCGGCTGCACCCCAAGGTTCGCCAGAGAAATGCCACGACTGAAGATCATCCGCAGGATGTAGTGATCCGGCGTAACGATCAGCGCTGCAGGCTCCTCGAAAGGCGAATTCTCTGCAAGAATCCGGGGGTCGACGTGGCCGTGGGGACTGACGATGGGAAGTTCCGACGTCCCCTCATACAGCTCCCGCGCGATGCGTCGGGTCGCTGGTTCAGGATCGAAGTAGCTGTCCGGATGGAGCACGGCGCGTCACACTCCGCTGAACACGCTGAACCCGCCATCTACCGGAATGACCGTGCCTGTCACGAAGGACGCCGCGTCGCTGCATAGCCAGCGGATTGCGCCGTTCAGCTCCTCCGGACGCCCGAGCCGTCCCATCGGCGTGTGCTCGATGACTTTGCGCGCGCGGTCTGTATACTGGCCGTCCGGCCCGATAAGAACGGCGCGGTTCTGCTCGGAGAGGAAGAAGCCCGGCGCAACGGCATTCACCCGGATCGCATCCCCGTAGCGTCTCGCGAGATCCACTGCGAGCCAACGCGTAAAAATGTCGATGCCTGCCTTCGCCACCGAATAGCCCATAACTCCGGTCAGCACGCGGGTCGACGCCATCGATGAGATGTTTACGATGCTCCCCCCTACTTCCGCCATGGAGGCGCCAAGCACCATTGAGGGGAGCACGCTTCCATGAAGATTCAGCTGCAGCACCTCATCGAAGGCCGGCATCGGGACGTCGAAGACCGGCCTGCCATCGCTTCTCGCTGCAGCGACATTCCCGCCCGCGGCATTGATCAGGATATCGATGCGGCCCCAGGAACGAAGGACTTCGTCTCCCGCGCTGCGAACGGAGGACTCGTCGAGGACATCCGCGAACACCGCGATCGCCTCGCCTCCAGCCGCGCGGATCTCGTCGGCGCGTACCTGGGCCAACTCCAGCCGGCGTCCGAGAATCGCCACCTTGACCCCGGCCGATGCCAGGTCGGCAGCGATCGATCCGCCAAGCACACCATAGCCGCCTGTCACGACCGCAACCCGGCCGTCTAACGCAAATGGATTGATCATCTTGATCTGACGATTCGGAAGACGGTGGGAGATGTGTTCAGGCGGCAGCGATCAATCTGGAGGATCAGCCCTCCGGCAGGCACTCCCGGCGCGGCCACCCGTCGCCAGCCAGCCCCAGGTCGTGAGATCAGTTACGCGTCTACCGACCCCACTTCCTGGAACTGGCCGTCGGGAGCTACCGGAAGAGGTCCGGCGTTCCCCAGCGCTGTGCAATAGCATTGAAGCGGGCCGTCATCATCTCCGATGCGCCCTGCGCCGAGTTCCGCAGCTGGGTCTCCTGGGCGGCAGAAAGGTTCGGCGGCTGGTTCGCAGGCCATCCTGAATTCCCCTGCAGGACGCCGTTCAGGATCGCCATCCCGATAACCGGATCCACGCGCGGGATCACACTCATAACGTCGACGATCATCGCAGTCTGCGCCGGTCCCTGGACTGAATAGGAGCGGGTGGCCAGCGTGACCAGTCTGCCGATTCCATCTACGTATGCCGAGTCAGACTGAGCCAGAGGACGCGCAAGAATGTCCATCAGGAAGGATGGACTCTGCTGGAGTCCGGCGATCGCAATGGCGTCGGGAATCCACTGATCCGTGATGTTCTCAGGATCCCGAAGCATACGGTCAAGCCACGCCGCACCCGTCGCCGAAGCGGGTAACTCGGAAAGAGTGAGGATCGCCTGGATGCGGACCCGGAAGTCGGGATCCTGGTCGAAGGCGCCCGGTGCGAGAATCGCCGTCGCCAGTTCCTGATCACGTGGCAGGATCTCGAGCGCCGCACGCCGGACTGACGCAGCGGGATGCCGAAGCGCCCGACGTACAGCCGCCATCGCCGGTGGATAGATCGCTGGGGCATCCAGGCCATCCAGTGTCCAGATGGCGTGGAGAGCGGCCGGATTCAGACCCAGCTCGTCGACCGATTGATCATCCACGAGCGAGATGAGTGCGGGAACGACGTCGAGGACGCCGCGGTCGACGAGAAGCCTCTGTGCGGTCTGCCGCCAGAACATGTTGTCGTTCGCCAGCGCCGCGACGAGCTGAGCAGGCGTTGCATTGTCCAGGCGCATCGGGACCGCCGCCGGCGCGTCCTCATGAACCACCCGGTAGATGCGACCATGCTCCTTGTCCCGATACGGCGTCTCGTACGCCGCACCCTCACCGGTTACCCATCCTGGCGGCGTCGGGTTATGCTGCGCGACGAGGCTGTAGAAGTCAGCGATCCAGAGCGCTCCGTCCGGCCCCACCTTTGCCTGAATAGGAGCCGCCCAGGCATCCCGGCTGGCGAGAATATTCCAACGATTCTTCGCGACGAAGGTCGAGCCGTTCTCCTGGAGATCGAACCAGCCGACCATATGCCCGGTCGGATCGGAGACAAAGGCGGCGCGATTCCAGAATTCCCGCGGGAAGGCTCGCGCCGTGTAGACCTCCCACCCTGAACCTGCGGTATACCGTCCGAACTGGTCAACCTGCATGATGCCGCGAACCGGGTATATATCATTCCGGTCAGCGATGTTCGGGAGCGTAACCGGGGTCGGAAGACCGATCGACCGGTAGTAGTCCCCGGCGATATGAACGAACGACGCAGGTCGGTTGTTCGCCGTGGACAGGAAAACGTTATTGTCCTCGGTGAAGCCCAGGCCCCAGGTATTGTTGCTGGTCCGGCCGATGTAGTTGATGTTCTCGCCGGACCTATCGAAGCTGAATGCACCAGCATAGAAGGTGTTCCGGTCGTACTGGACCCCTCCGGAAGTGCCTGCGTACCCATTGTACCCGACGGATCCCCAGATCCGGTTGTCGAAACCGTATCGGAGATTGCTCGGAGTACCGTGAGTATCTCCCGGATTCATCCGCGGCCAGCCGGTATTCAGGATCTGTACGACATCCGCAACGTCATCTCCGTCGCGATCCTGGAAGAAGTACATGTGAGGCGCCTGGGCTACGACCACCCCGCCATTGATGAACATGAGGCTCGTCGCGAGGTTCAGACCCTCGGCGAAGACAGTGCGTTTGTCGGCCTGTCCGTCGTTGTCGGTGTCCTCGAGAATCACCACACGATCGCTGCCGGGCACCCCCTCATCCAGGAGGGTGTTCGGATAGTCGATCGTCTCGACGACCCACATCCGCCCGCGCTCATCCCACGTGAAATCGATCGGCTTGTAGAGGATCGGCTCGGCAGCAAAGTTCTCTACGCGAAAACCTGGCGGAACGATCATCATTTCCAGCGCGTCCTCGGGGGAGAGGGCGACCTGGGCTTCGCTGTACGGCGTACCCATCCGGGGTTGATCGGGCACAGGTGGAAGGTAGTTCGGAAGTGGCGCCGAAAGCGCCATCATCGTCACTTGGGGCCCTGTGACCCTGTCCTTCGCCCAATCCCCGGCCGCCCACCGGATTCCATTCTCAACGAGATCGTGGAAACCCGGATTCGTCCAGGTACGCTCGTCGTGCCCCCACGCGGTATAGAAGACTCGGCCGCTGCCCTCTGACCGAACCCACGTCCAGGGCTCATCGACGCCATTCTCCCTCCGAACCGCCAGTACCGTGCGCCCTGCCGGGTTATGGTTCGAATGGACGTACGTTTCGTCCCAGCTTTCAAAGGGAGACAGTCCCGCCAGAACAGGATGGTCCGGCTCAATGTGAACCGTACTGAACGAACCGGTCCCATGACGCGCGAAGGATGCACCTACCAGCGCGATGTACTCAGGGGCATTCTGGAATGCGGCCGATGCAGAGTGCAGCGGAACGAAACCGCCGCCATTGCGGACGAACCCGAGAAGTGCCCGCAGCTGATCGGCAGAGATTGCGCCGTGGTTGTTGTACGCCATCACGACATGGTACTGCCGCAGCTTCTCGAGGTTCAGGTCGGCTGGATCGTCACTGTAGAACAGGTCGATGCCCCGGTCCGCCAATACTGGGAGGAGCGATTTTGCCCGTGGATTCGGCTGGTGATGACCGTCGTCGCCGAGGAAGAGGACCTTCACGCGTCCTCCTGCGGGGGCCTGAGCCTGCAGGGGGGCCACCGTTCCGGAAAGGACAGCGGCGAGTGCAACGAGTGTCGCGATCATGGCGCGCCTCGAAGAGGACGCCGCAGCTTCAAGGGATCCGATCATGGGTTGACCACCTGGAATGGGAGTCGGCTGGCTTCTCGGGGAGGAAACCATGATAAGCAGAAGCTCCTAAACGCGCCACAGGTCGGCTTTGGACTGGGAAAAGAGGCGGTCATGATTCGACCGCCTCTCCTGATGCCTACTCCTCCGAAGCTGGTTCAGTGCCATTTCGCAGCCCCAGCTCCGTCTTGACACGCGTTTCGATCTCCTGCGCCACCTGCGGGTTCTCCTGCAGGAAAGCCTTCGCATTCTCCCGACCCTGACCAAGTCGCATATCACCATAGGAGAACCACGCGCCTGCCTTCTGGATGACCTCCGATTCCACGCCCAGGTCCACCACGATTCCGTGATGATCGATCCCGACATTGAACATGATGTCGAAATCGGCCTGCTTGAAGGGCGGCGCCACCTTGTTCTTGACGATCTTCACACGGGTCTTGTTGCCAACCAGTTCCTCACGATCCTTGATGGAGCCGATCCGACGGATGTCCATCCGGAGGCTGGCGTAGAACTTCAGCGCCCGCCCGCCCGTGGTCGTTTCCGGGTTTCCGAACATCACCCCGATCTTCTCACGGATCTGGTTGGTAAAGATCACCGCAGTATGGGAGCGGTTGATGGCGCCGGTAAGCTTCCGCAACGCCTGGCTCATCAGCCGGGCCTGAAGCCCCACATGGCTGTCGCCCATCTCCCCTTCGATCTCCGCCCGGGGCACAAGCGCGGCAACGGAGTCGACGACGATTACATCGAGGGCGCCGCTCCTGACGAGCGTCTCGGTAATCTCCAGCGCCTGCTCACCATTGTCCGGCTGAGAGACGAGGAGGTTGTCGACATCGACGCCGAGCCGGCGGGCATACTGGATGTCGAGCGCGTGCTCTGCATCGACGAAGGCTGCAATCCCGCCCGACCTCTGCGCGTTCGCAATAACGTGAAGACACAGCGTAGTCTTACCCGAAGATTCCGGTCCGTAAATCTCCGTTATCCGACCTCGGGGGATCCCGCCGATACCGATAGCCCCATCGAGATTGATCGCACCGGTCGGTATCGCGGAAATCTGGACCTTCGGCCCATCGACGCCCAATCGCATGATCGAGCCCTTGCCATGCGATTTTTCGATCTGCGATAGCGCAACGCTGAGCGCCTTCTTTTTTTCGTCGCTGACTTCAACGGTCATCATGCGGTCCTCGAATGGGGTGGGATGCGGTGGGAGAAAACGACTTCAACAGCGGGTCTCCGGGTCACCACAATACCCGAAGAAATTACGAAAGGAGGCCGGGAGCCGCAAGCTTTCGGGACGGTGACGCCTACTTACAGCGCCTGCGTCACACGCCGGAACGCCTCCATAGCGCGTTCGAGCTTCGCATCGTCGATTCCGAGATGCGTCACTGCCCTGAGCCGCGTCGGCCCGAAGCGGGAAAGGAGGATCCCCTCGGCCCGAAAACTCGAAATCATCCGATCCGCATCGTCCCGTGAGCCCTGCACCTCGATCATCACGATGTTCGTCTCCGGACGGGAGGCACGGAGGCCGGGGAGCTCCTCGATGGACCCGGCGAGTCGCGCAGCGCGTTCGTGATCAGCAGCGAGCCCGGCGAAGTTGTGCTCCAGGCCATAAAGCGCAGCGGCCGCTAGAATGCCGGCCTGTCTCATTCCGCCACCAAGACGTCGCCGGGCTCGCCACGCCACCTCTCGAAGGTGCGAAGGGCCCGCTACAACTGATCCGACGGGCGCGCCGAGCCCCTTCGAGAAGGAAACCATCACGGTATCAGCATGCCTGCTCCACTCGATCATCTCCCGCCCGAGGGCGACGGCTGCGTTGGGAAGACGAGCACCGTCGAGGTGAACATTCGCTCCGCGGGCATGCGCAAGCTCCGCAATCTCCTGGAACCTCTCGACGGAGACGACACGACCGCCCGCCGAGTTATGCGTGTTCTCAACGCAAACCAGGGATGTCTCCGGAATGAACCTGTCCGGCTCGCGGACTGCCCGCTCGATCTCCTCGAGAAGGGGCACACCGTCGGAAGCCACGGTCCTCAACTGGACTCCAGCCAGGACTGCTGCACCAACCTCTTCGTAGTGAACTAGATGGGCACCCTGATCCACGACCACCTCCGTGCCGGGCCGTGAGCCGATCAGCACCGCGATCTGGTTTGCCATCGTCCCGCTAGGTACGAAGAGCGCCCAGTCCTTCCCCAGCATCTCCGCGCTGCGTTCTTCGAGTTCGTTGGCGGAAGGGTCGTCCCCGAGCACATGGTCGCCCACTGCGGCTTCCATCATTACCTGCCGCATTTCAGGCGTCGGCTGGCTGACTGTATCCGACCGGAGATCGACAAGGTCCTTCATACCTCGGATGGCTCGTGTGTAGCGGTGATGCGCGGACGTTTCGGGCGCGAAGCCAAGATCTTGCTCCGTCACCCCGGAGTCAACGAAAAAAGCTCCGGGGTGACCAGTCCGACATGATCGGCTCGGGCTGATCAACGACCGCGGCCTTCTCCCCGACGCCTTCGTCAAAAAAAAAGAGGGGGCCGGAAGCAAAAGCCCCCGGCCCCCAGACATCTCCTCCAGCGGAATCAGCCGCGAGCCGCCTGGAAGCGCTTCTCGACCGCACTCCAGTCAACCACATTCCACCACGCCGTCACATAATCCGGGCGGCGGTTCTGGTAGTTGAGGTAGTAGGCGTGCTCCCACACGTCGACGCCGAGGATCGGGGTCTTCCCCTGCATGAGGGGACTGTCCTGATTGGGCAGATCTATGATGTCGAGATCGTTGCCATCGACGACGAGCCAGGCCCAGCCACTTCCGAAGCGGGCGCCCGCGTGCGCCGCGAACTTCTCACGGAACGCCGCAAAGTCACCAAACTTCCCTCGAATCGCCTCACCTACCGACCCGGTCGGGTCCCCGCCGGCGGCCGGTCCCATGATCTCCCAGAAGAGCGAGTGGTTCGCGTGCCCACCGCCATGATTCCGCACTGCTCCACGAACATCTTCAGGGACCTGATCGATATCCCTCAGCAGGTCCTCGACACGCCGGCCTTGCAGACTCTGGTGCTTCGCGACCGCTTCGTTGAGCTTCGCGACATAGGTTCCATGATGCTTCTGATGGTGGATCTCCATCGTACGCGCATCGATGTGCGGCTCGAGCGCATCGTAGGCGTACGGCAGATCCGGAAGCTTGAACTCAGACATCCAGTACCTCCATAGGTAGGTCAGGGATGGATAGCAGGCGCAGAGTGTTGCACCAAGGGTTGGCAGAAGCTCTGCGCAACCCGTGCCTGAGAAGCAATCTAAGCCGCTACGGATGTTTGGGGAGGGGCGGTCTCAGCGGGCGAGCCGATGCAGCTCCTCCTCGAGTTGCGCCATCCTGCGCCTGACCGAAACCGCATACGCGAGAATCAGCAGCCAGGAGAGTGCGAACGAGGCGAAAAGGTGGTAGAAGGGCCTCATCGATCGAGGGAGCAGCGGGCCCTCCGGCGCGGCAACGGGTGCCGGGGCGGGCTCCATGACTGCGCCGACACTCTCCTGGGCGATGGAAGAGGTGTCGATCTGCGCGACGAGCGAAGCTCCTTCGAGCGCCCCTGAAACCAGGATGGCGAGCAGGGCGCCGATCATAAGCAAGGACCGCATCATGGCTTGGACCTCCCCTCCACCCGCCGCATCGTGTCAGCGATCCGGCCAAGGGGTGCTCCGAATCTGAGGATATAGAATGTGATCCCGCCCCAGGCGGCAGCGAGGGCCGCGAAAACCATCCAGAACTCGTGCAATGTGCGCGGTTCAGGCGCGCGTCTTGGCAAGCCCTGAATCGCCGCCGCCGGAGCGGGTGCTGCCATGGCTTCAGAGTCCGCCTGCGTGGCGACCGACTGGGAGGTTTCGATGGGGTCAGGCTGTTCCTGTGCAGCGGCAGGAGGTGACCCGAGCGTCAGAATCAGTACGCTGAAAGCAAGCGTTCGAATGAGGTAAGTCATATCGTCTGTGAGGTCACGGCGCGGTCCGGTACCGATCACCGGCGGCGAGATTCGAAAGGTAGTCCGCGTGACGCCTCAACCGCTCGAATGAGTATCTGTAGACCAGGAGGCCGAAGAAGACGAGAGTGAAGGCAGACACCGAGGCTGCGATCGTCATTCCGATTTCGAAGTCGGCCGTGGGCCCTTCCGGATTCATGATGACCGGCTCGGGATGCTGAGTCCGGAACCAGTAGACCGCCATGTGGATCAGTGGGAGATCCACGGCGCCGACGAGCGCGAGTACGGCGGCCAGCCGCTTCCCTCGCTCCGGGCTGTCTGAAGCTTCACGAAGCAGGAAATAGGCGATCCAGATGAGCCAGAGAAGCAGAGAGAATGACAGTCGGGCATCCCACACCCACCAGGTACCCCATGCGAGGCGCGCCCAGAGTGGCCCTGCGAGAAGCGTCGCCGTCCAGAAAACGAATCCGATCTCGGCGGCGGCAATTGCTATCGCGTCGAGGCGGTCATCCCGGAGCCAGAGATAGATGAGGGAGCAGAATGCTACGATGCCGAATGCGAGCTCACCAATCCATGCCGTGGGAATGTGGATGTAATAGATGCGCTGCATCACGCCCATCTCCCGCTCGGTCGGCACCCAGAAGAATACCATCCACAGGGCCCCGATGACCGCCAGGCCACCCAGAGCGATCAGCGCGCCCGCCCAGCGGTTGCTTCCGGATTGCGCCGCGAGATCGATTTCACCCGGTCGAGACAAGGGACGAACCTCCAGAAATGAGTAACTTTGCAGACTCTTGAGGATGGGCCATCGGGACCGTTCCCGCTACTCCTCGACCACAGAGTCGAATATCAGGGTGCACACGACAAGAAAGATGATGTCGAAAGCCGCGAGCATGCGAATCAAACCCATGACTTCATCGATCGGTCTTCCGTTGAAGAGACGCTGGGTTGCGCCCGCCCCGAAAATAACCACAGGGATGAGCAGGGGCAGCAACAGAATCGGGAGGAGTGTTTCCCCCATGCGCGTGTTTGAGGAGACGGCGCTGAACAACGTCCCGAGTGCCATGAACCCCACACATCCGAGACTGATGATGAGTGCCAGGCCAAGGAGGGAGCCCCCGCCATCCAGCTGGAAGAACAGCGCATAAAGGAGATAGATCGCCGCTACCGTCGTGAGCAGAAGGGCCAGGTTGGCGAGGAACTTTCCGAAGTAGAATGCGCCGCGATCGATGGGTGTGAGAAGGATGCCGACCATCGCATCCTGTTCCTTTTCAAGGCTGAAGGATCTGCCGAGACCGAGGAGGCCTGCGAAAAGGATCGTTACCCACACCATCGCCGAAAAAAGCGGTCTCGGTGCGACCGACGGGTCGATTGAGAAGCTGAAGACGACGGCGACGAGAACGGAAAACGTGAGCATTCCCACGAGCCGATCTCTCGAACGCCATTCAACCCGGAGATCCTTGCCTGCGATCGTCAGACTGTCCGCGATGAAGGCCATCAGAGGGCTTGATCCAGAAGGTGCGTATACAGCCGTTCGAAGGAAGCGGCATCGACCGAGGCGCGCGGCTGATCATAGGTCCAACGGCCGGCGGACTGGATGACCACGCGGGTCGCCAGCTCAAGCCCCTGCGAAAGGTTGTGCGTAACCATGAGGATTGTTCGGCGACCGTCCCGCAGCTGCTCGAGAAGGCGCCGGAGCATCACAGCCGCGTGCGGATCGAGACCGGTGTAGGGCTCATCCAGGAGGACGATCTCGGGATCGTGGAGAAGCGTTCGGGCCAGTGCAAGCCGCTGCTGCATACCCCTCGAGAAGCCTCTCACCCGGTCGTTCTGGCGCTCGGTCAAGCCTACGGCGGCGAGCATTTCATCGATTCTGGCTTCGCGGTCGGCGAGACCGTAGAGCCGGGCGAAAAAGCGGAGGTTCTCGCGCGCCGAAAGTTGAGCGTAGAGGTACGTCTGATGCGAGAGGACGCCGATGCGGCGCCTCCAATCATCGTCCTGTTCGGCGGATTCACCCCGTACCCCGGGGAGTACAATCTCGCCATGTGTGGGACGGAGGGCACCCGCAAGCATCCTCAGGAGGGTGGTCTTTCCTGCTCCATTCGGCCCGAAGAGGACGAGGAACTCTCCCGCAGAAAGGGAGAAGTCTACGCCACGGACAGCCGGCTGGTGACCGTACCACTTCTCGAGTCGAATCGCCTCCAGAATATTCGGACCGGCGGGGGCGCGGGAGGATGAGCCGGGATCCGGCTCAGACAAGCGGGTGACCACAACCAGCACAGAAGCGACTTCCCGTCGGATTTACAAATCCACAGGAATGGGCCGGCTCTCCGGACATCGAAGGAGCAGTCGGGGTGGACGATCGAAGTACGGCGAGCGCTTCGAGCTCCAATTGAGTCCGCAGCTCACCATAGTCGGCCTCGTCGAGCTTTCCGGCGGCATGATCGTATTCCGCTTCCTTCAATGCAGCCAGTGCTTCGTACCTCCGGGCTTCCTCTTCCACGACCGAGACAGGGATGACATCTGTCATCACCGCGGACCGCCGGTACACCAGCGGATAGATGACCCAGCCGGCGCCCGCGATTCCAACCAGAAGCGCAACGATAAGAAGAGTCACCGACCGCTCTCTCCGGCGCGCTCCCAGTCACGGAGAGCGTTCTCCAGCTCGCTCCGGTCGGCGTCCGACAGGTTCGATGCAGGCCTCGGTGCCGCGGCGGTGGAGGAAGATCGATTGGCGCGGAACCAGACGAACAGAAGACCTATCGCCGCAAGAACGGCTGCCGGAGGCATCACCCACGCCCACAGTCCTGCGCCACGCCGCTGCGGAACACCGCGGTACTCCTCGCCATGGTTGGCGAGCATCCACTCCACCAGTTCCCCGGTGCTCGCCCCCTGCGCCGCGAGATCGTAGATGCTGTCGCGCAGCGCTCCCGCAAGCGAGCTCGTGCAGTTCTCGAGCATCATGCCCGGGCAATAGGGGGAGCGAAGCTGCGCGATCGCCGCCTCCGCTTCCTTCCGACCTTCCTGCGCCCTCTGCGTCGGCTGGGCCGCGAGCGGAGCCGCAAGGAAAAGGAGCATCAGTGCCGCAAGCAGGACACGAGCAGCAGACATACCCTCAGACCTCCAGTTCATGCTTCAACAAGCTCCCGCTCACGACCGGGCCTTCGGGCCCGGACATTCTGGCCGGCGGTATCGACGGGTGCCTCGCCCGACGATCCTGTCGGCCACATGGCTACGAGCGTACCGAGAGCCAGCACGATCCCGCCCGTCCAGATCCAGGGCACCAGCGGGTTGATGCGGATTCTGAACGTTGCCAGGGGATCGACGTTCGTCCCCGAGATGACCCCGTTCGGGTCATCGATCCCGGCCATGATCAGGTAGAGATCTTCATTCCATGCCCGCCGGATCCCGACTTCGGTGTTCGTCTCCTCGCGGTTGCGATAGGCGCGGTGTTCCGCCGTCAGCAGACCGGCCGGGCGGCCATCCTTCTCGACACGAAGCGATGCGACCAGCTTCGTCATGTTCTGCGCGGTATACGCAGACATGTCCTGGTAGGTCAGCCGATACGTATGCCCGAAGGGCGATTGCATTTCCACTGACTCGCCCGGCGTCATCGAGACCTGGAGTTCCGAATCGTACGCCTGCCCGGCGAGTCCCATGAAGATGATGACAATGCCGACATGCACGACATAGCCACCATAGCGGCGCCGGTTGCGCTGGACGATATGGACCAGCGCCTTCGCAGCGCCCTCACCCTCGATCGATGCCCGCGCCCGCGCCCCCTTGACGAACTCGGCGATCACCGTCGAGATCGTGAAAGCGCCGAGTGCAAAGGTGAGGATCACGTACACATTCCGAACACCGCCGATCCAGAAAGCGCCGGCCGTAGCCGCGAGGACGATGAGCGGTATCGTGAAGTTCCGCCGAAGATTCCGCTTGCTCGCCTTTCGCCAGCCGATGACCGGACCGATTCCCGCCAGGGCGAGAAGGATCAGGCCGAGCGGCACGTTCACCCGATTGAAGAAGGGCGGACCGACGGCAATCTTCTGCCCCATGAAGCCCTCCGAGATGAGCGGGAACATCGTCCCCCACATCACCGCGAACATCGCCGCCACGAAGACCAGGTTATTCGCGACGAACGCCGCTTCCCGGGACAGGTACGACTCGATGTGCGCGTCGGGCTCGAAGCGGTCCCTGCGCCAGTAGACGAGGATCGCGCCGGCGACCGTCAGAGCCGCCATGAATCCGAGGAAGGTGTATGCGATCGGCAGATTCGTCGCGAAGGAGTGGACCGATTCGATCAGCCCCGATCGCGTCAGGAAGGTCGCAAACACCGTCAGCAGATACGTACCCAGCACGAGCAGCATGTTCCACATCTTCAGCATGCTGCGCTTTTCCTGAATCATCACTGAATGCAGGAAAGCCGTCGCCGTCAGCCAGGGCAGGAGCGAGGCATTCTCGACCGGATCCCAGAACCAGTAGCCGCCCCACCCGAGCTCCACGTACGCCCACATCATCCCGAAGATGATCCCGCACGACAGGAAGAACCACGAGAGCAGGGTCCAGCGACGCGTAGCGGTTATCCAGCGCGTGTCGAGACGGTCCGTGAGAAGCGCCGCGACGGCGAAGGCGAAGGGTACGGTGAACGCAGTGAATCCCAGGTACAGCGTCGGCGGATGGATGACCATCCAGTAGTTCTGCAGCTGGGGATTGAGCCCCCGTCCGTCCGCCGGAGCGAAGGGCAACCGTGCGAATGGGTTGTCCTGCGTGAGAATGACTGTCAGGAAGAAGCCGATCGTAACCAGCAGGGTCCCGACCACATATGGCATGAGGTCGCGATTGCGGTTCCGGTTCTGGAGCACCGCCAATGCAGAGAAGAAGGCCAGCATCAGCGCCCAGAGGACGAGTGAGCCCGGCTGGCCCGCCCAGAGTCCGGCTACCTTGTAGAAGACGGAGAGTTCGCGGTTCGAGTACCCGGCCACATAGGCGTACTGGAACTCATCTCCGAGGAAAGCCGCGATGATGCACGCTGCGGCCACAGCGATCAGTCCGAAAACCGCGAGGACCGAGCGCTCAGCGGAGAGGACGACATCCCCCCGCTGCGACCTTCCCCCGACGAACGCGGCGCCCGCCCCCCAGACTGAGAGAACGAGCGCCACCCAGAGAGCGATCTC
>CAYRLB010000024.1:0-6010 GCA_964424945.1 uncultured Gemmatimonas sp.
GCAAGATCGTCTATTACGGCCCGGGACTCGGCGGAAAGACGACGAACATCGAGTACGTGTACGACAAGGTCGCACCGACGACCCGCGGGAAGCTCGTTTCACTCGCGACAGAGACGGAGCGGACACTTTTTTTCGACTTCCTGCCCGTCGATCTCGGAACCATTCGGGGCTTCAAGACCCGCTTCCATCTGTATACGGTTCCGGGTCAGGTGTACTACAATGCCTCGCGGAAGCTGATACTGAAGGGCGTCGATGGCGTGGTGTTCGTCGCCGATAGCCAGCATGAGCGGGTCGACGCGAATATCGAATCGATGCACAATCTGTATGATAACCTCGCGGATCAGGATCTCGATCCCCGTCGGATGCCCTTCGTCATCCAATACAACAAGCGGGATCTGCCGAACGCCGTGAGTCTGCGCGATCTGGAGGAGTCCCTGAACCCGAGCGCTGCCCCGACGTACGAGGCGGTCGCGACCCGGGGCCTCGGCGTTTTCGACACCCTGAAGGACGTCACCAAGCAGGTGATAAAGCAGTTGAGCTGATGATTCCCCTCGACGCACGGATCTCTGTGCGGGAGCAAGCGTGAACCTCCCGAATCTGATCACCATCGCCCGTATCGGGCTGGCGATCGTCGTAATACCACTTCTCTTCATCGACCGGTTCGACATGCGGTTGGCCGCCTTCGTGATCTTCCTGGTGGCGGCCATATCGGACCTCTGGGATGGACACCTCGCCCGAACGCGGGGGCTCATCACCGACCTCGGCAAACTGCTCGACCCGATCGCAGACAAGTTGCTGCTGGCGGCGACCTTCGTCCCCTTCTACCTCCTGTCGCACGGGCACGCGCCGGAAGACCGGTTCCCCTGGATCACCGGGGTCTTCCCGCTCTGGATCCTCCTGCTGATCTTCGGGCGCGAGCTCTTCATCACCCTCTTCCGCAGCTACGCATTGAAGCAGGGGGTGGTCATCGCGGCAGGCCCTGCCGGGAAGTACAAGACCGTGACGCAGAACATCTTCATCGGCGCCGCCATCCTCTGGTATGCGCTGCAGTCGGCGGCACGCGCCAATGGATGGGACGGCGCGTTCTGGGCGGGCTGGCAGACCTTCCATCTCGTCTTCTGCGTCGTCACGCTGAGCGTGGCCGTGGTCCTGACCGTCTATTCGCTCCTCGTTTATCTCTGGAGCTACCGGTCCGTCGTGCTTTCGGGGCAGAAAGGCGCCTGAACACGAACGATTTAGCTGCCAAAACGGCGGCGATAGATGGCACCTCGCTTGCACCCCGAAGGGTGCATCGGGAGCTTCTGTTCTTCCGATCCCGTTCAATCCTACGATAGCGAAATGAGATTTGAGGAGAGCGACCCGGTGGAGGAATTCCCGGAGTCGGCGGATCCTTCCGCCGCTGCACCTTCACTCCCGGAAGATGAGCAGCAGGCCCTTTCCGGCGACGAAGAAGAAACCGCCGGGAACGCCGAGCTGCTGGCAATGAAGGAGAAGTTCCTCCGCCTGGCCGCCGAGTATGACAACTACCGGAAGCGGACCGACCGGGAGCGGCTGGAGTCGCGCGACCGGGCTCAGGGTCAGATCATCGAGCGTCTGCTGGAAACGGTCGACGATCTTCAGCGTGTTACCGAGGCGACGCCGGAAGGGACCTCCGTCGAAGCGCTTCTCGAGGGTGTGCAACTGGTGGAGAGGAAGCTGCTGCGGACGCTCGAGGCGGAGGGTCTCGAAGTCCTGGAGGCGAAGTCGCAGCCCTTCGATCCCTCGGTGCACGAGGCGATCGTCATGGCGCCGACCACGGAGGCTTCGGAGGACCACACTGTCGGGGAGGTGTTTCAGACGGGGTACCGGTTCCGGGGGCATCTGCTGCGGCCGGCGCGTGTCCAGGTCAGAACGTACGAAGGGTAACCGGTCGCCCTGATTGAACCAACGCTCGCCCAACGGCCGCGAATAAATGGCAACCGGAACGAAAGATTTCTACAAGATCCTGAGCGTCGCGGAGAACGCGAGCGCTGACGAGATCAAGAAGGCGTACAGAAAGCTCGCGAAGAAGTACCACCCGGACGCGAATCCGAACGATACTGCCGCTGCGGACCGCTTCAAGGAGATTTCGGAGGCGTATTCGATCCTCTCCGACGATACGAAGCGCAAGCAGTACGATCAGATGCGCAAGTACGGCGGCGGGGGCGGCTTCGGAGGCTTCCGGCCTGGTGCGGGTGGTGCGCCGGGCGCCGGTATGGGGTCCGAGATCAATATGGAAGATCTCGGAGGGCTGGGAGGCCTCGGCGATCTCTTCGGCTCGATCTTCGACTTCGGTCGGCGGAAGGGGCCGGGCGGCGCTCGCGCGAGTGGTCCTGCGCGCGGCCAGAATGTCGAGTACGCGGTCGACGTATCCTTCGAGACTGCCGCACGCGGCGGGAAGATCACCGTGACCGTCCCGATGTCGGAGTCGTGCTCGACGTGCGGGGGCAATGGCGCACGCCCCGGTACGACACCGACTATCTGCCCTGAGTGCAAAGGGAGCGGGAATGTCACCTTCGGGCAGGGCGGCTTCGCGGTGAGCCGCCCCTGTCCCGCCTGTTACGGTCGGGGAACGATCCCGACCGATCCCTGCCCGTCGTGCCGTGGCCAGGGTGAGGTGCGAACGCAGCGTCAGATTCAGGTCACCGTGCCGCCGGGCGTCGATAACGGCTCCCGACTCCGGGTTCCCGGCCAGGGCGAGATGGGGCCGGGCGGCGGCGGGCGCGGAGACCTCATCCTCTCCTTCCGGGTGAAGCCTCACCGCTTCTTCAGCCGTGAAGGTCTGGATGTTCTGTGTACCGTCCCGATCAATATTGCGCAGGCGACACTCGGATCCAGGATCAAGGTCCGGACGATCGAAGACAAGCAGGTGGTGCTGCGGATTCCGCCGGGAACGCAGCCCGGCACTCGCTTCCGGATCAAGGGGCAGGGGATCGAGAAGGGGGGACGCCGGGGGGACCAGTTCGTGAAGGTCGAGGTGCGGGTCCCGGAGAAGCTTGATCCTGAGAATGAATCGCTGCTGAAGGAATTCGCCCGGGCAGCCGATCTGAAGCACTGAGCCGAACAGGAAGCCCCATGTCGAGACAGCTGACTGACGAAGATCTCCTTGTATGGGAGGCCTATTCAACCTCCGGTCCCTTCGGTTTCGCCGATGGCTCCAGAATCCTGTTCAACTGCCTCAGCGATCCGGGCAGGCGGGCGAGGTTCGTTCAGTTCGAGGGGGACAGCGCCGATTCCGAACGGAGCCTCGGGCAGAAGTCGACAGGCGAGCTATACGCTCTTTTTCAACAGTCGACCGAGCTGCGTTAGGGGGCGCTCGCTGATTCAGCCGCGTTACTGACGGCGCTCGCTCCGCGATCGATCCGCCCCCCTCCGAGGACGACGTCGCCCGAGAAGAGTACCGCCGACTGACCGGGCGCCACCGAGCGCTGAGCTTCGTCGAAAACCAGCTCCACCCCCGCGCCTGACACACCCTTCACCGTCGCGGCCGCCGCGCGGCTCCGGTGGCGGATCTGAGCGTCCACCCGCTGGCCCGGAATGGCGGGCTCGGAAAGCCAGTTCAGCTCCGAAACCGTCATCTCTGACCGGAAGGTCTCGTCGATCGTTCCTACCACGACCTCCCGCCGCTCAGGCCGCGACCCGATGACGTAGAGTCGCTTCCCATGTCCTCCGCCGAGCCCGCGCCGCTGTCCCACCGTGTAGCGAGCGTATCCATCGTGGTCGCCGACGACCTCCCCCGCCGTGGTTACCAGCTGACCCTGCGAAAGCGCCGGGTGACCCGCCCCGAGCCTTGCCTCGAGGACATCGACGTAGTCTCCCGTCGGAACGAAGCAGATTTCCTGGCTTTCCGGCTTCTCGGAGGTCGAGAGTCCCAGCTCACGCGCCCTTTCCCGCACCTCCGGCTTCGTCAGTTCGCCGAGCGGGAAGAGGAGGCGGGGGAGAAGCTCCCGAGGCAGCCCCCAGAGGAAGTACGCCTGGTCCTTGGCGCGATCGAGGCCGCGCATCAGCACCGGCTCGCCAGCACCCGTGCGTCCCATCCGGGCGTAGTGCCCCGTTGCGATCGCGTCGCAGCCGAGCATCGCGCCGCGCTTCAGAAGGTCGCGGAACTTCGTGTTCCCGTTGCAGCGGACGCACGGGTTCGGGGTCCGGCCGGCAGCGTATTCTGCAACGAAGTCGTCGATGACGTCCCGGGTGAAATCCCTTTCCACATCGAAGACGTAGTGCGGGATCCCCAGCCGATCGGCGACGCTGCGCGCGTCCATGATGCCATCGAGGCCGCAGCAACTCTGTGACGACCCCTCGACCTCCGAATAGCAGAAGGTCTTCATCGTGACGCCGATCACACGATGTCCCTGCTCGACGAGCAGGGCAGCCGCGACCGAGGAGTCGACCCCGCCCGACATCGCAACGAGAACAGTGCGCTTTTCCATCAGACTTCGTTGTCCAGCAAGGGGAACTTCAATCGAGTACCGACAATGGGGCGGCCCGTCAGCGTACGCCCGGATCGCGCATCAACGGAAACGCCGCGAGCGGAGGATCCTTCCTCCCCCTTCATCGAAGGGAGAGAGGGTCGTCGGATGAAACGCTCGCGCGCAGACGCTCCATGACCGGCGGAAAGAGCTCGATCACACGATCGATCTCCGCCTCTGTCGATTCGTGTCCGAGGGAAAAGCGGACCGAAGGTCCGGCGATCTCCGCGGGGAGCCCCATCGTCGTGAGAACGTGCGAAGGGGTGACGCCCCCGCTCGAACATGCCGAGCCGGAGGAGACCGCGATCCCTTCGAGGTCGAGCATCACGAGAAGCATCTCGCTTCCCGCGCCCGGGACCGAGACGTTCAGAAGATTGGGCAACCGGGGAGCACCCTCCGCGTTGACGACGAGGTCCGGTACCCGCTCAAGGAGGCCTGCCTGGAGTCGGTCCCGGAGCGATTCGAGGCGCTGCATCTCCGCCTCGCGATCCCGGACGGCGAGCTCGATCGCCAGGGCGAATCCGACCGCCCCCGCGACATCTTCCGTCCCCGCCCGCATGCCCCGTTCGTGGCCGCCCCCCGTGATGAGCGGTTGAAGCTTCGTCCCCTTCCTCACGAAGAGAGCGCCAACGCCCTTCGGCCCGCCGATCTTGTGCGCACTCATCGAGAGGAGCGACAGAGGCGTGCGATCAACCCGCACCTCCACCTTCCCCACCGCCTGAATCCCATCCGAATGGAAGGGCACCCCCGCCGATGCACACAGCTCCGCGATCGTATCGATCGGCTGGATCGACCCGACCTCATTGTTCGCCCACATCACGGAGAGAACGGAGAGCGGGGTGGTGAGGGCAGCTTCAACGGAGGCCAGATCGACCACACCATCCGGACCGACCAGCAGGAGCGTCAGAGGCGAGCCCTCGTCGCCTGCCTGCCTTGCCGGATTGAGGACCGCCCGGTGTTCGATCGCCGAGCAAGCGACCCCGAGCTCCGGATGGAGGCGGGATCGGCCAAGGATCGCCAGGTTGTCTGCCTCGGTGCCCCCGCGCGTGAAGATGATCTCCGTCGGCGAAGCACCGATGGCAGCGGCAACACGCGCTCGCGCATCCTCGAGCCGGACCTTCGCGTTCCGTCCCCATCGGTGAACGCTGGACGCATTGCCGAAATTCTCCGTGAGGAGCGGCAGCATCGCGTCGCGGACCTCCGGGCGGACGGGAGTGGTTGCGGCGTAGTCGAGGTAGATCGGTTCCATATCCAGTTCGGTCACTGTGCAAGCCTGCTTGTAAACTCATCGAAGGGATGAGTTTCGTTCCTTCCCGGAAACGACCTCAGATGCTGCGCACTTCCATGTTCACCACATCGTCCACCTGAACGGCTTCCGTGGTGAGATAGGGCTCGCCATACTCCGTCCGGATCAGCGCACCATACCGGGCCGCGTGCATCAGCACCTGGTCATAGAGGGGCCGGCTCCCACCGGGGTACACCTCACCACCCCACGTCTTCCCGTCGAACTGCGATGAGTAGCA
>CAYRLB010000024.1:6110-14283 GCA_964424945.1 uncultured Gemmatimonas sp.
CCTGCATCGGGGAGGCCCGCATTGCGCCGCGCGGTGACGCCGAGCACATCGGCCGCCGCCTGCGCCTCCTCTGCCCGGAGACTCTCACTTCCCGAAGTACCCATCTCGCCTCCGGTCAGATCCAGGATCCCGGTGCGATACCCCTGGCGGGCCGCCTTGGCCAGAGTGCCGCCGCACAGCAGCTCGACGTCGTCGCGGTGTGCGCCGATCGCGAGCAGGTCGACCTGCGGTGCAATGCTGTCGAGTTCGGAAGAAGACATGAAAGATGAGGTCGAAAGGGTGGAGAGGTCCGCCTGTCCCTAAGCACCGGCGCCCGTCCGGCTTCCTGGCGCCGAAATCAGGATATCCGTAAACCAATCATGGGGGCCGCAGGCGCAGAATCGGCAACCTCCGCGGCGCCCGAGCTCCTCTCAGCCGCCGCGCCGGGCGGGTGCAGGATTGCCGTGCTTGCGAAAACGAGCGCAAGATAGCCGCCCACCAGGAGAGCCCCTGCCCGCAACCGGGGGACCTGTACGTTGAGCGCATGCGCCCCGACCGCCATGACGATCAGCATCCAGACGATGTATGGATCGATCGAAAGGAACGCGCGCAGCAGCAGCGGCCACCCGGGATCCGCATCGATGAATTCGATTCCCGCCGCGCGTCCGATGACACGGATCACAGTTCCCAATGCAGGAATTAGCAGCGCATGACTCGCGAACGCGACCAGATCGCGGTAACTGACCTGCGCCCGGAAGATCAGCGCCGCCACGGCGAAGACGACGGCAGCGACGATGAAGGCAATGACCGGATGCGTCCCGATGGTGGCGATCATCCCCATCATGCGTCCCCAGCGGGCGATCTCTTCGGGGGAGGAAACGATCTCGACCGGCACCCCCCGACGGGTGACGGCGTCCTCCATGTCCGCGATGAAGACCTGGTCCGGGACGGTCGCTACCGCCGCGACCGCGATGATGGTCGAAAGGAGCAGCGCATCGATCCATGGACTCTGCTCGCGGATCGAGATTGCGAGCTGCGAGGGCGCGAGAAAGGTCTGTCGCGCCCGTTCGAACAGCGAAGGGTGGCTGGTGCCGGGGGTGTCCATCGTCCGCCTCTGCTTCTGATCCGTGGTCAGTCGTGAGGCGGGAATATGCCGGAAGTGGGAAGCGCATGAAAGACGGCCGCCTACGCCCCGGGGGAAATGCCGGTGCGGCGGCCACTTCCCGTCCGGGTCAGCGAGGGATCTCCGTCCGGACTGCGAGGTAGTTCCTGGCGGGGATGCTCACCCGGATGACGCGGCCCAGGTCATCGACCCAGACGTGGCGTTCTTCGCCCCCTTCCGGCTCCACGACCAGGTGGTAGAGCGTGACCTGCGTTCCCCGGATGTTCAGACTCTCCTCGCCTCGGTCCGACACCTGCGCCATCACCTGCCGGTTCTCGCGCGGGATGAGGATCGGCACCCGGCCGCTTCGGGTACGCCGCGCCAGGAAGTAGTAATGATGGGCGACCCCTTCATCGAGAATCGTCGCGCCGGAACTCGCCACATACTCCCGAAGCTGTTCACCCGAGGGCGTCATGATCTTCGCACTGAAGCGGCCGCTGCCGACCGACCCGACGATCCGTCGCGGCGCGTCCCCCCCGACCGTGACCTCATAGACAACCGGATCCGCCTGGACGCCGGACGAGCGCAGCGAAGTCGTCAGGTCGAGACCACCGCTCGGCTGCATCACCCGGACAGTGCTTGTCGCGACGAAATCGGCGCTCGCGCCCGCCCCGATCTGGCGGATCGAAAACTCCTCACTGCCGACGACCCGATCATTGACCAGGACCTCGAACGTGCCCTCGTCGCGGGCGCCGGTCTGCGCGGCAAGCCCGACCGGAAGAAGGACGAGAAGAAGCGCTACGAAGCTGAGGATGGAGCGAGTCACGGTTCGCATCGACGGCCTGGGGAAAGGATGAAGAGGGTGCGGGTCACGCGCTCTGTCAGGAGAGTACCCTCGCCGGGCCGGTGGTGTTTCTGTCATCGTCGGGCGATTCTGAAGGATCGACAAAGACGCGGGACCGGATCTTCTCGTAGATGTACTCGTACAACTGACGCCCCTTCTCCGCGGTCGCCAGGGTCGGGCTGCCGAGGACCCCGGTGGACGATGCGGGGATGCGCGGGGTGCGCCTAAGCGTCGAAAAATCCCGGTCGTTCGGGACGTGATCGACGGCGTCTCCCATCCGAACGCGCTCGGGGTGGAGGTAGAGCATCAGCGAGGTGAGGACCTCTCCGCCATGCTCCGGCGTCGCTTCACCCGAGAGGAAGGGTGACACGTCGATGTTTAACAACTCGATCGCCCGGATGCGGGCCGCGCTCCCGGTGACGGTGGCCATCGCCTCGACATGGGAATCGTAGTCGTGGACGGTGATGAGGATGAACTCCTCGAAGCCGTCATCGTCGAGGCAGCCGAGAACGTCGTTCAGCAGGGCGTGAAGCGTCTTCTGCCGGAGCCCCATCGTGCCGTGGAACCGGCGGTCGCTCGGTACGTTGACGCCGTAGGGCACCGTCGGAGCCCGCAGCACCCGGAAATCGCGCGAGAGATCTCTCGCGAACGCCTCCACCACGAGGGTCGATGCGCCGAGGGGCAGATGGGGCCCATACTGATCGCAGGCGCCGACAGGAACGATGAGGCGTCGATCGCCGTCCAGATGCGAGCGGACTTCCGCCGGCGTAAGGTCGGTCAACAGGAGCGACTTCGCTTCAGACATGATCCGGATTAGATGAGGGCATCGGAAGAAGAGGGAGGGCAAGCTGTGGACCAGCGGGGAGCCACGCGGCGGCCGGGGCTGGAATGGATCGCCGGCTGGGGCGCTGCGCTGGCTCTGGCGAACTGGCTGTCGCAGCTCTCCATCGTGTGGCTGATAGCGGTCGGTATCGGGACGGTGGCGTGGACCGTCCACTCGATCCGCAGCCGCCGATGGGACCGTATCGTCATCTCGCTCGTCCTCTGGCTCGTGACGGGTCTCGGTGCGGTCGCTCAGCATCGACTCGACGGGATCCTCCGGCATTGGGACGAGCTTCAGATGCAGGTCGAGGAGGACGCGGGGTTGGCGCTCCAGGCTGCGCTCGACGATATGATCACCCGTGGCGAGCGAGCGGTCGCAGGTGCTGCGGAGGCGGCTGGAGGCCCCATTTCGGGAACGGACCGCGCTCTCTTCGAAAGCCTGGAAGAGGTGCGGAGGGACGACGACATCTCCGCCGTCGCGCTCTATGCGTCGGACGGTTCGCCCGTCGCGTGGGCCGGGGAGCACCGGGGTGAGGTGCCTCTCGAGGCGCGACTCGGGAGAAGTGCCTACATCTTCTACGACGGCCCGCTAGTCGGCTACCTTTACTTCGCTCGCAGACTGGAGACCGGCAATACTGTTGTCGCGGCCTTCATGCTCGAATCGGCGGTGGAGGTCGCCGAAGGGAATCTTCCGCTTGTGGAGCGCTTCGAGCGCCAGTTCGGAGCGAGGCCGCGCTTCTGCCCATCCGATCTGCCCTGCGCAGATTTCGACTGGGATTACGAGACGGCGGACCAGCGGATCATGAGTGTGAGCTTCTCCGGCGTCTCCCAACAGAATTGGTGGGAGCGGGCCGCCCTCGACGCGAGACGGTCGGTGGGAGCGGTGGGGCTGCTTCTCCTCGGGCTGTTGACTTTCGCCTGGTACCGGAGCGGCGCTGCGCCCTCCGGGATGCCAGTCGGAGTCGGCACCGTGGCCCTGCTGATCGCTCCTCTCGGCAACCTGGGCGGTGGCGACCTCCTCTTCTCCCCACTTCGCTTTGCGCTCCCGGGACCGTGGGATATCCCCCTCGGGAAGTTGCTGATCGGCCTGGCGGGCATGGCGCTCTGGCTGCTGACCCGCACCGGACGGGCGCCGACGCGGCAGCTACCGCCGGTCGCCGCAGCTCTTCTCGTTGCCATCGTCGTTCCGCTGGCTCTCGCGCTGATCGGCGAGTCGACTTCGACCACGCTGCTCTCGATCGCTCCCACCGGCGGCTTCACCCTTTCCGTGACGGCGGCCCTACTCATCGCCATCCCGGTTTTCCTGATTCTCAGGCGGACCCGACCTTTCGAGGTCCCGAGTCGCCCGGGGCGCGCGCTCCGCATCATCGGCTACCTTCTGCCGGTCCTCGTGGTAACGGCGGTTCTGCTCTGGTGGCGGCCGGAGGTGAAGCTGCCTCCCTTCGTCTTCGCCCTCTGGGGCGTGCCGGCGGTTCTGCTGGTCGCCCCCGAAACGCGGGATCGATGGTGGAAGGGCGCGGTCCGTCTCTGGCTGATCTCTGCCTGGTTGGGAGGCACGGCGATCTTCGCATACCTCTGGCCGCACCATGTCGGGGATGACCTCGCGGCTGCCGAGCGTGAAGTGCGGCAGCTCGGGATCGGGGAGAACCCGACGCTCGTTCAGCTTCTTTCGGCGTTCGCCCACTTCGCGGTGGAACTCGATGCCGAGGGGGAGCAGGGAGTGAACCTCCTCTACCAGAGCTGGGTCGACAGCGGTCTTGCCGCGCAAAGCTACGATGCGAACATCTCGCTCTGGCAGGATGGCGTTCTTCAGTCGGAGCTGAATCTGAGCGAGCCGGAGGACCTCCCGCCGAGTGTCATCGCGGAGCTGACGGCACCGCTTGCAGAGCCCGTCGTGCGACATTTCGGCGGGAGGAACGGCATACATTATCTGGCGTTGGTGCCCCTCCCCGACGGACGGACCGTTTCTGCTGCCGTTCCCCCCCGGCGAGGGATCGCGGCGGCCACCCCGCTCGCCCGGCTGCTTCAACCCGGAGGAGCGCCCGAAGGAGCGCCGCGAAGCCGCCAGCTTTTCCTCGTCCCGAGCGATGCGGGAACGATCGCAGAGGACCACCTGATGATGCCGCGCGTCGACACGATCCAGTGGATGCGCACCGATGGGTGGTGGCGGAGCGAATCGCTGGTCGAGATGCCGGAAGGCCTGGTTCACGCCCACCTCGATATCGCGCTCCCGCCGACGCCGCTGCTGATCGCGCGGATGATCCTGGTGCAGGCTGCGGTGCTGCTGGTCGCGCTGCTCCTCTGGCTCGCCGCCCGAGCGCTTTGCCGGGAGCTCGGGTCCGTCCCCTTCCTGCGCGCGGACTGGCTCCGGTCGTTCCGGGGCAGGCTCTCGATTTCGCTCTTCATCTTCTTTCTGCTCCCGACGCTGGCCTTCGCGGCCATCTCATACGGGGCGGTGGCGCGGGAAGTGGTTCGATCTGCTGCAGCGCTCGCGCAGCAGGCACTCGATGAGGCGGCGGCGCGACTTCCCGCCATCAGTCTTTCCCAGATCGGGGCATCGGCCGGATCGGAGCTTCTGCTCTACCGGCAGGGAACTCTGTCTGCCGCGACCGCTCCGGAAATTCTCGAGCTCGGCCTTTTCCATACCTGGCTCACCCCGACGGTCTATCTGCCGCTCGCCGGGGGACAGGACCTGGTCGCCCTTGAAGAGCGGAGTCTCGCCCGAAGCGATTATCTCGTCGCCTATCGACGGCTCGACCTGATGGACGTCCTGGCGGCGCCGATCCCGCTCGCCTCGCAGGAGATCACCCGGCGGCAGCAGGAGTTCCGCGATGTGGCGCTCGTCGTCATCCTGCTCGGGCTCGGCCTCTCCATCGTTCTGGCGCTGCTCGTCAGCCGCGCGCTCGCCCGCCCGCTCGACGAGCTGAGCCGGGCCGCGCTGACGGTCGGTGAGGGGGATCTCTCGATGCGGCTCACTGAGCAGCGGCGGGATGAGTTCGGCAGCCTCTACACGACGTTCAACGGAATGATCGGACGGCTCAACCGGACACGTGCAGCGCTCGAACAGGAAACCCGCCGCACCGAGGCGATCGTGGCCGAAGCTGCGGCTGGGGTGCTCGCGATCGACGCTCAGGGCCGGGTCGAGCTCATCAACCCGCGCGCCGTGGAGATCATCGGGCTCCCGATCGGGACTGGAGAGGCACTGCTGGATTCGAAGGCGGGGGATGGGCCGCTCACCACGGCGCTCTATGAGCTCTGGCATTCACGGTCGCCGGAGGCCTCGACGGAGCTGGAGCTCGATGGCCGTATCGTGCGGCTGCGCCTGCGAAGGCTCAGCGGTCAGGAGGGGGGCGGAGGCGCGGTGGTGGTGGTCGAGGATCTGACGGCGGAAGTTCGCACGGCGCGGGTCCTCGCCTGGGGCGAGATGGCGCGTCAGGTCGCCCATGAGATCAAGAATCCCCTGACCCCGATCAAGCTTGCCATCCAGCATGTACGGCGCGCCTACGGTGACCGGCGCGACGACTTCGAAGAGATTCTGGACCGGAATGTCGAGGCGATTCTCCGGGAGATCGACCGGCTAGGCGAAATCGCCCGCGCATTCTCACGGTTCGGATCGCCCGCACTCGGGGCAGCGCCACTGGAATCCGTAGATGCGGCGCAGGCCGTCCGCGAGACGCTCGCCCTCTATGGCGGCGGGGGAGACCTCGTCTTCCGTGCCGATCTGTCCTCCGGAGCCCTGCCCCGGGTCATCGGCCGGAGCGCGGAGCTCAAGGAGGTTCTCGTGAACCTTCTGGAGAACGCGCGTGAGGCGATCGATGGCGCCGGAACTATCACCGTTTCTCTGGGGCTCGGAACGGATGACGGGGCGCTGTCACTTCGCGTCGCGGATTCAGGTGTCGGTATCGCAGCGGATCAGATCGACCGGATCTTCGAGCCGCACTTTTCGACGCGCAGTAGCGGAACGGGCCTCGGACTCGCCATTGTCAGGCGCATCGTGGACTCCTGGGGCGCGGAGATTCGCGTCGACTCGACCCCCGGTGAGGGGACGGCCGTCGAAATTCTTCTTCGTGTGGTGGATTCAGCCTGACCTGCCCGTCCGGAACGACCTTTGATACGGGACGCCTTTGTACGAGGTAGCCTGAACCAGAGGAGGATACGATGGGTGAACTCAAGAAAGGTGAACAGCGTGGCGTCGGACGGACGGCTGGCGTCGGTCACAGTGATGGAAGCCCGGGGAGCGAAAAGGCCCCGCACCGAGCAAGCGAATCGACTCAGGGAACGAACCGCGATTTCGATGAAAGCGGGGAGGCCCGGAATCAGGGGCATGGGCATCCTCGAGAAGAGCGAGGCGACGGATAGTCGTCGCACTCTCCTCTTTACGCTCGCGCCAGCTTCAAACCCCATGGAGGGCCGGGAGCTCCGACACCGGCCCTCCCTGCATCGCGCGGTAGGGTCGGCTGCTGCGGCCGTGCGATCCGGCGGTCAGGAAGATGTCAGGCCGCTCTGCGAATCGAGTGGCCCTCCATCAGCATCCGTATCCAGCCGTAGCGTCGGACGATTGTGAGCGGCCTGGCTGCTGAACCTGCCTCTACCGCTTCCAGGCTCCCCGACTTCGTTCTCATCGCCGTTACGGTGATCTGGGGGGCGACCTTCCTCATCATCCAGATAACACTCCGGGATGTCGGGCCCTTCGGTCTGGTCGCGCACAGGTTCCTGCTCGCGGCGGGGGTGATCTACCTGTTTTTCCGGCGGCGGGTCCACCAGCTCCGGCGGTCGGAGCTCGTCGGGGCGGCGCTGGTCGGTGGGGCGACCTTCGCATCGTACGCCTTCCAGACGAGCGGCCTGCAGTACATTCCGAGCAGCCGCTCCGCATTCATAACGGCTCTGTATGTGCCGGCAGTGCCGCTCCTTCAGCTTGCGATCATCGGGCGTGCGCCGCGGCTCTCTGCACTGCTCGGTATCGGCGTTTCTTTCGCCGGTCTGCTCGTCCTTTCATCGTCGGCGGGGATGGGAATCGAGCTCGGACCGGGAGAGCTCCTGACCCTCGGCTGCGCCCTCGGTGCAGCGCTTCAGATCGTCTTCATCGGCCGCTTCGCACCGGAGACGGATCCGCTCCGGCTTGCCTTCCTGCAGTTCACCATCGTTGGTGTCCTGTCGATGCTCTTCGCGGTCATTGTGGGGGAGCCGGCGCCGAACTACACGCCCTCATTCATCGCCGGAATCGTCTCGCTCGGGGTCGTCGGGACGGCCTTCGGCCTCAGCGCAATGAACTGGGCGCAGCAGACGGTTTCGGCGACCCGTGCGACGGTTATCTATACGATGGAGCCGGTATGGGCGGGGCTGATCGGAGCGGCGGTCGGGGAGCCGATGACGGCCCGGACGCTGATTGGCTCGGCGCTCATCCTCGGCGGGGTGCTGGTCAGCGA
>CAYRLB010000024.1:14383-16009 GCA_964424945.1 uncultured Gemmatimonas sp.
CGGAATGTGACAGGTTGCTCGCTTCCGCCTACCACGAGGCACGCCTCGTCGCACTCTTCATCCTCGTCGATGCCTTCAAGCGCGGGGAGCCGGCGATGCAGGAGGCCATCTACCGGCTGTATCTGTCGCGTACAGATCGCATTAATGGCTGGGATCTGGTCGACAGTTCGGCGGCGGCGATCGTGGGCGGATATCTGCTCGATCGCGACCGCTCGATCCTCTGCGAGCTGGCGCGCTCCTCCTCGTTGTGGGAGCGGCGTATCGCCATCATCGCCACCCACGCCTTCATCCGGAAAGGCGACTTTGCGGACACCCTTCGGGTGGCGGATATCCTTCTTGAAGACGCTCACGACCTCATCCATAAGGCAGTCGGCTGGATGCTGCGCGAGGTCGGCAAGCGCGACCGCGAGGTCGAGGAGGGGTTCCTGCGCCCCCGGTACCAGCGTATGCCCCGAACGATGCTCCGCTATGCGATCGAGAAATTTCCGGACGCGTTGCGGCTCGCCTATCTGCGAGGGGAGGTCTGATCGTCTCCTCTTCCGACGGCTCCGACGCTCTCCCCCGATCCTCTCCCGCCCCTTCCTCTTCAACGCGGGCGAAGGTGTGCGCGTGCCGCGGGCGCGAGGGTTGCAGTTTAATCAGGGATCCGGCCTGGCGAGTGACGGGAGAGTGCTCGGCAGACATATCGCCCGGCGGCGAGGCAACGGGTTACGTCAGGCTTTTTCCGGTCACCCGGAAGACCGAAGGCGTCACGTTGCCCGGAGGATGTCCTTTCGAGCGGTCCCCCATCTTTCGCCCATCCCCGGCCGCCTGGTGGATCCGAATCAGGGGGACGAGGGGTAGGAGATCGCCCCCTTCGATCAGCGACTGGGTCAGGAGCGCGTCGGTGCATCCTCGCGGGTCGATGCACGACGTTCTTTTCAATTGGAGCCGTCCCATTCATCATTTAAGCAAGCGCAGACGGGTTCGGGAGGCGAGTCGGATTTCGCAGCGGGTCGACACAGTCCGCCTGGCATGATTGGCGGAGACGTAAACATCTTACCTCGAGGTAGACTCATGCAGCACCATCGTTTCGTCAGTGCGGCAGCAGCCTTCGCGCTGGCGCTGTCTGCAGCGAATGCTCAGGCGCAGGACACATCCCGTACGGTCGCCGACGGCGGCATCGCCGTAGCCGGCTGGCAAGGAAAAATCGATGCCCAGGAAGCCGCGCAGGGGCAGGTGCTGAACAATTCCCGGTTTGCCGCGATGGGAGAGGGCTTCCACGTCACCACCGGTCCCGCGGTCACCTACTGGAACCCGGCGAACACCGCTTCGGGGAGCTACACGGTCAGTGCGACCTTCAATGAGCCGCAGTACATGAATCTCAACAACCATCCGCACCCGTACGGAATCGTCGTCGGGGGCAACGGGATGGGGACGGACGACCAGAGCTACCTGTACTGCGCGGCGTATGGCAATGGGAACTTCATCGTGCGCGGTTTCGGGCCAGACCCGTTCCAGCTCAATGGCGCCCGTCCAACGGCGCACGAAGCGGTCAACCGCGCCGCGGGTCAGGGCCAGCCGGTGACCCAGCAGATTGCCGTCTCGGTCACGCCGACCGAGGTCCAGTGCTCCATCAACGGTCAG
>CAYRLB010000024.1:16109-18230 GCA_964424945.1 uncultured Gemmatimonas sp.
TCATCATCTTCCGAGCTGTCCCGCCTACCGGTCCCTACCCACCCTGCCACCACACCGATAGAAGATGCGGAATTCGATTCCGGTCGGTCTCGTCGTCCTGGCTGGTCTGCTCCCCGCGAATGCAACGTACCTCTCTGCACAGCAGCCAATCGACGATGCTCTGCTGGAGGCCGCCCCCCCTGCCGACTGGCTGACCTACGGGAGGGACTATGCCGAAACGCGATACAGCCCCCTCGATCAGATCACCACCGAGAACGTGTCACGACTCGGGCTCGACTGGAGCTGGGAGATACCCGGTGGCGGACAGTCCCTGCAGGTGACGCCCCTCGTCGCGGATGGCGTGATGTACCTGACCGGGAATCTGAATGTCGTCGTCGCCGTCGATCTGAGGAACAGGTCGCTCAAGTGGAAGTGGGATCCTGCCCACGCCCGACTGAACGGGCCGAGGAATGGGCCGAACCGGGGGGTGGCGCTCTACGACGGGAAGGTATACGTCGGCCTCTCCGACGGCCGGCTGGTCGCGCTCGACGCCGAAAGCGGGCAGCCGGTCTGGTCCGTCCAGACGACACCCTGGGGCGTCTATGAGTACAACATCACCGGAGCACCGCGCGTGGTGAACGGGAAGGTTGTGATCGGCAATGGAGGCGCAGAATACCATGGCGTGCGCGGATATGTGACCGCGTATGATGCGCAGACCGGTAGCCAGGTCTGGCGGTTCTATACCGTCCCCGGCGACCCGTCCCAACCCTTCGAATCGCCCGCACTGGAGATGGCGGCGAGCACCTGGTCAGGAGAGTGGTGGAAATACGGTGGGGGCGGAACCGTATGGGACAGCTTCTCCTTCGATCCAGAGGCCAATCTGCTCTATTTCGGGACGGGGAATGGCGCCCCCTGGAGTCATTTCTGGCGCAGCGACGGGGAAGGGGACAACCTCTTCCTGAACTCCATCGTCGCCGTCGATGCGGATACAGGCGAACTCGTCTGGTATTACCAGGCGGTGCCGGGAGACAACTGGGACGCCACGACGACCCAGAACATGACGCTCGCCGAGATCGAGATCGACGGGCGCCCGAGAAGCGTTCTGATGACGGCGCCGAAGCATGGCTTCTTCTATGTCATCGACCGCCTTAGCGGCGAGCTGCTTTCTGCGGACAAGGTCGGCGTCGTCACCTGGGCATCGCACGTCGACCTTGCGACGGGCCGACCCGTGGAGACCCCCATCGCGCGGTACGACACGATCGGCGCGTGGATTTCGCCGGGCGGAGCGGCGTGGGGCGCGCACAACTGGCACCCGATGTCCTACCATCCGAACACAGGGCTCGTCTATATCCCCGGACAGAACACCGCGACCTTCTACCGGCTCGACCCCGACTTCGAACCGGCGCTCCGCGAGTTCAGTACGGGGACGATCCGCAACATCCCGCCGGACGCAGTACAGCCGCCCCCGGCGCCGGTATTTGATCCGCCCGGCTTCCTGATCGCACGGGATCCTGTGACGCAGGAGGATGTCTGGACGATCCCGTCCGAGCAGGTCCGCAACGGAGGGACCCTGGCCACCGGCGAGAATCTCCTGTTCAGCCTGCGCAGCGACGGATGGATTTTTGCGCACGATGCATCGACGGGGGAGAAGCTGTGGGAGAGCCGGATCGGGTCATCGCCCGTTGCCCCGATCAGCTATTCTGTCGATGGGCGCCAGTACATCGCCGTTGTGAGTGGAAATATCGGAAGTGGGGGCACCCGTCTCTGGGTCTACTCGCTCGATGGCAGCGCCCCTGCTCCCGGTTCGACGAACTGACACGTCCCCCGAGCTCGCTGTCGCCATTTACTTCGGGTGCCGGTGGCCGTTCCGCATTCCAGATTATCGCTTTTCACGCTCCGACCATCGACGATTTCGATGTCTCGTATCCGGTACCAGGTTGCCTGCAGTGTCGATGGATTCATCGCCGGCCCGAATGGCGAGTTCGACTGGATCGTCATGGATCCAGCGATCGATTTTGATGCGCTCGCTTCGCAGTTCGACACCCTCGTCATGGGCCGGAAGACGTACGAAGCGATGCTGGAGATGGGGAGCGATTTCTTCGGGAAGAAGGTCATCGTCTTCTCGCGCTCATTGCGAAACGC
>CAYRLB010000024.1:18330-21468 GCA_964424945.1 uncultured Gemmatimonas sp.
GGCATCATGTCTATCCTTCGGGGATCGTTCTCCTGGAGTACGACGTCACGAGGGCGAACGAATGAGTCGACGATGGCCGCTCGCCGGACCGTCGGGTTCGGTGTGGCTTTTTCTCGCCGCACTTCTGGCAGCCGGCTGCAGCGACAACCGACCAGCAGCGTACGACGTGGAAGAGCTTGCTTTCAGCGATTCCACGATCGAGACCGGCACCGTACCCCTGCTGGCGGTGGCGCAGCGACATTTCGATGCCGTCCCGGACAGCGTCCTTATGCGCGCGGGGGCATGCCCTTTTGAATGTTGTGTTTATGGCGAGTGGCGCGCGGATTCCGTGATCCCGATCCTTGCCGAGCCGGCCGATGGTGCTCTCCCCGTCGATACTCTGCGCCCGACAGACCGCTTCCGTGCCCGGACGGGTTACGTGGAGGTGCGCGGGCCGGCCATCGTCGTCGTGCTGGATACTGTGCAGGGTGACGCCGCTGCGGAGATCGCCTTCGCGCCTGGCGATACCCTCGTAGTCCTCGATTATATCGGCGAGAGCTTCTGGAATGTCTGGCACGATGGTCAGGTGAAGGAGATCAGCGCGTTCTGGGGTGCCGAAGCGGGGTCTCCGAAGGGCGCGTATTACGGCGATTATCGGCGCGCCTGGTGGGTGAATGCCGAAAAGCCGGGAGGTCAGTCCGGCTGGTTCCGGGCCGATCTGGACGTTCAACTCTCGGGCGTCGACGCATGCGGGGCGCCGCTTTTATGATGAGCGGATCTACCTCCGTGCAGTTCCACCTCTCTGATGGGAACGGTTGAAGATGAGCGTCCCGGCAATCCCGCTCGCGGAATTCGACTATGAGATGGCCACGACCCGGCGGCTGATCGAACGCGTTCCGGCCGATAGAGGTCAGTGGAAGCCGCATGAGAAATCCTTTCCGCTCGGGCATCTCGCGCAACTTGTCGCGCTCATGCCCGGATGGATCTCCGAGACGCTGCGGAAGCCGTCCATCGACCTCACGGCCGGCGCCGGATATTCCTTCGAACGGACCGAGATCCTGCTGGGGATCTTCGACCGGAGTGTCGCGGCGGCCCGGGAGTCGCTGGCCGAGGTCGTCGGCGACGCGCTCGAAACACCCTGGTCGCTCAAACGCGCGGAAGAAGTTCTTCTCACACTGCCACGTGGGGTCGCCGTCCGACAGCATCTGAATCATCTGATTCATCACCGGGGCCAACTCACGGTGTATCTTCGCCTCATCGACGTTCCGCTCCCCTCGATCTACGGACCCACCGCGGACGAATCCTGGTGAGCCGCTGACGCGAGGGCTGGCAGAGCTGCGAGGGAGAGATCCCCTGCTGATGGTTGATCGATCGACCTTTCGTTTCGAACCGCGGATCAGCCTCGCAACGCTGGCTGTACGCGACCTTCCCACTGTAGCCGCCTTCTATGAGGCGCTCGGGTGGCTTCGCTCTCCCATCGGGGCGATGAAGTCGCGTTCTTCCAGCTCGGGCCGCTCGTTCTGGCCATCTGGTCGCGTGACGAGATGCCCGCCGATGCCTCTGTCTCCGCTGAAGGGAGCGGCTTCCGGGGAGTTTCGCTGGCCTACAATGTTCGAAGTGCCGCCGAAGTGGATCGGGCTCTCGCAGCGGCGGAAGCTGCCGGCGGGAGGATCAGTCGGCCGGCCCACGACGCTTTCTGGGGCGGGCGCACCGGCTATTTCGCGGATCCCGATGGAAATCTCTGGGAAGTCGCCTGGAACCCCGGCTTCCCGATGGATGATGCCGGGGGCATCCTCCTTCCTGACGACGGTTCTGCGTAGCCTCGCTGCCGCCCTCTTCACCCCGCTACCGAGCCCGGTCGACGCACCCCTCCTCAAGGGCAGGCGCCGGGTGCGTGCGTGGGGCCTTCCTCGTTCTTCTTCCCCCATCAGATGGCCCACGTGGTGACCCCGGCAGGCCGGATTTGGCCGCTGGAACACACGGGCTGCCCTTCTCCGCGCTTCGACGCTAGTGTGGCGGAGCAGCAGTCCTGTGCGCCCGATTCCGGGCACGACAGCGAACCCGATCGTCACGGCCATGCTTGCACGGGTCCTCTCCGCCGCAGTCCTCGGCATCGATGCATATCTGGTCAGGGTGGAAGCTGACGTCTCACCAGGTCTTCCCGCCTTCTCCACGGTCGGGTTGCCGCAGGGCGCTGTACGCGAGTCCGAGAAGCGCGTGATCGCAGCACTCCGGAACAGCGGATTCGAAGTGCCTCCGCGTCGGATAACCGTAAACCTTGCCCCGGCTGACATACGAAAGGAGGGCAGCGCCTTCGATCTCCCGATCGCGATCGGGATCCTGGCCAGTACGGGACACCTCCCACCCGATCGGCTCGGTCGCTTCGTCCTCCTCGGTGAACTCGGCCTGGACGGATCCCTGAGGGGGGTACGGGGTGCGCTCGCGGTTGCGACGGCGGTTCGGAACCGGAATCCTCCGAATCTGATTCTTCCCGCCTCAAATGTTCCGGAAGCTGCGGCGGTCGAAGGGGCGATGGTTTATGGCGGCCGAACGCTCGCTCAGGTCGTGGCTTTCCTACGCGGCGCCGAGGACGTCCTCGCACCCGCGGAGCACAGCCGCTTGCCGCAGAAGGCCGGCGACAGCAGATCCGAGCTCGACTATGCGGATGTGAAAGGGCAGGGCCATGCTCGGCGGGCCCTCGAGGTGGCAGCAGCAGGGGGGCATAACCTCCTCATGGTAGGTCCACCGGGATCCGGGAAGACGATGCTGGCTCAACGCCTCCCCGGCATCCTGCCCGACCTCTCCAGGGAGGAGTCACTCGAAACGACGCGGATTCACTCGGTGGCGGGGATGCTGCCGCCCGGTACCCCGCTACTGGCTCGACCGCCCTTTCGCGCACCGCACCACACCGTTTCCGACGCAGGATTGATCGGCGGCGGGTCGAACGCAGCGCCCGGGGAGATTTCACTCGCGCACAATGGGGTTCTCTTCCTCGATGAGCTTCCCGAGTTCCGACGGAATGTCCTCGAGGCACTCCGGCAGCCTCTGGAGGAGCGGCAGGTGACGATCGCCCGAGCCGGTCGAACTCTGTCCTACCCGGCGGGGTTCACCCTCGTCGCGGCGATGAATCCATGCCCGTGCGGCTTCTCCGGCGATCGG
>CAYRLB010000024.1:21568-33341 GCA_964424945.1 uncultured Gemmatimonas sp.
CCGAAGCCGAAGGTGCCGAGAGACCCGGCGAGCTTGTGCGCTTCGCGGAATGCCGCGCGCCGCCCGTCCGTGTCCAGTCGGCCGCCGGCGAGCGCGGCGGCGGCTTCGTCGAGTACCACCAGCCGCTCGACGATCGCCGGACGGAACTTCTGCCAGATCGCCGCGACGCGGTCCGCCAGAGGGGCGCCGTCAGTCATCCCACCCCAGCCTGTCCGCCATCTCGTCGGCGAGGGTCAGCGGGTCGAAGGGCTTGGCGAGGACACCTATGACGCCCATTCCAGCCAGATGTCGTTGATCGGCGCCCTGTACCTTCGCGGTTAGGAAGAGAACGGGTATCTCAGCGGTCGCAGGATCCGATTGCAGCCTCGCGAGAACGGCCGGCCCATCCATCTCGGGCATCATTACGTCGAGGAGAATCGCATCCGGCTTCTCCTCGCCGGCACGCCGGAGGCCTTCGGCGCCGGAGCCAGCCGAGACGACCTCCCACCCTCGCACCATCTCCAGGCTGAGCTGCGCGACCTCCCGGATGTCGGGCTCGTCGTCGATGATCAGAACTCGCTTCGTCATATCGATCAGGTATTGCCGGTTTCGACGCCGATCGCCTGCCCGAAGAGCGCAGCAATCCGTCTCTCCAACTGCTGCGGGGAGACGCGTGATTTCGTCATGAACTCCGTCGGGCCCAGGCGGAGCCGGTCCCGGTCCTGCTCATCCAGATCTCGGGCGCTGTACACGAGCACCGGTAGCGTCCGATGACGGTTGTGACGCCTGAGCCAGTCCACCAGCGCGAACCCGTCCATGCCGGGCAAGCCCGGATCCAGAAGAAGCAGCTCGAACGACTGGTCCCTGCTTATCTCGATCGCCTCAGCCCCATTCCTCGCCCGACGGCTGGTGAGACCCCTCGATCTCAGGATCTCGGCGATCACCCCCGCGACATCGTCGTCGTCTTCGACGATGAGGACGTTGAATTCGGCCGCCCCCTGAAGCGCGGCTTCGAGCGTCTGAATCAGAACCGAGCGATCGATCGGTTTCGGCACCCATCCGAGAACATCGTCGATCCCGATCCTGCTCTCGCTGCGACGCATTGCCGTCATCACCACCACCGGGATGTGGCGGGTCCCTTCGTTGGTCTTCAGAAGATCGATTACCTGCAGCCCGTTGATCCCAGGAAGTGAAAGATCCAGCAGCACGACCGATGGCTGCATCGTTGCGGCCGCCGAAACGACTTCGCTCCCAGTGGACACATGGATCACCTCGAAATCCGATCTCAGAAGAATCTCGCGGACATAGGTCGCGACCGTCGGGTCGTCTTCGCAGACCAGGACGGAGCGCCCGACATCCACATCCGGGACCGACCCGCGAGGAAGGCTGAAGGTGAAGGTGCTGCCGCGACCCAGCTCGCTGTCCACCCACAGTCGGCCGCCATGCTGCTGGACGATGCTGCGCGCGATGGGCAGCCCCAGACCCGTTCCCCCCTTCTCCCGCGCATCGCCGAAGGTTACCTGCTGGAAGCGCTCGAAGATGGCATCTCGCTTGTCGGCAGGTATCCCCCGGCCCTCGTCGCTGACGGCCACCCGCACCTCGTGAGGCCGCTCATCCACCGTGATCGTGATGGAGCCCCCGGGATTGGAGAACTTCACCGCATTCGATATCAGATTCGTAAGGACCTGCAGAAGACGGTCCCGATCCGCCATCAGCTCGACATCGGTCGAGTCGCTGCGTATGACGAGGTTGGCCCCCTCCGCGAGCGATCGCATCTCCTCGGCCGCCTGCGCGATGATGTCGCCGAGCGAGACGAGCCGGCTCTCCATCGGGGCCGTCCCCGATTCGATCTTCTCAATGTCGAGAAGGTCGTTGATCAGCCGGACCAGCCGATCGGTGTTCTGCGCCGCGATCTCCAGCATCCGCTGACCGCGCTCCTCAAGCTTCCCCATCTTCCCGCTCGCCAGCAGCCCCAGAGACCCGCGGATCGCCGTCAGCGGCGTGCGCAACTCGTGGCTGACGATCGAGAGGAAGCTGTCCTTCATCTGTTCGACTTCGAGCTGTCGAGTGATGTCGCGGGCGACCGCCTGCATCCCGATGAGCCGGCCGTTGGCCCGGAGAAGCTGCACGCTCTGCCCGAGCCAGACCGTCTGACCCTCCTTCGTCACGACCGGGATCTCGTAATAGGAGGAGACACGCCCTGCCTGAACCTGAGAGCGGATGCCATCCCGGAACTCCTCCCGCCAATCGGGATGCACCAGATCGATGGAGGGCATCCCGCTCAGCTCACTCGTCGTGTATCCGACCGTCCTCGAGCCGGCCGGGTTGACGTACGATAGACGGCCCTCCTCATCGGTCGTGAAGATCACGTCCGAAGCGCTCTCGACGAGCACCCGGTACCGCTCCTCCCGCTGCTGGAGCGCGGCCGCGGCTTCGACCCTCTCCAGTTCATGGCCGATCCATTGGGCCACGAGCTGGATGAAGTCCACATCTCCCTGGGTGAACGCGCTGTCACGGGGAAGGGTGTCCAGAAAGCTCAGGGTGCCGACCGTCCCTCCACGGACCATCACCGGCATCCCGATGTACGACCCATGCCCCGCCCGCATGAAGGAGGGGGATCCCTGCCCCCGCACCGCGGCCGTGGACTCGAAGAGGACGGGCGCGTTCCGCTCCAGAACCGCCGCGCAGTACGTATCTTCTATCGGGAAGGTATCGAGCCGCCTGATGCGGCCCGACGGATCATGAACGGCTTCGACCTGGTACTTCCCATCGTCCGTGTCAGCCAGTACGCCCACCGACATGCCGAGGCGCCGCGTACCCATATCGATCAGCGCCTGGATCTTCCCGTCGACAGCGAGATCCTGAGATGAAGCGATCCGGTACAGCTCACGGATCGCCTCGTTGTGTTCGGAAAGCTTCCTCTCCGCCCGTTCGCGGGCTCTCAGCTCACTCACGACCGACTGTCTCGATCCGGCGAGCGTCATGACGGTCAGGGCACCGCCTAGAGCGACGAGCAGAATGCCCCATCCTGCCGCCTCCCTTTCACGCCTCTGACTCAGCTGGAGAAGGACGAACTCGTGCGCCGCCATCTGCGAGACGACATCGGCGATCGAATCCATGATCTCCCGCCCGCCGCCGCTGCGGACGACTTCGGCCGCACCCTGGAAGTCCCCGCGCAGTCCGGCATCGAGCCCGGCATCCAGAAAAGCTACGCGTCGGCCGGCCAGCCCTGTAAGCAGCTCGACACGCCGCGCCTGGGCCGTGTCAGCGGACATCTCTTCGGCGATCGAGCCGAGGTCGGTCGCCACCATTCCAGGGAGGGGATAGTACCTCTCAAGGAACTCCTCATCCCGGGTCAGGAGGAAGCCTCGCTGGGCCGCTTCCGCGTCCTTCAGGTTCAGAGGCACGATCGCCATCAGCCGCAACGACTCTTCGGTCGTCTGAATCGCATCCTGGGTGCTCCGAAGCCCGTAGATGCTCCGGAACGCGAAGATTGCCACAATGATGAACAGGAGCAGCGTCGCTCCGAACACCAGGTCAATCTTCAGGCGCCGTGTGAACTGAAAGACCATACGTGAGTGTGCGGGGGGATGATCTTCGGACAGATTCAGCGGAGAGGACTGGAAATTCCGGTCCAATCGCGGGCGAGGGATGTTCGACGACCCGGCGGCGGGGGAGATGGGAGTGGGCTCACCCTCTTCCGCTGGCTCGCGGGGGCGCCGTCCGCCGTCCGCCGCTCTTCCCCTGACCCAGCGCCGCCAGAAAAGCGTTTGACGCTGCACCGAACGCCCCCTTCTCGCGCAGCTCGGACGGGCTCATCCCCGTGAAGCGGCGTAGCGCGAGGCGGAGGCCGCTGTCGCTGGAATATCCGCACGCGGCCGCAACGGCCGAGAAGGGGCGTCCGGGATCGTCCAGGAACTCCGCTGCCAGGAGGATTCGCATCCAGAGAAGAAGCCGCTTCGGGGGTGGGAGCCCCGCGCGGTCGCACCAGCGCAAGAGGGTCCGCGGCGATATTCGCAAAGCCCCCGCCAGGTCCCGGCCATGCCCCCCCTCCGCGACGATCGAGGCTGCCGTGGTGAGAATCGCCCGAGCCGCCGCCGACGTGTACGAGGGAAGAACTCTCTCCACTAGGCCGAGCAGCGGGCGTCCCCGTGCACTGTTCAGCCGGCTGGCGAGCGCCACAGGGGAGATATCCTCCTCCAGATCGATGATCTGCACGATTCCCCATTGGCCGAGCCGCAACACGTCCGACAGTCGGCCCGTACCGACTGAAAGCGCCGCCAGCACCGTCAGCGACGGGAAGCGGTTCATCAGCGAGGAAAGATCGGCGGATGGCGCTTCACCCCCCTCGACGCCGAAATAGGGATCGACGACGAGCAACGATGACGCCGGGGCCACCCGGACCTCGTCGCTCAACTCGTCCCAATCGGCTACGTTCCGCATCTGGAGCCGCTGGGTCCGCGCCGCTGCATGCAATCGGCCCCTGAACAGCTCATCGTGGTGCAGGACCAGAAGGGGGCGCGGAACTGTCTGCATGTTTCTGTGATGCTCGACGGTGGCGGAGCGGCACGGGATGGCCTCCCGATTGAGGCAACTGAAGACGAAAGCGTGTCGTTGGGCCGCCCACCTGATACCCCTCGCATTCCGGGAGCAGGAACTTCGATCGGGCGGAAGATGCCGAAAACCGGTTCACGGACGGCGGCACCACCTCGATGCTCGCCGAATTTCGATGCTCTCCGAATAAGAGAACGTCTCAGGGCCGGCCGCACGCGCATGCGGATGGTCGACAAGCTACTATTCGGTGTACGCTTTCACTATCAGTTCCATGCCAGAGCCTGCAAGCATTCTGCGAGCGATCGTACGCGAGGCGCGGGCTCAGGGTATTCGCTCGACAGCCGTCGCGGCTCGGAAAGAGCGGTCATCCCGGATTTCGAACGCCGGCTGGTCACGATCCTTACGGCGGAAGAACAGCTTTTCAGCAAACTCCAGAGGATGGGATCTTTCGTTCATCGATCCTTCACCGGTCGTACTCCCGTGCCCGCACCGAGGCGGCGGAGCACGGACCATGAACCGCACCGCGGCTGGAAGCCGATCCTGCTTATTGCCGCAGGCGTCGCCCTTCTGGATTGGCTCACAAAAGCGGTGATCGTCGCCACGATCCCCCTCAACGGGATCCTCGTCGTGGTCGACGATCGGTTCGCCCTCTGGCACGTCAAGAATCCTGCGATGATCCTTGGGCTCTTCGGTGACCTGCCCCTCCGGTACCGCCAGATCCTCGCAGCCCTGCTCGCCATCGCAGGTGTCACCCTTCTTCTTCAGGTCGTGACCCGTGCGCAGCGGCTCCTCCCGCATCGTCGGCCCTGGGCATGGGCTTTCGTCGGCCTGGTCCTCGGCGGGATGCTCGGTAACGTCGGGGAGCGGGCCTTCTTCTGGGGGATCACCGATTTCATCTCGTTCGGCTGGGCCGGCATCTGGCTGCCCCCCGGGAACATCGCCGACCTGGCGATCTTCCTGTCGATCCCGATTGCCCTTCTCGTGATCGTATTCGAAGTGGAAGCGCGGTCGCGGCGGTCCCGGCAGCCTGCCGATCTGCGACTCGCTCCTGACGCAACCGACACGCAGCCATGACGCGACGCCCCTCTCCCTTACTCCCCTTCTTCGATCGATGAGCGCTGTCACCTATCTGGACTTCGCCGCGACCGCCGCGATACGGCCCCCTCAGGTGGCAGATGCTGTCGCAAGCTACCTCCGCGACGTAGGGGCGACGCCGGGCCGGTCCACGCACTCACGCGCCCTTCAGGCCGGCCGCGTTGTCCTCCGCTGCCGTCAGCGGCTCGCCGAGCTCTTCGGCATCGAAGGGGATCCGGGGCGCATCGCCTTCCAGATGAACGCGACCCACGCGCTGAATTCGGCGCTTCATGGCCTGCTCAGGCCCGGCGACGTAGTCATCCGCACTTCGCTCGACCATAACTCGGTGCGAAGGCCCGTTGCGGCGCTGGAACGTTTCGGGGTCGAGCAGCGGGTTCTCGGGTGTGACGCCTCCGGCAACTTCGATCTGGCTGAACTCGATGCGCTGCTCACGGAAGGAGCGGGAAGGGTCAGGCTGCTCGCCCTTCCGCATGCGTCGAATGTCCTCGGAACCGTTCTCCCCGTTCGGGAGATGGCCGACCGGGCGCATCAGGCGGGTGCGCTCGTTCTTCTCGATGCGGCCCAGTCGGCCGGTCATTTCCCGGTTCATGTGGATGACCTCCGCATCGATCTGCTGGCATTCACCGGCCATAAAGGTCTGCTCGGACCCCAGGGAACCGGCGGCCTCTGGGTTCGGGAGGGAATCGACGTCGACCCCTTGCTCCGGGGCGGCACCGGGGGCGACTCTATGGCGCTCGATATGCCTGACGCCTTCCCCGATCGTCTCGAGGCCGGGACGCAGAACGCGCCGGGTATCGCCGGGCTGCTCGCCGCGGTCGAGTGGCTCCTGGAGTACGGGCCGGCGCGCGTCCAGGCGAACGAAGCGGAGATGAAGAGCCGACTCATCAGCCAGCTCCGTACGATTCCCGCCGTGCGCATTCACTCCCCCGATGCGCCGGACGGGGTGGGGATCGTCACCCTGTCGATGGATGGCTGGTCGGCCGGTCGACTTTCTACCGAGATGGACCGTCGATATGGGGTGCAGGGTAGAGCGGGGCTGCACTGCGCACCTGAAGCACACGCTGTCCTGGGAACAGTCGAGACCGGGGCTTATCGTCTTTCGGCAGGTTGGGACACAGGGCCGCAGGACATCGATCGCGCAGCCGAAGCGCTCCGGGCGCTGAGTCTCGAAAACAGGGAAATCTGATGCAACGTTTTGCGCTGGGTGCGGCTCTCCTGCTGGTGCTCGCTCTTATCGCCGGACTGCTCGCTTTCGCGCTCGGATTCCGGCCGGGCGGATCACCCGCTGACGATGCTGTCTCGCCGGAAGCTGCAGCGTCTGCCGAGTCGAAGCTCGAGCAGGTTGCCGAAGGGGAGGAGGTCGCCCTCACGGCGAATGAGCTCACGAGCCTCTTCGCCTATCGGCCCGAGGTCTGGGAAATCCGCCCGATCCATTCGCCCGTCGTGGCGATGTCCGGCGACACGGTAAGGGTACGCGGAGGCTTCCCGACGAGCGCGATTCCCGCGCAGATCGACCTTGGCCCGATCCGGGCCCTTCTTCCCGACACGACCAGTGTCGACGTCGTCGGAACAGTCCGGTCGCGAGAGGCAAACTCGGTTGTCCTGGAGATCGGCTCGGTAGAGGTCGAGGGAATGCCTGTACCGGCGCGCTTCTACTCGCAACTGCTGCAATCCGACGCGCTCACCCTCCCCCTTCCCGAAGGCATCAGCGCCGCCCGGGTAGAGGGTGGTGAACTCATCCTCACGCCCTGAATTCGTAATGGCTCGCCTACTGGTCGTCGACGACGAAGAGGGAATCCGACACGTGCTGGCACAGCTCTTCGACTATGAAGGGCACGAGGTCCGCGCGGCCTCCAGCGGTCCCGAAGCGATCGGAGTGTTCGCCGAGTTCCTCCCCGACCTGACGTTCATGGATGTGAAGATGGCCCGCATGGACGGGCTCGAGGCACTCACGAAGATCCGGGAGATCGATCCCTTCGCGCTCGTCGTGATGATCAGCGGGCACGGCACGATCGATACAGCAGTCGAAGCAACCCGTCGCGGCGCATACGACTTCCTCGAGAAGCCGCTCGACACCGATCGGCTCCTCCTGGTTCTCCGCAACGCGCTCCAGCAGCGCGGGCTGCTGACGGAGAATGCGCGACTGAAGGATCAGGTCCAGAGCCGTTACGAGATCGTTGGCAGAAGCTTCGCCGTGCGTCAGGTCCTCGAGCGGATCGAGAAGGTCGCCCCGACCGACGCCCGTGTCCTCATCACCGGTGAGAACGGTACCGGGAAGGAGCTCGTTGCGCGGGCGATCCATCGGCTTTCCGGTCGTTCGGAGGGCCCCTTCGTCGAGGTGAACTGCGCCGCGATCCCATCCGAGCTGATTGAATCGGAGCTTTTCGGCCACGTGAAGGGCTCCTTCACCGGCGCCCATGAGGATCGCGCCGGCAAGTTCGAGCTCGCCCACGGCGGCACGCTCTTTCTCGATGAGATCGGCGATATGAGCATGGCGGCCCAGGCGAAGGTCCTGAGGGCGCTCCAGGAAGGACTCGTGACGCGGGTCGGCAGCGGCAGAACGATCAAGGTCGATGTTCGCGTGCTCTCCGCGACCAATAAGGAGCTGAGCGAGGAGATCCGGGAGGGCCGCTTCCGGGAAGACCTGCTCCACCGGCTCAACGTCATCCCGCTCCACGTGCCCCCTCTCCGCGAACGTCGCGAAGACATCCCGATGCTGGTTCGCCACTTCACCGAACTGGGCATCCGGGAGTCACACCTGGCCGCGCGCTCCTTCTCTGAAGGCGCCATCGAACGGTTGCAGCGGATGGACTGGTCGGGAAATGTCCGTGAGCTGCGGAACACAGTCGAACGCCTGCTGATTCTCTCGTCCGGACCGCAGGTCGCCGAACACGATGTGGATCTTCTCGCGGCGGGCAGCAACAGTGGCGCGGGGCTTTCCGGCGACATCCTGGCCCTGCCGACCTTTGCCGAGTTCAAGGATGCCGCGGAACGCGCCTACATCCTCCACAAGCTGCGGGAGAGCGACTGGAACGTTTCGGAAACGGCCCGCGTCATCGATATGCCCCGGTCGAATCTCTACAAGAAGATCGAGCGGTACAGCCTTCTCCGTGAGGAGTGAGGGGGCCGGCCAGCCGGTGCGAAGGTCTCCGATGGACAGCAACGAAGGCGGGTAGATGACCTCCACCTCCGCCTGGCTGATCGTTTCGGTCGCCTGGCTCTTCGGATCGTTCGGGTCCGGGTATCTTCTGGCCCGCCTTTACAAGCGGCTGTACCCGGCACTCTCGCTCCACAAGCTCTGGGCGTTCTGGACGGTGCTTCTCTCCGTCGCGGCGATAGTTATTCTGCTGCTGTCCTGACGACCGCGCTGACCGGCCCTGGCTGGCCGGTCTGGCTGGCACGGGCGGTGCTATCTCCTGTGGTGGAAAGTCCGCCTCGTTTGCCGTGACTATGTCGCCGGAAATGACGGGAACGGCGATGCTGTCCGGGCTGTATTAGTGGGTTGCGGCAGGAACGGGTGGACCTTCCCGTTGCTGCCCGCCCGGCGGCCCCTGCATCGCGCGCCCGCCGATCCTCGCTGGGAGATCTGCCGTGGCACTTCGAGACCAGTCCGATTCCTTCTACGACACTCAACGTCCGAGCTACGACGAAAGCCGTGGGCTGATGTCCACCGGTCGCTGGATGTGGGAGGGCATGAAGGCTATTTGCACGGCCATCGTCCTCTTCCTGCTCATCCGGACCTTCTTCATCGAAGCATTCAAGATCCCGACAGGGTCGATGGAGAACACTCTTCTCGTCGGCGACTTCCTTCTCGTTAACAAGGCGGTTTACGGCGCCGAGGTTCCCGGTCTGCAGGCGAGGCTCCCCGGCTTTGCGGAACCGAAACGCTCGGATGTCATCGTCTTTTTCCCGCCGCACGAGCCGCATCGCAACTATGTGAAGCGACTCGTCGGTCTGCCCGGGGACACCCTCGAGATGCGGAGCAAGGTGCTCTTCATCAATGGTGTGCCCCAGGACGAGCCGTACACCCGCCACAACGACTTCTTCACCGAGCCTTCGGATGAACGAATGCTCTGGCAGCGGGATTACCTCGTGCGCGGCAAACGGGACTGGCGCAACTACGAGCCGACCCGGGATAGCTGGGGACCGATCGTCGTGCCCACCGGCAAGTACTTCGCATTGGGCGACAACCGCGACAATTCCGAAGATTCCCGCTATTGGGGATTCCTAGACGCGAATTCGATCCGAGGTAGACCGATGTTCGTCTACTACTCATTCGTCAGGAACCCGCTTGAACCCCTTTCCTGGCTCTTCGACGTGCGCTGGAGCCGGATCGGGGAGGCCATCCACTGAGCGGCCGGGAGACCTTTTGATGCCGTAGGGGCCGGGGGCCTCTTGACAGCCTTGCGGCATCTATCCAGTATCTACGATGAGGGTGAGCCGGGCTCAGCGGCGCTGACACGGCCTGCCGACCTTCTTCCAATCCGCATCCCCGCGGATAAAAAGACCACGTGCCGCCCCGGCCTCTGGCTCCAGACGGCACGCCTTCCGCCTGACCTCCCACGAACGGCTCTATGAACGGTACTACTGTTCGCAAGCTGACGGTCGAATCGGAGTCGCTGGACCAGTACCTTCGCGAAATCAGCGCATATCCTCTCATCGACCGGGAACGTGAAGCGGACTATGCGCGCCGCATCCGGGCGGGGGACGCCAGCGCCCTCGAAGGTCTCATCAGGTCGAATCTCCGCTTCGTCGTCTCGGTAGCGAAGCGCTACCAGAACCAGGGCGTCTCCCTCGCCGACCTCATCAATGAGGGGAATATCGGTCTGATGCGCGCGGCGAAGAAGTTCGACGAGACGAAGGGGATCAAGTTCATCTCCTACGCCGTGTGGTGGATCAGGCAGGCCATCCTGCAGGCACTCGCGGAACAGTCCCGCATCGTCAGGGTCCCGCTCAGCCGGGCCGGAACGCTGCATCGGATCGGGAAACGCTCCTCTCTTCTGCGACAGGAACTCGGCAGGGAGCCGACGATGGAGGAGATCGCCGAGGAGCTGGAGCTCCCGCAGGAGGAGATCAAGCACACCCTCGCTATGGCGCAGACGCATCTGTCGCTCGATGCTCCTCTCGTGCCGGGTGAAGAGGGCCAGCTCCTGGACTACATCTGCGACACCTTTTCGCCGGGGCCGGATGAGGAGGTGTACAGCGAGGCGCTGTCGCGCTCCATCGACGATGCGCTGGGAACGCTGAGCGAACGGGAAGCAAAGGTGCTGCGCCTGTACTTCGGGCTGGGAGAGGCGGAGCCGCTCACACTCGAGCAGATCGGGGAGCGCTTCGGAATTACCAGGGAGCGGGTCCGACAGATCAAGGAGCGCGCGCTTTCCCGGCTCCGGCACCAGTCGCGGGCGCGCTTCCTCGAAACGTTCGTGAACTGACTTTCGGGAAACGCGCGGAGTGCGGATGCCGATCCGTACCGACGGAAGAAGTACGGCACAAATCCACGGCTGCGTAGTATGATCGACTTCCTTCGAGCCGTATCCAGAGGTGGCGCAGGGGGCATGGAGAACTTTCGGGGGCATTCCGGTTGACACCCGGCCCGAATTTCCGTATCATCCCTGTCTGCCCTTACTGACGGCGCTCGCGATCGCGGGCATCGTCTTTTTTTCGAGCGAGACGCTGATGAAGACGTATTCCGTAAAGGCGGGCGAGATCGAGCGCCGCTGGTATGTAGTGGACGCCGAGGGGAAGATCCTCGGGCGGCTGGCGACCGAGGTCGCCCGCGTGTTACGCGGCAAGCACAAGCCGACGTACACCCCTCACCTCGATACGGGCGACCATGTCATTGTGGTCAATGCCGAGAAGATCGAGTTGAGCGGCAACAAGGCGAATCAGAAGACCTACTTCCGTCATTCGGGCTACATGGGGGGTGAGCGTTTCATTCCCTTCCGCCGAATGATCGAGAAGCATCCGGAGCGCGTCATTGAGCTCGCGGTCAAGGGAATGCTCCCCAAGGGCGCCCTGGGCCGGCAGATGCGGTCGAAGCTGAAGGTGTATGCGGGAGCGGAGCATCCGCATGAAGCCCAGCGTCCGGACCCCCTTCACCTGTAATTTCCCGCATGGCCAACGAGGATCTGTCCACCGGTACCGA
>CAYRLB010000025.1:0-11299 GCA_964424945.1 uncultured Gemmatimonas sp.
GATCGAGTAGCTTCCGGGTTCGCTTTTCAGCAGCCAGTAGCGGGGCATTGGCAGAGACCTTCATGTTGAGGAATAGCCGCAAGGGCAGAGCAGGCATGATGCCTCTCATGCCAATGGTGCACAAGTCGGGGCATCCGGAGCGACCCATCGGAGAGTGACGTCCCGACCACCGCCGTGCCGGCAGACCATGTAAGGTCCCCTTTTTTCAGACGGTTTACAGGAGCTCATTCGGAGCGCCGGGCATGGTGTGAATCGTGCTATGCCGACGCGCATCGCGGGGCTTCCCGCTTCCCTCCCGGAACCCGCGATCGTTCCCCCGGACACCGCAGCTGATGGAGCCACCGAAGGATCGGAACCCCGTGATGGCGTGGATGCTCAAGCACAACTTCGCCGCGCCCGCCATGGTGCTCGGCGTCGTCCTTATGCTTCTCTTCCGGCTCGACGATCAGCAGCGCTCCCAGCGAGACTCCCTCCGCCGCGAGGCGGCTTCCAATGCGCAGCGGGAGGCGACGGCGCTGGCCGATGAGATCGGCAACATTGTCGCCTCGCGTGTAGGCGCGCTGGCCGTTGCGAAGATTCGCGTCGAGCAGGTCAGCGATCAGATCTCCCCGTCGGCGTTCATTGCCGCGGTGGACAGCGCCACGATGAATCTGTCCGGTCTGACGGCCATCTCGGTGATCGATTCGGACCAGACGATCCAATCCGGGGTGGGCGCCTGGTTCGGGCGGACGCCGAATGAGCTGCAGACGGATACGGTCGTCCGGAACCCCTACCTGCGTGCGCTTGCAACGCGCCGCGCGGCGGCGACCGGTGTGATGGATCTCCCGGTCGGCCGGCGGGTTTTCGTCTTCGATCCGGTCATCTCGAGTGACAGCAGCGAAGTGATCGCCGTCGTCGTGGGTGAGCTCGACCCTGGCGGGATCCAGCGGGTGGCGTATGCGAACTGGCAGCAGTCGCGGCCGCCTGACGCCGGTGAATCGTATCTTTATGCGCTGTCGGCTCCGCCCGGGGTTGCCATCACCAGCGTGGGCCTCGTCGATGGCTGGCAGACGATCGAGCATCCTGTTCGCATAGCCGACACCGAGTGGCTGCTGCGCTTCGCGTATGAGCCGGTCGACGAACGGGCGATCCAGGCCACGCGCTGGGCGATCTGGATTGCGGGGCTCGGAATAGGCGTTGCCTTCGCCGGCTTCCTCTATGGTCTGCAGCGATCGATCGTGAAGCAGCGCGAGGAGATCATACGGCGGGAGGCGGCGGAGCGTGACGCGCGGCAGCTCGCGGCTCAGGTCGCGCAGCGTGCGTCGGAACTGCAGCGCGCCGAGGCCGAGGCGCGGGGGCGGGCGGAAGAGGCCCGGGAGCTGGCGAACCAGCTGGCGGGAGCGCAGAAGGCCGCCCAGAGGCTTTCGACGTCGCTCGATCCCGAGGAGGTCGTCGAGTTTTTCCTCGGCACCGTAGGTGAACTGCTCGGGGCGAATGTCGCTTCGCTTTACACCTTCGATGAGGAGGGGGAGGTCCTCATCGGGCGGAAGCGGATCGTGCTGCGGGCCGACCATCCTGTGGCGGAGCGGCTGGCAGGGGAAGATATCCGGAATGTGCAGGCGCCGGTCGCGATGCTTCCGGGGCTCGCTGAGGCGGTGGCGACGGGGGAGCCGTACGTCACGAGTGCGTCGTCCATCCTGCTGCCGATTTCGGCGATGTCGAGCGGGACCGAGAGCCCGACCGCATCGCTGACTCTTCCGATGCTCGTTCGGGGGCATGTCGTCGGTGTCGCTTCGTGGGACAGCTACTCGGATGATCGGGAGTTCGACCGCGGCGGGCTGGCGTTCGCCCAGGCGCTCGGCGCGACGGCGGCGGCTGCGCTGCACACGGCCGAGCTCTTCGCCTCGCTGGAGATCGCGCAGTCCGAGACGAAGCGTGAGGCGCTTCGCTTCGCGGCGCTGTTGGATCAGATGGCCGATGGGGTGGTCGTAGTAGACGGGGCCGGCAGGGTCGAACGCACGAACAAGGCGGCTGAGGAACTCCTGGGGCCGGAGGTCGCTACCGTCACCGTGGACGAATGGCCCGCTGCCTTCAACCTCGCCACGGTGGACGGGCGGGCGTGTGCGGCTGGCGATCTCCCGCTGGGTCGGGCGCTGAAGGGGGAGAGGGTGCGGCGAATGGACTTCATCGCGCAGTCGCCCTGGGGTGACGATCGGCAGCTATCCGGTTCGGCGGCGCCCATCATTACGGCGACGGGCGAAGCGGCCGGCGGTGCCTTCGTCTTCCGTGACGTGACCGATGAGCGCCAGTACGCGGAGATGCTGCGGCACACCAACCGCCAGCTTCGGGAGCAGGCGGAGATGCTGGAGAACGTCAACCAGGAGCTGCGGGAGGCGACGAAAGCGAAGGATCAGTTCCTGGCGATGATGAGCCACGAATTGAGGACGCCCATCAACGCGGTGATCGGGTATACCGACCTTCTCGATCTGGAGGTGAAGGGTTCGCTCAACGCCGATCAGAAGGGGATGCTGGCGCGGATCAGCGAGACATCGAAGCATCTTCTCGGTCTCATCAACCAGGTGCTGGATCTGGCCAAGATCGGAAGTGGGCAGCTCGATGTGGTATTCACGGATGTGGATCTCGCCGCTGTGGTCGAACGATGCCTGACGCAGGTGGCGCCGCTTGCGACCGCCAAGGGGCTGCGTCTGCAGATCGACGAGGCCGGTCTTCCGCCGCCGGATCAGCGCTCGATTCACGCCGATGAGACTCGGGTGACGCAGATCTTCCTGAACCTGCTTTCGAATGCCGTGAAGTTCACCGAGGAGGGTGAGGTGTCGCTCTCCTTCGATGCGGATGATGAGATGCTGGAGGTCCGGGTCCGGGACACCGGGCCGGGAATCACGGATGAGAAGCAGGTTCTGATCTTCGAAGAGTTCTATCAGGTGGACAACGATCTTACCCGGTCGGTGGGTGGCACCGGGCTGGGCCTGCCGATCGCGCGGCGGCTGGCGCGGCTGATGGGGGGCGAGGTGCTGATCGAAAGCAAGGTCGGGGTCGGTTCGGAGTTTACCGTTCGCCTGCCCCGAAGCGGGATGGCGCGCCGGAGCCGGGGGGTAGGCGGCGGTCCGGCGACGGTCGTGATGCTGCAGGGGGCCGGGAGCGAGAACGTGGATCTCCCGGGGGAGGGGAACAGAAGGCTGCGGGTGATTTCCACGCCGGACCCGTTGCGGCTGGTCGCGCTTGCGCGTGAGGAGGCGCCGGACCTTGTCGCTTTCGATCTGGAATCATCGGGGGACAGCGCCTGGCGGGGGCTTGCCGGGCTGCGAGGCGGGGCTTCTGGTTCGCTCGTCCGTACGCTTCTGCTGCGGTCCCTTCCGGAAGACCCCGCACGCGCGATCGAGATCGGATCCTTCTGGTCACTTCCCCGGGCGATCTCCGTCGAGAGTACGCTGGACGCGATCCGTTCCGTCTGCGGGAGGATCGGAGGGGGATCCGCCGTTCTCGCCGAACCCGACGCCGATCTGAGGCGGATCATGGCGGAAGCGCTGGCAAGTTCGGGATGCTCGGTCCGAGGGGCTGAAGATGGGGAGGAAGCGGTGGAGATGATCGGTCGAGGCCGGACGACTATCGCTATTCTCAGCCTCGTTCTGCCCCGCCTCGATGTGCTTTCCACCCTCGCCAGAGTTCGGGCGGATGAGAGCCTTCATGCCCTCCCGATTCTCGTGCTGGTCCCCCCCGAACTGCCCGTCGGCGAGATCAATCGGCTCTCCAGATCCGCGGAGGCGATCTGGACGAGCGCCGACCGTGAGCCTCGTCCGCTTCTCGATCTGATCGGAGGTGAACTCGAGAGGGGCGCGCGGCTGGAGCGGAAAGGATCCAGGCCGCATGGCAGGAGCCCGGCCGCGGTGACGGGGGGCCGGACATGATCGGCGCCAGGCGGGAGGGAAGGGGCGCCGCGCGTGACGATCGGGTTCTTCCCGCCAGCATCGCCCCGCTCCCTGCTATATGTGAGACTTTTCACCGCCGCGCAATGAAAGAAGCTCCCGAGCCAGGACGGCCGGGAGCTTCTTCAGTTTGCGAGGCTGGCGCGAACGGTCACGTCCCGGCGTCCAGGATGTGATGAAGCTGCGTCAGCCTGCCCTCCGCCTCCGAAAGGAAGGAGATCGCCCGGGAGATGTTCTTCGCCCGCTCGTCGCCGGCGGTCGTTGCCCCGATGAGGGACAGGACCTCCGCGCGTAGGTCCGCAATGAGTCGCTCGTCGCGGTGTGTTCCTGCATCGGAGGCCGAGGCAGGGTCGAGCTGATCGATCAGCGACAGCACCCGATCGAACGCACCTTCGCCATCAGCCTGAGCAGCGTCATCGTCGGGAAGTGCTGCCGATCGAAGGAGCTCACGGCTCTCCCTTACGCAATCCGAGACTTCCTGCACCTGCCAGAAGGCGCGGATACGGAACTCCGAAGGCGCGTCGTATCCGCTTCGGCCTGCTCGTACCTCAGCCGAGCCGTCGGGGACGGCGGCCGTGGATCTCCCCTCTGCTTCCCGGTCAGCGGCGCGGATCTCATCGAGCGCCGAATCCACCAGGCGGAGCGTTGCTTCGGACTCGTAGAGGAGGTCCGCGATATTTCGGGATTCCATGAAGCCTTCCTCAGATGTCGCCACTGGCGAGCATCTTCCGTGCAACCTGGTCGACAACGTCGAGCGAGTTGTACGCACCTGACAGGATGCGCTCGCGCACTTCCGCGATACGTTCCGGGGTCAGCGAATCGGTTGCCTCTCCGCTGCTTTGTGCCGCCAGGGCGCGCCCGGCGTTCGAGATCTGGACCCTGTCACCACGGCCGGAGGCGGTTCCGGCGAGGTCGGCCGATCCATCCCGCTCGCGGCCGGGCGGGGTCCGTTGTACCTCGCGTGTGAGGTCGGTGTGGCGGATCTCTGAACTGGAGTGATTGATCTTCATATGAGCAGATTTCTCCTTTGCCTCAAATTATCGGCATATAACCGCGGGCACTTTAGGCTGCGCCGATCAGAAGCGTCGGTCGAGGTGAGTCGTACGTTCTTCCAGAATCGGGTAGGGCCGCCCGCTCGATCTTGGCGCGGGCATGCTGCGGGCCGATCTTATCGCTCCATCGCTGAGAAGCGCCATCTGCTGCTCGGTCCAGCGCTCGGTGTCGAAACGTTCATCGAGTGTGGAGAGCGCGCGGTCGAGCTCATCCTGAAGGCGGGCCAGAGCTTCATCCGTGACGGTGCTATCGGGATTGTCTTCCTCCGACAGGACCGGCGGGTCGAGGAGCGTCGAAGTGGTGAGCTCGCGCTCGAGAGCGACCCGCTCCTCCTCCAGGCGGCGCAGCCGTTCGAGGTCGTCCGTCCTGGCTGCTTCGAGCTGTTCCGCGACAATCCCGACGAACCGGGCGTAATTCTGCAGCCGCTCGACAGTGCCGGTCGGGCCCGGTTCAGAAGAGGCGATCACGCAGCGCTTACGGCGAATGAACGCGAGGAGCCGGGAGCGCGGGGAGCAACTTCTTCCGCCGCCCGGATCCACGCCGTCTGCAGCTCCTCGACCATCGCGATGAGGCGTCCGAGGGCGACGCGATCGAGCGACCGCCCGATGTTCATGAGCTCGAGCGAGAAGTAGGTATAGAGGGACGAAAGCCGCGTCGCAATTTCGCCGCCCTTCTCCCGGTCGAGCGAAGACAGGAGTTCGGCGAGAAGTGCTCCGGCGCGGGTCAGGCTCGTCGACTTGCCTTCGATGTCACCCGTCTCGATCTGGACGTCGGCGCGACGGAGGTTCTTCAGGAGTGCATCGTAGACAAGTGTAACGAGCCACTCCGGAGAACGCGACAGCACATCGTTCTCGAGGTACCGGGAGGATTGCGAGGTGTAGCTCATTGGAACCTGGAGTCGTTCGTGTAGAAGTGGTGATGGCCTCTCTGATCCGCGTCTGACAGTCTCGGCAGTTGGCGGGCTAACTTGAGGTCACCGCGTCACGTCGATCGTCTCACGCGAGCGAGGTCTGCCGCCATATGCGGAGCGTGCCGCACCCCCGCTGTCGAGTGCGTTGAGATCGCGACTGAGGGCATCCCTGTGGGCCGCCACCGCCGCGCGAAGCGCAGCATCCAGATCCGCAAGATGACGGGCAGCGTGCACGAGGGCGGTGGGAGCCCCCGAGGCGGCTGTGCTGGCCTGACTTCCTGGCTCCGTCATCACCTGAACGATGAGGCCGTCGACGCGCTCCATGATGCGCGCGCGCTCGGCGAGGATCCTCAACACCGACTCGCTGTCGCCGGCCTCCACCGCACCGACCGCCTCCACCGAAAGCTCGCCGAGGGTCCGGAAGGCTGCGAGAGCTTCGCCCTCGGCTGCGGAGCGGGGCGTCGGACTAACCGCTTCCAGAATCATTTGCTGTTGCTCGCGGTCATTGCGTTGATCTGGCCGGACAGCCAGCTGCTCTGCGAATTCATGAGGCTCATCGCCTGTTCCATCCGTATGAACTGCTGCGTAAGCGCCTCCCTGCGGAGTTCGAGACGAGATTCGACGTCCTGCGCGCGGCGGTTCAGGGCGGCGATCGATGCGTCGATCGAGGTGACCTGGCCGGCGATTACTCCATCGCCGGCGCGGGTCATCTGATCGAGGACGCGATCGATCATTCCTGTGACGCCGAGCACGTAATTGAGCTCGCCCGCGGGGCCGGTTCCGGTGCCCGTGTAGCGGATTGCAAGGCCCTCCGTCTCGCCACCGGGGACACCGGTCAGGATGCGGCCGCTGCCCGTGGCCGCGAGCCCTCCGATCGTCCCGGCGACGTCGGTCCCCGCGTATGTTCCTGCGGTAAGGCCGAGATTGGCGAGGGCAGCGCCTTCGAGCCCGAAGGTCGTGTTCGACCCGTAATCGGTTGATTCGAAATGGAGCGTTCCGCCGCTGGCCTCGACCGTCAGACCCATCTTCTCATTGGCGAAGAGCGCCGAAAGACCCGCAGCGATCTCGTTCAGGGACATGCCGTGCGTGACGGTGAAGTCGACCGTCTTTCCGGAGCCTGAGTCGGATATGCTCAGCAGATCGGAGATGCCATCGGTCGCGGCATAGAAGCCGCCCGGAACGGGACTTCCGGAATGCGAGGCGCGGGAGGCGGCTATGGAGATGTCGATGGCGAAGGTACCGGGCTTCGTCGCCGAGGTGTTGCCGATGAAGGAGACCTGGCCGTCCGTCGCGGTCCCGCTGGTCGCGAAGAGGGCCTGAACATCGATGAGGTTCGTCGTCAGCGCGCTTTTGAGCTTGCCGGCGTCGACGATGAGCTTTCCCTCGTCGGAAAGGGCGACACCGGTGACCGACGCGCGCGAGTATGGATTGGTGGGGCTCAGTCCGGCAACCCCTGCGAGCAGCGTTGTCGTGATGGAGCGCTGCATCGATCGGAGGGCTCCATTCGCGTAGAGGGAGGCTCCGGGCTCGCGCTGTTTGTCGGCGAAGGCTGCCAGCTCGTTGTAGGCGGCGGCGAACGCCTCGATCTGCTGCACCGTCGCGTCGAGGTTGCGGGTCACATCGACCTGCACCGCGATGTCGCCTGCGACCTGGTAGCTCCCCGCGAGACCGGCGGCCGGGGCACCGGAGTAGAAGATCTCCACCCCTTCGAAGGCCGAACCGGCAGCGCCCATGATCCGGCCCGCTTCGGCATCCCATTCGGCCGCCTGGCCGCCGATCGTGACGCCGGTGATGTGCGTTCCGAGAACCGGGTCGGTGGTCGTCGTGAACTCGATCGGGTAGTTGCCTGCGCCGACCGTCTTCGGGTCAGTCCCGAGCGTGAGTCCCGATCCTGTCACCGAGCTCGTCCGGTCGCCGCCATTCGCCGCGAGCAGGTTCAACGAGACACCCGGGATCGCGTCCGATACGGTGTTGGTGCGGCGCGACATGGTGAAGCCGTCGATGCGGAAGAGCGAGTCCTTTCCGACTGCGATCGTAGAAGCATGCTGGCTCTTCGCGAAGCCGAGGAGCTCGACGATGCGCTGACTCGCCGCGGGATCGGTTGCGGTAGCGTCGGCCGTCACCGCTCCGTCGACCGAGAGCCGATGGAAGGTCCTTCCTCCCACCCCTTCCTCTACCGATGTCATCTGTCCGCCCGTCGTCTGCACCTTCGCCATCAGGGAGAGGAAGGTGTCGTTGACGAGGTCGACCTCGATCTTCTGACCGTTGATGACCACCGTGGTGACGGCGGGAGGCGCGGTGACGCCCAGCATGCTCGCGATCGGCGTGGTGGTGCTGGAGAAGCGCTGACTCTCCGCCATACCCGTCTGCGGGTTCGTATTCGCTGCCGTTGCGCCGCTCGTGACGCCGAGAGCTGTGAGAACGCCGCTGCCGCCATCCACCAGCTCCAGCCCGCGCGTTCCGGTGTGCTCACTGGTCAGGATGAGGCGACTCTCGGTGCTGCTGGTGGAGAGAATCGTGGCGCTGACGCCCGACGCGTTCGTGCCCGTGTTGACCGAGTTGATCTTGTCGCGGATCGCCGCCAGGGAGTCGGTGGCGGCAACGTCCACCCTGTGCCCGTTGATGAAGAATTCCCCGGCGATCGCGAGTGGCGTCGAGGTGCCGGCCACCGGTCCGCCGCTGACCTTGTCGGCCTTCGCCATGCTGATCACCTCGACGCTGTAGCTGCCGGGTGTGGCGGATGGGGAAGCGGATGCCGTCAGGAGGGCTTTGCCCGTCGCGCTGGTGCCGACCGAAGTCTGGAGGACCGAGAATGCGCTGCGGTCGCGCATCGGAGTGGCCGCGGACTTCAGCTTGTTGAGCAGGGATTCGTAGGTCGTCCAGGCAATGCGTCGGCCCTGCTGATCGCCGACCTGCGTCTTGAGCGGCGTCAGCTTTCTGGCCGACTCCAGATTCATCATCTGATCGATCAGATCGGCCCACTGGATGCCGCTGGCGATGCCGCTGAATGATGAGATCGATGCCATTTTGGGAGGTCCTTACAAGGCGACAGCTCCCGGGGGCTGGGTGCCCCCGGGAGGTACTTCATCGGCCGCTGCCGGTCAGCCCTTAGCCCCGGAGGAGCTGGAGGATGCCCTGCGAGCTCTGATTCGCCTGCGCCAGCATCGCGGTGCCGGCCTGCTGCAGGATCTGGTTCTTCGCGAACTTCGTCATTTCCTCGGCCATGTCCAGGTCGCGGATGACCGACTCCGCCGCCGAGATGTTCTGGATCGCCGTCTTGGTGTTGGACGCCGCGAACTCGATCCGGTTCTGGGCCGCGCCGATCTTGCCCAGCGCCGTGTTCACATGCTTGATCGCGGTGTCGATCGAAGCGAGCGCGGTTTCAGCGTTGACGCGCGTGTCGAGTCCCGAGCCGCCGAGGCCGAGCGTGGTCGCGGTCAGGTCGAGCGAGTCGAGGCTGATGGCGTCGTTGGTGCCGTACTGGCCGCTCGAAGACACCATGAACTTGCCGCCATTGCCGGCGCTGACCGTGACCAGCGCTGCGTCCAGCGTTGCGGCGCCGACCGCTGCATTGGTTTCGATGCTGACGCCGAAGGTCGAGAAGTTCAGCGTCTGCTTCGTGCCCGCCGTCGTTGCGAGCGTCTGGCTGCCGCCGGCGCCGACGAGCGTCGCGACGTTGGCACCATGGTTCAGGGTGTACGTACCGGCGTTGCCGCCGCTGAGCTTGACGTCATGGATGCCGGTCGTGGTCGTTGCGGTGTAGCTGACCGACGAACCGTACGAACCGGAAAGAAGCTCCTCACCCTGGAAGCGGACCGTGCTGGTGATACGGTCGATCTCGCTGCGGAGTGCGGTGAACTCGTTGTTGATCTGCGTGCGGCCATCGGAGTCGACGGCGTCGGCCGCAGACTGCGTGGCGAGTTCCTTCATCCGGTCGAGGATCTTCTGAATGTTGCTTGCGCCGCCTTCTGCGATCTGGAGGACCGAGTTGGCCTGCTCAGCGTTGCGGCTCGCCTGCGTCAGCGAGCGGATGTCCGCCCGGAACTTGTTGGCGATCGCAAGGCCCGCTGCATCGTCGGAAGCCTGGTTGATCCGGAATCCGGAAGAGAGCCGGGCCATCGACTTGCCGACATCCGCGTTGGTGTTCGACAGGTTACGCTGCGCGGAAAGGGCTGAAACGTTGGTGTTGATACGCATTTGTCACTTCTCCGTGTGACGGTGATGGGAGCTTCCTTGCTCCCTCTTCGGAACCGCGTCATTGCAATTCCTTCTGAGGCTTAGTTTCGTCGGCGGGAGGGGAAACTTTAGCGGGGCGGGAAGATGGTGTCGGGAGGGGTTTCGGTGAGGAGGGTAGAGGGGAGCTGCATGGGGTCGGAGCGCCTGGAGACTCGTTCGGCGGGGCATCTACCTTGTCGAGGCGCCAGCCAGGATGTGGCCAGGGAAGAGACACAATGCACAAGAGACGGCTGCCTCAGGAATGCCACTCGGCAAGGCGCGAAGTGGAGGAACTCCGCAGGGAAGAGGCGGAGCGACGGGGGAGATGCGGGGGGCACGGCTGCCCGCCACCGGTACCCGCGGGCGCCGGAATCAATCGTCAGAACGCGCCCAACCCCCTCGGATGAGGGCGGGCGCGTCCATTGATCGCGGGGAGGGATCGACCCTCGGTCGGTGTGCCTTTCGACTACACCGTGTTCATCTCCGGCACAGAACCGACTTCCACTCCATCAGGAGGTCTTCAGCTCGGGCGGAACATCGAAGAACTCCACCACGCCGGAGTCCAGCGAGTATTTCGCTCCGACCACGGCCAGTTTCCCACGCTGCATGAGTTTCTCGAGGATCTCGGAGCCATACCGGAGGTTGTTCGCCGAGACCCGCACATTCGCCAGAACCGCGTCGCGGACCAGAGCGTCCCGATCGTGGCGCAGTTCAGTGGCGAGCAGCGGCTCCACAGATGGACGAACACGGTCGACGATGGAGCGCAGGTTCGGCGACTGGCTGGCCTGGGGTCGCTGCAACTCGTCGAGGGTGGCTGTAATCGCGCCGCACTGCGAGTGGCCGAGTACGACGACCAGCGGTGTGCCGAAGCGCTCCGCCGCGAACTCCACACTGCCGATCTGCGAAGGCGCGACGATATTGCCGGCGACACGAATCACGAAAAGGTCGCCGAGACCCTGATCGAAGACGATTTCCGCGGGGACCCGCGAGTCGGAGCACCCGAGGATGATGGCGAAGGGCTCCTGGCTTCCGACGAGCTTGTCGCGCCGCCGTTCACTCGAAAGCGTATCACCACTTCTTACGCCGGCGCAGAAGCGGCGATTTCCTTCCTGGAGCCGCTGAAAGGCTTCAACTGCGGATATCATCGGCCTGTTTTCTTGCGGGTTCTCTCGGGTCGCTTGCCGGCGCGCACGATCGC